>NZ_JABSPU010000008.1 GCF_013214815.1 Gilvibacter sp.
TCATCGGTCTTTCCTGTATATCCTGGATAATCCAACTGCATTTCCATGGCCACCAAACTCGGCACTTCAATCACATTCAACGTATAGGGTATAGAGGTCACGCTATTTGCGGTAAGTCTAAAATCCAGATCTGCATTGGGTCGTTTGAACTCATATTGAAACAGACCCGGACCTACGGGTTTCATTAAAAATCGTTGGCCACCATAAGTCAAATAAGCTGATTCTGGGATAAAATCACCAGAAGTTGCCACGCGCAGCGTAAAAGATTGATGCTGAATTGCATCTAAAGATTCATTCTCTAAAAAGAAGGCAAAAGGAGCGGGTGGTTCATAGGCTGTATCGTAATTCACTACCCTTTTGTAAGAGTCTGTAAATAGCTCTTTTCCGCCTAACATACTGATCACTACAAAAAGTAAAACAGGAATGGCTACATACTTTAGATACGGCAAATTCCCTGCATAATTTATGGCACGCTTAAAAGGGATGGGTTCCAATTCTGCAGCCTTTTGGTCAATACTTGCGGCGAGTAATTCAGATTCTCTCTGATTTTGATTCAGCTGAATCACATTCAGCAGCTTATCACTGACCTCAGGGAAATGGTTTCCAATCAGGCGCGAGGCCTCTTCATGGGTAATTCCTTTTTGCAACTGAAACAACTTGGTCAGCGGCAAAGCAATGAATCGAGCAAAAAGCAAAACCTCAACAGCAACAAAAGCCCAAAACAAAATAGCACGACCACCAGAATCCAACCACAAGAAATGCTCCACCAAAAGCGTGATCAATAAATAGAGTAAACCTGTTGCCAAAAACAACAAACTACCCTTGATCAAGGCATTGGTGTAGTATTTTTTAATAAATTGTTCCAGCTTTTGCTGGATGATTCCAAAAGTGCTCATATAGGGCCTTTACGCGCTTGTAAGCTTCTAAATTACAACTTTATTTCCCAGTTCTGTCTGATTTAACAGTCGTTTAAGGAAGCTGCAAAGACCGTACCCATTCCGCAGAAAACCATACAAACCCTCAACTTATGTTACAAGATCTTAAATACCTCTCCGCATTTTCAATTCCCGCAGTTGCTATTTTCTCCTTTTGGATGGGAGAAAGTTGGGCTTATTTCACGCCAATTTTTGCCTTTGTGCTGATTCCAATTATGGAGCTGCTATTGCCTGTAAATACAGAGAATCTTGACAATGAAGAGGTAGATTCTAAACTTAAAAATCGATTCTTTGATGTGTTGCTTTATTTAAATCTTCCTATCGTTTACGGAATCATTGGATACTTCCTTTGGAGCCTATCTTGGGCAGACTACAGCACTGCTGCCATTGTGGGTTACACCTTCTCTGTTGGAATCGTTTTGGGCGCCAACGGCATCAATGTAGCCCATGAGCTGGGACACAGAAAAACAGCCTGGGAACGAACTTTGAGCAAAATGCTCCTTTTGCCTGCGCAGTATATGCACTTTTATATTGAACACAATTTTGGTCATCATTTACATGCCGCTACGGAGAAGGATCCAGCTTCTGCAGCATACAATCAAACGGTTTACTCCTTTTGGTTTACCTCTACGACCAGACAGTACAGCAATGCTTGGCAAATTCAAAAGCGCTTACTCAAGGCAGACAACTTGAGCTTCTTTAGCCTCAAAAATGATATGTTCTGGTATTTGGTTTTGCAGCTGGCTTATTTTGGTTTGTGCTTTATGTTTTTTGGACCGATGGGACTCTTGCTTGCCGCCGCGATAGCGCTTGTTGGCATACTGCTTTTAGAGAGCATCAACTATATTGAACACTATGGTTTGCGCCGCGCTAAGACCAAAAGCGGTCGTTATGAGCGTGTTTCTGAGATTCATTCCTGGAATTCCAACCACGTATTGGGCCGTGTGATCCTTTATGAACTCACCCGTCACAGCGATCACCACTATAAAGCGAGTAAAAAGTATCAGGTTTTGGAGTATCACGAAGTGAGTCCACAACTGCCCTACGGCTACCCCACTTCCATGGTTTTGGCTATGGTACCTCCGCTTTGGTTTGCGATTATGAATAAGCGCGTGCCTAAAGAAATGGTGGCGCTACAAGCTGCTGCTTAAACCACTATTTTTAGTTCCCAGACCTTTAGAGTTTCTCTCAATTAAGCGTAAATTTGCCACTTAAATTGAGAGTTATGAGTTGTTCGGTACGCGTACGTTTTGCACCAAGCCCAACAGGACCACTCCATATTGGAGGGGTTCGCACAGCACTATTCAACTACCTTTTTGCCAAGAAACAAGGCGGTACTTTTGTACTTCGTATAGAAGATACAGACCAAACCCGTTATGTTCCTGGCGCCGAAGATTATATCATTGAAGCGCTAAACTGGCTCAACATTCCTTTTGATGAAGGACCAGGAAAAGATGGTGGTTTTGGGCCATACAGACAGAGCGAACGTAAAGCGAGCTACAAACAGTACGCAGATCAATTGATCCAAGCCGGACATGCCTATTATGCATTTGATACGCCAGAAGCCTTAACAGAGCTTCGTGCAGCTGCAGAAGCCAACAAAGAAACCTTTTCATACGGCTGGGCCAATCGAGATGGATTGGACAACAGTTTGAATATGTCTGATGAGGATTTACACGCCCGATTAAACTCGGGAATACCTTATGTGATCCGCTTTAAAACACCTGCCGACGAAACCCTCACTTTGCAAGACGTCATCCGTGGAGAAGTAAAAGTACACACCTCTACCCTAGACGATAAAGTACTGTTTAAGAGTGATGGTATGCCTACCTATCACCTAGCGAATATCGTAGACGACCATTTGATGGAGATCACGCATGTGATTCGCGGAGAAGAGTGGTTGCCTTCCTTGGCGCTGCACTATTTGTTGTACCGATCTATGGGTTGGGACGCGCCGGAATTTGCGCACTTACCGCTGATCATGAAACCGGTTGGCAAAGGAAAACTCTCCAAGCGCGATGGCGATAAAATGGGCTTCCCGGTATTCCCACTGCAATGGAATCCACAAGAAGGAGACGCTTCTGCGGGCTATCGCGAAGACGGATATTTGCCTGAGGCTGCCGTGAACATGTTGGCTTTCTTAGGTTGGAATCCTGGAACGGAACAAGAGATCTTTTCCCTTGAAGAATTAGTAGAAGCTTTTGATCTCTCCCGAGTGAACAAGGCAGGAGCTAAATTCGATCCGGAGAAAACAAAATGGTTTCAAACGCATTATATCCAGCAAAGAACTGATGCTGACTTGGCCGCAGAATTTGGACATCTTTTAGTGACCAAAAACATCAGCAGCCGTTTGAATATGCCGGCTATAGTAGGCGCATTAAAAGAACGCATCACCTTTACTGAAGATCTTTGGGAATTAGGTCACTACTTCTTTGTAGCTCCGGATTCTTATGATGCCAAAGCATCTAAAAAAGCCTTTAAAGAAGAGACTCCTGAGCTGATGAGCAAAGTAGTAGAGCTGCTTAACGGAGTTGATGATTTTACGGCGGAAAATGCTTCAAAAGCTGTTAAAACATGGATTCAAAGCCTGGAGTTAGGCTTTGGGAAAGTCATGATGCCGCTGCGATTGAGCTTGGTTGGATCCTTACAAGGGCCCGATGTTTTTGATATTATGGAAATCCTTGGAAAGGTAGAGTCCGTACGTCGCATTGAAAATGCGATTGCGCATATGTCTTAGAAATAAATAATTCCTCTCAAAGCTAAAAAGTTGTTGTTTCCTTTTAGATCGTCCAACTCTGGATTAGTGCCGTTTAACGCATTGAGTGTGTTGGTAATTCCGCGCATATAAAGCAAACTGATTCTAAAAGGCTCAATTCCAAAGGTCAATCCACCCACCAATCTAAAATCTATAGTAGATAAGTTTCTAAGATCCTCCACGCGCGTTAGGGTATAACCCGCCACCAAATTGTTTTCTTGGCTGTCTTCACCGGGTTTGAATTTTCCTTGTACGGCGATAGCTGGGCCGGCCTCCACACTCAGGTGATGTCTAAAAATATTGTAGCTGGCCAAAAACTGCAGTTGCACCGACTGCTGACTCATGCTCACAAGCTCGTCTCCATTGATACCAACAGTTTGCAAATCCACCTGTTGGTTGTAAAAGGTAACGGCGTAGATGAAATCCATCGTACGGCTATAAGAGCCGCGAGTTTCAAGGCCTAAGGTAAAACCGTTAGAGCTGCTCAATGGTAGATCGTCGGTGTCTATATCAGAGAACAAGTAACCTCCAGAAACACCAATTTTATTGTAGTTTCTATCATAGCCTTGTGCGGTCGCTGAAAAATTTAATAGTAGGATTGTAACAAATAGGGGGAATATGTGCCTCATAGTATAGCTGAAAGCTGCAAATGTATTGCATTTTTCTTATCTTCTCTTAGTCATTTAATAACTTAAAAATCAACCCATGGAGTATATTCTTATTGGTCCAGCACTCTTGTTCAGTTTATTGATCCTATTGTCTTCTTTTTTTATGGTCAAACAACAGACCGCAGCTGTTGTTGAACGATTCGGGCGTTTTGTCGGTATTAGAGGTTCAGGTTTGCGATTTAAGATTCCTTTAGTGGATCGCATTGCAGGCAGAATCAACCTGAAAATTCAACAGTTGGATGTCATTGTAGAGACCAAAACCAAAGACGATGTATTTGTGCGTCTAAAGATCTCTGTACAATACCAAGTCATCAAAGACAAGGTTTATGAAGCCTTCTATAAACTAGACAATCCACATGATCAGATCACCAGTTTTGTATTTGACGTAGTACGTGCTGAGGTGCCAAAAATGAAACTCGATTACGTTTTTGAGCGTAAAGACGATATTGCGATCGCGGTTAAACGCGAGCTTAATGAAGCGATGGTAAATTATGGGTACGACATCATCAAAACCCTAGTGACCGACATTGATCCAGACGTACAGGTTAAGGCTGCCATGAACCGAATCAACGCTGCTGAGCGTGAAAAAGTAGCTGCAGAATACGAAGCAGAAGCAGACCGTATCAAGATTGTGGCTAAGGCGCGTGCAGAAGCAGAAAGCAAGCGTTTACAGGGTCAAGGTATTGCGGACCAGCGCCGTGAGATCGCTCGTGGTTTGGAAGAGTCTGTAGATGTCTTAAACAATGTGGGGATCAATTCTCAGGAAGCCTCAGCGCTTATTGTAGTGACTCAGCATTATGACACCTTGCAATCCATTGGTGAAGAAACTAACACCAATTTGATTCTTTTACCGAATTCTCCTCAAGCGGGAAGCGACATGCTTAACAATATGATCGCCTCTTTCACCGCGAGTAACCAAATCGGTGAAGAGATGAAGAAGCAAAACGCCGCACGCGGTTTAGGTAAAAACAAATCTGAATAAGCATGATCCGTTCCATCCTTTTAATGCTGTTGGTGAGTTTTGGTTTTACGGCCACAGCCCAGACAGAAGATGAACTCAAGGCCTTGGCTATAGCACAAGCTAAAATTGCCTGTGAAGCTACAGAGAATTCGGATTACGAGACACTTTTTGATTACACCATGCCAGAAGTTTTAGAGCTGATGGGCGGACGTGAAAGCGCCTTAGGCATGATGGCAGAAACCATGAAAAGCATGGAAAGTCAAGGGGTTAGCATTACCAGTAGCGAGGTTATTGAAATGACGGGTTTTGCCTATGAGCAAGACCAGTATCGCTGCGTGATCAAAAACAAGGTGGTGGTAAAAATGAGTCCGGAGCAATCCACACAATCCATCTCTCACATGTTTGGCGTGTACAATTCAGACCTCAACCGATGGTATTTCATTGAAGGAGCTCAAATAAACAATCAAGCGTTGATTGGAATGATCCTTCCTGATCTCAAAACATCGTTGAACATCCCTCCGGATGAACGCAGCATGATAGATAACTAAAAAAGAAAAGCCCCGTTAGTCGGGGCTTTTTTTATGATAAGGCTTCTGCTTCTTGAACCAGCAGGTCGTTGCGGTCTTCTAAAGCTTTGCTTATAAACTCTGTTGCCTCTGGGGTCTTTTCTTGTCCATTAGATAGCAATACACCCAGAACTAACATTGCCGCAATACGCGTTCCCGCTTTCTTAGCAGCTGTAGCGAACAAAGGTTCTAGTTCTTCATAGCTCACTTTATCTGCCAACTCAATTATACGGCCTCTGGTGGCGTTTCGCTTCTCCTCTGGTAGATTGGTATACTTTTTACCGAGTTGTTTAATTACGTCTATTGCAGCGCGCTCTGGAGCCTGTTGTTTAGGTTTGTTTTGCTGCGGAGCTTGGGGTTTTTGTTTTGCCCAAGTATCGCGCAAGCCAACAGTCTTGTTAAAGATCAAATTGCCGGGTATGCTGTCTGGATCCACATTGAAATAACCCAAACGCTGAAACTGAAAGTGTTCCAAAACTTTGGCATCTGCCAGAGAAGGCTCTAACATCGCCTTACGGATCTTTAAAGAATCTGGATTCACAAATTCCATAAAGCTCTTGTCTTTGTGGGTGTCTGGAGATTCATCCAAGAACAAACGATCGTATTCACGCACTTCTGCTTCTATGGCATGGTCTGCAGAAACCCAATGCAAGGTTCCCTTTACTTTGCGCAAACTCGCCTCGGTTCCACTGCCACTCAAACTGTCGGGATCATAACTACAGTTGATCTGCGTTATATTGCCCTCGGCATCTTTCTCCACAGATTCGGCCTTGATGATATAAGCGCTCTTTAAACGAACTTCTCCGCCTAAAGTCAGCCTAAAGAATTTGCGTCCGGCTTCCTCTTTGAAATCTTCTTTTTCTATATAAAGCGTACCTGAAAAAGGAATTTCTCTATTACCCGCGTTTGGATCTTCTGGGTTGTTTTCTGTCTCCAACCACTCCTCTTTTCCTTCTGGATAGTTGGTTATTACCAACTTCACAGGGTTTAAAACAGCCATCACGCGGTTAGCCACTTTGTTCAAGTCCTCACGAACACAGTATTCTAAGTGAGATACATCAACCAAGTTTTCACGCTTAGCGATGCCCACACTGTCTGCAAAATTCTTGATGGAATCCGGAGTATAACCTCTACGACGCATTCCAGAAACCGTTGGCATACGTGGATCATCCCAACCTGAGACCACTCCTTCTGCCACCAGTTGAGCCAGTTTTCGCTTGCTCACTACGGTGTGAGATATGTTTCTACGCGCAAATTCACGCTGTTTTGGTCGCAGCTTTGATGGATCGTGAATCTGATCTAAAAACCAATCGTACAATTCGCGGTGCGGTAGGAATTCTAGTGTACACAAGGAGTGAGAAATTTGCTCAACATAGTCACTCTCTCCATGCGCCCAGTCATACATCGGGAAGATACTCCAATCGGTACCGGTTCTGTGGTGGTGCTTGTGTAAAACGCGATACATCACGGGATCACGCATAAGCATATTTGGAGAGCTCATGTCTATCTTGGCACGCACCACGTGCTGTCCTTCTGGCATCTCTCCTGCTTTCATCTTAGCAAAGAGTTCCAAATTCTCTTCTACAGAACGATTGCGGTAAGGACTAGCCACACCAGGTTCGTTAGGCGTTCCTTTTTGTTCTGCAATGGCTTCTGAACTCTGAGAATCCACATAAGCTTTACCTGCTTTGATCAGCTCTACCGTCCAATCGTAAAGCTCTTGGAAGTAATCTGAAGCATAGCACTCCGTATCCCAGCTGTATCCCAACCACTCAATATCAAGCTTAATAGCATCTACAAACTCTTGCTCTTCCTTAGCGGGATTGGTGTCGTCAAAGCGCAAATTTACTGGAGCATTATAACGCTCGCCTAAACCAAAATTCAAACAAATGGCAGAAGCGTGCCCCAAGTGTAAATAACCGTTGGGTTCTGGTGGGAATCTAAAACGAAGTTGGTCATTGGAATACGATTTTGAAAGATCGTCTTCAATGATTCGCTCTATGAAATTCAAGGATTTATCGTCGCTCACAGCCTTTGTTTTTAATGACTGACAAAGATACCAAAACCCAAGAATAATCTATCTTAGCGGAAAATTTTTTTAGGTGGGAATCATTCGCTTACACAACGTTAGAGTATACGCCTCACACGGCTGTTTGAAAGAAGAAACCATAATTGGTTCTGATTATTTGGTACAATTGGAGGTAGAAGCTGATTTGCAAAAGGCAGCCGCAACCGATGATCTCAACGATACTGTAGATTACGTACACCTTAACGCGATCATCAAAGAAGAGATGGCTGTTCCGAGTAAACTCCTTGAAGTTGTTGCTAAAAAGATCAACACCCGCATCTTAAACGAGCTACCTATGGTAAGCAAAACCAAAGTTTGCGTGGCTAAGATTAATCCACCAATTGGTGGGGATGTGGCCTCTGTTGAAGTTTGTTTGGAAGACCAGCGCTAAAATCGCGGGAAACTTCCCGATTTACAACGAATTTTTTTACATTTGCCCTCCACAATGGCATCGTGGCCGAGTGGCTAGGCACAGCTCTGCAAAAGCTTGTACAGCGGTTCGAATCCGCTCGATGCCTCAACAAAAGAAAACCCGCTAGATTTAGCGGGTTTTTTTATTCTGTAGTTTCTGATTGTTCCGTCTGGAAATCTTGTATGCCTTGTTTTATAGACTGATTCGGGAAAAATCCTTGATAGAGTAGCATCATCCCAAAACCAATGATCAAAATACTCACCCAGCGTTTGGTTCTAAAAATAAAGCGCGGCGTTAGCTTGGAACGCAACTTCTTTGCTAGTGTGATCTTGACCAGATCTGTCGAGAAAAAAACAATCAAGACCGTTGCTAAAAACAAGATCACTCCTTGTTTGGAAGCGGTTAAGGCGTTGGCCATGATCATAGTTCCTATCCATCCCGCAAGAACTCCGAAGTTCACAAAGTTCAAAAGGAATCCTTTTAAAAACAGTCCAGGTAAGTTCTTTTTAACGCTGACTGAATAATGTTCCCGAACAATTTTTATAAAGGATTTTGAGATCCGGATGTAGGAGATTATCCCGTAGATCACCAATATGGCTCCTCCAAAAATGATCAGGTTGGGATCATTTTGAAGCTTTTCTAAGATCTTTTCGGTACTGAAATAAACAAATACAATAAAAAGAATGTCTGCAGTGAAAGCCCCAATATTGAAGAATAGTGCCGCTTTAAAGCCTTTAGATATAGCGGTTTCTATAAGTGTGAAAAAGACAGGGCCTAGCGCAAAAGCCAGTACAAATCCATAAACTGCCGCATATAATAAGCCCTCTGTCATACCCTATAAAAGTACGAATATTTACAGGGGTAAAAAGTCAAATGTTTAGAAACCTTATTCCTTAGAATTAGGACATAAAAAAAGCTCATAACCACAAGGAATTATGAGCTTCAAAATTGTGTGCTTTTTTACTGCTAGTGCATGCGCTCAATGCGGCCTCCAGCAAATGTTCTCTTTTTCAATTCGGCTGGTTCTCCGTAGACATAGATGTCTCCACCAGCGGTTACTTTTAATTCTGCCTTGTCTTTAGCGTGAATCTCAGCTTCACCTCCAGCAGCTATGGTTACTTTGGTGTAAGAAGTAATGAGTTCTTGACCTTTATAAATTCCTCCGGTATTCAAAGTTACTTCTTGCCATTCTGTCTTTCCTGAAGTTTCCAAAATTCCACCAGTAACGGCGCGTGCTTTTAAACGCTTAACATCCAAACCAACCTTAATGGTTCCTCCTTCTTGAGCGCGCAACTCCAGATCATCTTGGATTAAAGTTTCATTAACCGTGATATACGATCCTTCATTGGCGTCAATAGTTTCAATGCTTTTGAAATACACTTCTACAAAAGTGTCATTTCCATTGAATCGACGGTCAATTTCCATACGGATCTTTAATTTTCCGTTGTCATTGATGATCTTGACATAGTCTATATCACGACCTTTCACTACCACACGATTCTCATCCGCAGGGATCATATTGACTTCAATTAGATCAAAAACTTTAATGGTATTAAAATCTCCGACTTCCTTATTGATCTCTTGAGCTAAGATCTGGCTGGTAAATACCAGAGCTATAAGTGTAATTATCTGCTTCATTTTTCTTTAGATTTCTACACTAAGGATAGGGCAGGGCCTTAAATGTTACAGTGCATTGGGATAATCGTGGTCTTCTCGGTGCCCGATCATATTATAATCCAGCTGTTTTTTGACTAAATCAGCATGTTTTAAAGTAATAAATACTTCATCTCCAAGTTGATACATCATTTTAGTAGAGGCACCTACAATAGCCATTTGGTCTCTATCAAAATCAAAATGATCTTCTTTTAGATCCCGTAAAGAAACCATTCCTTCACAGCGATTGCTCATGATCTCCACATAAATTCCCCATTCAGTCACCCCAGAGATCACGCCTAAGAATACCTCGTCTTTATACTGACTCATGTATTTGACCTGCATATACTTGATGCTGTCACGTTCTGCACTTGAGGCCGTATATTCCATATCGCTACAGTGACCACAATCCCGTTCAAATTGATCTTTATTCGTACTCTTGCCTCCGTCTAAATAATGCTGCAGCAAACGGTGCACCATCACATCCGGATAACGACGAATCGGTGAAGTAAAGTGCGAGTAATAATCAAAAGCCAATCCGTAGTGACCAATATTATCGGTACTGTAAATGGCTTTACTCATGGATCGGATGGCTAAAGTATCTACCAGGTTTTGCTCTTTGGCGCCTTGAACATCTTTTAATAACTGATTCAAAGCTGCAGTAGTTGATTTTCTATCTTTTACAGAAAAACGGTGTCCAAACTGATGAGCAATGTTTCCGAGTTGGGTGAGTTTTTCATCATCCGGTTCATCGTGAATACGATACACAAAAGTCTTTGGAGGGTCTTGTTTCCCGATAAATTCAGCCACTCTTCTATTGGCTAAAAGCATAAACTCTTCAATGAGTTTATTAGCATCCTTAGAAGTTTTAAAGAAGATCCCTTCTGGATTATTGTTTTTATCTAAGTGGAATTTGGTTTCTACTTTATCAAAAGAAATGGCCCCAGCTTGCATACGTTTTTTACGCATGATCTTAGCGAGAAAATCCAAGGTTGAAATAGCCTCAACTAAAGGAGCTGGTATCTTATAAGCGCCATCACGAATGGAAATATCTTCTGGAATTTCTACCTCAGAATACGGCGCTTGCTGCTTAGCTTCTATGACCACTTGAGCTTCTTCATAAGCGTAGCGTGCATCAGAATAAGTAACTGTACGCCCAAACCATTGGGATTGGATCTGAGCATTTTTATCGATCTCAAAAACTGCAGAGAAGGTATACTTCTCTTCATTCGGGCGCAAGGAGCACGCATTGTTAGAAAGTACTTCAGGCAACATAGGCACTACTCGATCCACCAGGTAAACAGAAGTAGCTCGTTCAAAGGCCTCTTCATCTAAAATAGTTCCTTCTTGCAAGTAATGCGATACGTCTGCAATGTGAATTCCTATTTCAAAATTACCGTTCTCTAAGATTTGAAATGAAAGCGCATCATCAAAATCTTTAGCATCTTTTGGGTCAATGGTAAAGGTTAATACCTTACGCATATCCCGTCTTTTATCAATCTCTTTTTGAGTGATCGAGGTGTCTAAACCATCGGCAAAAGCTTGAACCTCAGGAGGAAATTCATACGGCAAACCGTATTGTGCTAAAATAGCATGAATCTCTGTATTGTGCTCACCTTCAGGACCAAAGCTTTTAATTATACTTCCAAATGGAGAGTCTGCAGACTCTGGCCAGTCTTCTAATTTGACCAACACTTTATCTCCATCTTGTGCCTTCCCGATCTTCCCTTTTGGAATAAAAATATCTACGGATAGTTTAGAAGCAGAAGTATCTACAAAGGCAAAATTCTTTTGGATTTGAATGGTTCCGACAAACTCCGTGCGCTTTCGCTGAATCACTCTTGTGATCTCACCTTCTAATCTTCCACCTTTTCTACGTTTGAAAATATAGACTTCAACGGTATCGCCATTTAGCGCTCTATTGAGATTGCCTTGTTTTATAAAGACATCTTCTTGCATGCCTTCTACTATGACATAACCTTGTCCTCTACTGGTCACGTCAATGATACCCTCATGATAAAAGGATTTTGCTACAATTTTGAACTTACCTCTATCAATTTCTTCAACTTGACCCTTGGTCTGTAATTGTCGGAGCTTTTTAATGATCTGATTGCGTCCACTAGGATCTGTGACTTGCAATTTAGCAGCGATCTGTTTGTAGTTAAAACTCCTGGAAGGATCTTTTTTTAGGATACTGAGAATGCTTCGGCTAAGGTGCTGAATCTTAGTAACTCCCTTTTTCTTTCTTTTTTTCTTTCCCATTGGAAACTTTAAGCGACAAAAGTAGACCAATAAAGCGAGAATGCATTTTTTAAGCTTAAAAGATTTGGTAAATTAGATCAATGGAACGTTTTGAAACCATAGCCATATTCACCTATCCCTCAGAATATACCGTTCTAGAGCACCTGCTTCAGCAGCAGAGTATTCGCTACGTATTTCAGAATGAAACCATGATCTCCGTCCTTCCCTTTCATTCTAACGCCATCGGCGGCATTCGTCTCAAAGTCCACCCAGAAGACAAAGACACTGCCATTCAAATCATCGAAGATCTAAAATCCTCAGGAAGCTTAAAGATTGTCTAAAACAGTTTTTAACACTATTTATATTATTCTCTTTTTTTCTTTTTTTTAAATTGATTTTAGTGGTGCTTATTATATGCTGTTGAAAACTGGTAAAACTTCTTGTTCACTTATTTTGATTCTGCTTTTAAATGAATTTATCTACGAGTTCTCAACAAGATATTAGAAATCTGACTGCTTGATTTTAAAAGATTTGGAGATTCTAATTCACAACTGTGAATAACTCCAATAAAAAGTGAATTTTTAATAAGTAGATCTGTGAACAGCTGTTAGAAAGTTGCTGTATTTTTGTAATAAGTTCATCAAAAGATGGAATAAGAAAAATTGGTTTCCGATTTGATTTTTATAAGGAACATTTCAGGTCAGACTTCCAAATTTTTTTATCGGTAAGCGATAACATTTTATAAACATTTAATTTACACAAGACTGCTTTTTCAACATCCCCTGAACCTCAGCCTATTAGCTAAATTGATAACTATCTAACTTTTAAATACTTCGCAATTATGAAAATCGCCATTGGAAATGATCACGCCGGAACGGAATACAAAGCTGCTATAGTTGCACATTTAGAAGGGCAGGGACATCAAGTAAACAACCATGGTACTGATGATAGTTCCAGTGTTGATTATCCAGACTTTATCCACCCTGTGGCCACTGATGTTGAAAACGGAAGTGTAGATTTAGGAATCATTATTTGCGGGAGCGGAAACGGAGCTGCCATGACGGCTAATAAACATCAACAAGTGCGCGCTGCGCTTTGTTGGACGAAAGAGATCACTGAGCTGGCCAGACAGCACAACGATGCAAACGTTTTGAGCATCCCTGCGCGTTTCACCTCATTACCACAAGCCATTGCTATGGTGGATGTATTTTTAGCTACTGAATTTGAAGGTGGACGTCACGCCAATCGCGTAAATAAGATCGCCTGTATGTAAATCAAATATCATGGGTGGGAACCATCATCAAAACGATACTAAGGGCACCAAACTTGTAGTGTCCATCCTGCTCAATGTGATTATTACAGCCTCCCAGGTTATTGGAGGCGTTATTTCAGGTAGCCTTGCCTTACTTTCTGACGCGCTTCACAACTTTAGTGATGTTCTTTCTCTATTAATTAGTTATGTTGCTGAACGACTTTCTAAAAGATCTGCTTCTACCTCTAAAACCTTTGGGTACAAAAGGGCTGAGATCATTGCAGCTTTTATCAATTCCAGTACACTGCTCATTGTGGCGGTGATCTTGATCATTGAATCTATAGAGCGGTTTATCAGCCCTCAGGAAATTGAAAGCAATTTGGTGATCTGGCTTTCTGCTATTGCAATTGTGGCTAACGGATTGAGTGTTTTATTACTGCGCAAGGAAGCAGAATCCAATATGAACATGCGGTCGGCCTATCTGCATTTACTGACCGATATGTCTGCATCCGTAGCTGTTTTGATTGGTGGATTGCTTATGAAATACTATCAACTGTGGTGGGTGGATAGCCTCTTAACTTTAGCCATTGCTCTGTATTTGATCTATATGGGATACGATCTGTTCAAACAATCGCTTAAGGTGCTTATGTTATTTACTCCGGAGGGGATCCATATTGATAATATCATTGAAACAATTAATCAATATCCGAATGTAAAGGCTATGCACCATGTCCATGTATGGCAAGCCAATGAACACGAAACGCATTTAGAAGCGCATTTGGATTTACAAGACGATATAAAGATCTCCGAATTTGACGCCCTTTTACTGCAAATAGAAGCGTATCTTCATAAAGAATTTGGAATCAACCACGTAAACATCCAACCGGAATTCAATAAAAACGACGCTAAAGATGTCATTGTCCAAGACTGATCTAAAAATAGAAGTAAAGATCTTTGAGCAGCTCAATATTTGCGAGCTCTACGAGCTTTTACAATTACGCTGCGAGGTGTTTGTGGTGGAGCAAGATTGTGTATACCAAGACTTAGACGGTAAAGATCAAAAAGCACTTCACATAATCGGAACGCGCAACGATAAGATTGTGGCCTACACGCGCTGTTTTAAACCGGGAGATTATTTTCCGGAAGCTGCTATTGGTAGGGTAGTGGTGGCAGAAAAACACCGCAAGGACGGTTATGGACATCAGATCATGCAGGCGTCTATTAAGGCTATAACAGACACTTACAATACCAGTGTCATTAAACTATCTGCCCAGACCTATCTCATTGACTTTTACAACAGTCACGGTTTTCAAACTACAGGCGATTCCTATTTAGAAGACGGAATTCCACACATAGCCATGATTAAAAGCTAAGCCATGCGTTTCCAAAGAGTCTCCAATACAGATTCCGATCTTTTGGCTTTGGTCCGTCAATTAGACGCGGAGCTAAAAGTTACAGACGGAGAAGATCACGCCTTTTACAATCAGTACAATGGCCTTGAGGATATTCAACATTTGTTGCTCGTATATACAGAAAATCGCGCGACCGCCTGCGGCGGTTTTAAAGCTTTAAATAAAACTACGGCCGAAATAAAACGGATGTATACAGCAGCTGAAGCTCGAGGAAAAGGCATTGCAAAAGCAGTGCTTCAAGAGCTTGAAATTTGGGCCAAATTAGAAGGGTTTCAACAGTTGGTACTAGAAACTGGCAAACGTCAGCATGCGGCGATTGCCCTTTATGAATCCACAGGCTTTAAGCGAATGGAAGAAAACTACGGACCCTACAAAGGCCTTGACGAAAGCTTCTGTTTTACAAAAGCCCTGTAGCTTATTTCAAGATTTTTGCATAGCGCTGCGGGTCATTCAAGACCGCCAAAGCTTCCAAGATCTCCGGATTGTTTACCACTTGGTACTCATAAAGGCCTTCTCTATAGAAATAACGCTTTAATATCTCTTGCTCCAAAAGCGACTTGATCTCTACTTTCTTATCGCGAAGCTCGTTTTGTTTTACCGCATCAATCTCGGAGCGCAAAGTAGTGTAGGCCTTTTTGATCTGATCTTGAAGCTCGTCACTTTTAGCCTTACTAAAGGCCACATCAAAGGCTTTCTCGGTTTCTGTTTCGTACTCAAAACCGTTTTTGTTGAGGTATTTCACAAAGCCATCAAAGTCAGAATCAGAGAAAGAAAAGTTCTCCCAAGAGTCTAAATTTTTCTTGTAATAGTATTCTGTGGCGTAGTTGAAAATAGCATTGTCTCTCAAAAGCGCTGTAGTGATTGGGCTGTATTTAGAAGACTCCAATTCAATATCTGGTAAGATTCCGCCACCGTCGTAAACGGTTCTTCCACCACGTGTTTTAAAGGCATTGTACTCACTAGGCTCTGCCCGTACAGGATCTCCATTCTCATCGCGATTCCAATAGTCCAAAGCCTGAATACAACGACCGCTTGGGGTGTAGTATCTTGAGATAGTGATCTTAAGTTGTGTTCCGTACGTCAGGTTCTTAGGTCTTTGTACCAGTCCTTTACCAAAACTACGCGCACCAATAACTACTCCTCGGTCCAGATCTTGAATGGCTCCAGAAACGATCTCGCTCGCAGAAGCAGAGCGTCCATTAACCAAAACCACCAATGGAATTTCTGTATCCACAGGATCTTGTTGGGTCATATAACTGCGGTTGTATTTTTTAATGACCGACTTAGTGGTGGTAATCACTTCACCTTTGTTGACAAAGAGGTTAACAACATTAATTGCTTCATTAAGTAGCCCACCGGGATTACCGCGCAGATCCAGAATGATCTTGGTTGCACCCTCTTCTTTGAGGTCTTCCATGGCTTTTCGGGTTTCAATAGTTGTCTTTGCATTGAACTTACTCAACACAATATAACCGGTATCGCTGTTGATCAACTTTGAAAAAGGAACGGCTTTAATGCCTACCGCTTCACGAGTAAGTTGAGTCGTGTACTCTTTGCCTTGTCGCATATAAGTGAGACTTACCGTGGTGCCAGGAGCCCCTTTTAAAAGGTCTCCGGCATCATCAGTAAAGTCGCTTAAGGCAATGTTGTCGATCTTAATGATCTCATCGCCTGCCTTTAAGCCTGCTTTGTCAGCAGGATATCCTTTAAAGGGTTCCATTACTAGGATCTTCCCTTTTAAAGTTCTCGCCGAGGCGCCGATCCCAGTGTATTCTCCGGAATTATTAATTCTGGCATCCTCTACTTCTTGCTCATTCCAATAAACCGTATAGGGGTCCAGATCATCAAGCATGCCGGTAATGGCCTTGTCCATCAGTTCTGCCGGAGTGGTCTCGTCCACATAGTTCATATTGAGTTCTTTGAACAAGGTGGTGAAGATCTCTACCTGTTTAGCGATTTCAAAAAAATCGTTTTTAAAAGCCGTGGTCCCGAACAAGATCAGTCCTAACACTACGGGAATACCTATACGTTTTACGCGCTTGAGCATAGCTTTAATTTTATGAGTTTGCCGATCTAGCTGATCGTTTTAAATACCGTCGAACAAAAAAGAACACCACTCCGATAAGCAGCACAAAAGGCCAGAGATAGAGTACTCCAATAAAGAAGGTCAACAATCCACTCCACCCGCCTTTAAAGGCGTTGGCAATCTTACTACCAAAAGAAGCTTGAACCTGTGTTTCTACAGTCTCTTTGTAGAATCGTAAAGAGATTGTACTCATGCTTACTTGGCTCTGGAGGTAATTCAATCGGCCTTGTTTAGCTTCGATTTCTTCTCGAATATTGGCCAACTCTCTTTCTATCTCCAACATTTCTGTGACGTTCTTAGCTTTTCCCAGCAGTTCCAAATAACGCTCTTCTAATGTGCGTTTGGCTTTGAGTCTAGCTTCAAGATCCACAAATTCCTCGCCCACGTCACGACGAGAAATTCGTTTGGTGTCAAAATAATCAACACCCTGGCCAATAGAATCTACCAGAGGTCCAAAATTCGCAGACGGAACACGAATCACAAGGCTTCTATAAACCTGATTGTATGATTTTCCCGTATTGTCGTCTTGTAAATTTCCACCCTGAGCAGCAATCGCTTTGCGAATGCGGGTGTAAGTGGCATCCATATCGCGGGTTTGAAATTCAATTTCCGCGGTCTTAATAATCTTAGCGTCTTTGTTATCCGTTTCGCTGTATTCTGCAGTGGGTTCTGCATTTACGTACGAGTTTCCGTCTACATCTGCGACGGCCCAACCGTCTGAGTCTGCAATTCCCATCGTGCTTGATCCTGAGTCAGAACAAGCTAAAAAAGTCCCAAAAAGGGCGATAAATAAGGTTTTCATCATTCCAATTGTTTTAAAAGTTTTGCCATTGACAGGCGTAATTCAATTAAAGTTGGAAGATTTTTGCCCGTATAAACGAACAACATCAAATACCGTGCAGAAGTTGAATCGACTGTATTTTTCTCCAATCGATACGCTTCTCGCATCAGGCGTTTGACACGGTTGCGGTCTACAGCTTTTTTAAAATTTCGCTTCGAGACGGCAAAAGCGGCTTTGTGTGCAGGCACATCAGCAGGCATAAAACGCATCAGCAAAGGAAAGGCCTTAGCCGTTTTACCTTGGGTAAATAGGGCTTCGATCTGTTTGCTGCTCTTAAGTCGCTGTGAAGCTGGAAATTTTAACATAGGTTAAATGTAACCAATTAAGGCATTGGCAATTCCCAATTATTTCTAAAACTCCTGCTAAAAACAAAAAAAGTCCTGCATTTGCAGGACTTTTGATCATTTGTGATGGATGTGCTTACATCTTTTTCATGTTGTCATCTGGCTGGGCATCTGCCATCAAATTGGAGGGGTCAATTTGAATGCTCTGAATGGTTTTTCCGTTGGATGGAATCTCAAAATCATAGGTTGGATAAGCCCAAGCCCAATCATCCAGAACGGTGCGTTTCACACCATCATACGGATTGTCTTTTCCGCCACGCATCATGCGTAAAGGAATATAGAACGACTCTTTGGATCCATCGGCATAAGTAACCATAAGGTCAAGAGGCATCGGCATGAGTCCGTTGCGTTTTAGAGTGACTTGGGTACCGCCTTCTGATGCAACTACGTTCTCAATTCCGTAGTCGATAGTGTTGATGGTCTGCCCGAAATCTTGCAAGTACCAATCCAATTCTAGCCCAGAAACCTTTTCTGCCACACGAATAAAATCATTCGGCGTAGGGTGTTTGAAGGCAAATTCATCGTAATAGCGCTTGATGGTCTTGGCCAAGTTCTCTTGTCCAATCACATAACCCAATTGAGCCATAAACACCGCCCCTTTGCTGTAAGCAGCAATACCATAAGCCATGTTGATGTCGTAACGATCCGCATGGGTGGTCAAAGGCTGTTCTTTCCCGCTATTTGCCAGATAGATATAACTGCGATAACTTCCTCTGTGCGGGTTATCTGAGTTCTCTCCCATAATCTCATTCATGGCGGCATTTGAAATATACGAGGTGAAACCTTCATCCATCCACTCGTGGATCGATTCATTGGTCGCCAACAGGAATTGGAACCAGCTGTGTGCCATTTCGTGAGCCGTCACTCCCACAAGAGAACCGAATTTGCGTTCTCCAGTGATCAAGGTACACATGGCGTATTCCATACCCCCGTCACCACCTTGGATCACAGAGTATTGTTTGTAAGGATAATCACCAATATGCTTGTTGAAGAATTCTAAAAGCGCAGCTGTTTTAGGCTGCAATTCCTTCCAGTTCTTCAGGTTAGTTTCGCTCATGGTCTTCTTGTAGTAGAAGTTAAGCGTCACTCCATTGGCGCCTTCATAAACATCATGAACAAAGTCGGGATCAGCGGCCCAAGTGAAATCATGAACCATAGGCGCATCAAAAACATAGGTCGTCTTGCCGCGCTTGGTTGTAGGCTCACCCACCAAATATCCAGTTCCTCCAACAACAAAATCTTTGTCAATGCTCAAGGTCACTTTCCAATCTCCCCAAACACCGTGGAACTCACGGCCAATATAAGGGTGTGCGTGCCAACCTTGGAAGTCGTATTCTGCCAACTTCGGATACCATTGGGTCATGGAATAAGCTACGCCCTCTGCGTTGTATCTTCCGCTTCTGCGAATCTGTACAGGAACTTGAGCGTCCCACTCCAAATAGAAAGTTGTGCTGGCTCCAGGCAAGATCGGCTGGGCCAAATCAACTTCCATAACAGTACCAACCACGTCATAATTAAGCTCCATTCCATTTTGAGTGAGTTTCATCGGTTTGATATACCCGATTTCTTCCGGACTCAATTTGGAGATTCTGTCTTTTACCCGCGGATCTGCATCAGCGATGGTTCTGGAACGAACGTCCATTTCACTGCCAGGCTGAAAAGCGTTGAAATACAAGTGATAGAATACACGATTCAACGTATCTGGTGAATTATTGGTGTATTCTATGGTTTGTTTTCCTTTGTACTGATGGCTTTCAACATCAAAGTCGATGTCCATAGTATAATCTGCTTTTTGTTGCCAGTAGGAAGTGTTGTTCTGTGCAAAGCTGCTCAAGGTCAAGCAACCTACAAGCAGTAAAATGTAAGTTCTCATTATCGTGACATTTTATCTGCCATCAAGATGGCGTTGTACATATTGACCATTTTTCCAGAAACAGAAATCTGGCCAAAGGCTTGTGCGTTAGCTGGATCTCCGCCCAAAACAACGTTCTGAGAAGAATCCAATCCGCTCTTCATCAAGATATCTTTTACTTGAGCTGCAGTCAAATTAGGATAGTAGGAACGAATAACTGCTGCTACACCCGCTGCTGCTGGAGCCGCCATAGAAGTACCTTGCTGATATTCATAGGTGTTGTTTGGCATGGTAGACCAAATCTTAGTTCCAGGCGCAAACACATCAACAGAAGTATTTCCGTAGTTGGAGAAGTTTGCTACCATCTCACTACCGTAATCGTGGTGCATTGCACCAATAGTAATAAAGTTGTCTGCAATTTCAGCACCGTCTAATTCTTGGTCATTTGGATATACTTGAATACCATCCAAGTCCAAGGCTTCATTTCCTGCTGCGTTTACAATGAGCACGTCTTTGCTAGCCGCGTATTTGATAGCATCCCAAACCCATTCTGGGTGCGGAGAATAGTATTTTCCAAAACTTGTATTAATCACTTTTGCACCATTGTCTGCTGCGTAGCGAATCGCTAAAGCGATGTCTTTATCGTATTCGTCCCCGTCTGGCACTGCGCGCAATACCATGATCTCAACGTTGTTGGCCACACCATTCATTCCAATGCCGTTGTTGCGTTCTGCAGCAATGATACCGGCCACGTGAGTTCCGTGAGAAACGTCTTCTTTATCTGCAGTTGGTCCGTCAACATCGTTGTTTCCGTAAGTCTTGTCGTTCCAGTCGTCTGGATTGTCTCCAAGCGCTCCTCTAAAGTCTGCAGTCATGTTGAAGTGTGAGTCCATACGCCCACCGAAGTAATCGATCCCTTCTTGAAGCTGATCTAAAACATCCGGCACGGTATCTCCGTAAGTAAGCATTTGAGTCAACATACCGATTTGCTGCTGTGTTGCAGCATCAGGATTTGCAATTCCTTGCAAGTCTTTTGCGGTATAGTCTTCCTTCCCGAGTTTTTTAGCGATGGCTTCGTGAGCTGGCTTTACTTGAGCCAAGATAGCATTGTATTGGTTCAAAGTTCCTTGTACGTCAGCAACTTCTTTTTCGTATTCAGCTTTCGCTTTTTGATACAAAGCGTAATCTTCACGGTCAGCAGCGCTGATAGCAGCCTCTGATTTACCGTCGAATTTAGGACCTAGTTTGCGCATATAACGAACATACTCCATGTTCTCAGCCACTACATCGCCTAAGAAATTCCAACCATGTATATCATCAATATAACCGTTGTTGTCATCGTCTTTCCCGTTATTCGGGATCTCTCCTTTGTTTACCCAGATCACATCGTCTAGATCTTCATGCTCAATGTCGGTACCGCTATCAATTACCGCAACGATCACAGTTTCCCCTTTCTTTTTGTTGAGCAGTTCTGCATAGGCTTTATCCACACTCATTCCAGGAATGGTGTCCATTACTAAATCGGCAGCTCCCCAACTTTTAGTTTGGGCCTCTGTTAGTGGCGCAACCTTTAAGGGTACTGAATCAATATTTCCGATAGGAGTTGAAACCAATGGAGCAGGACCTCCACAGGAAACCATAAACAGCGATAAACCTAACGCTGGAATGATCATCTTCTTCATATTCATAGGTATCATTAATTAAATAAGTTGTTAAATGTATGTGCTTGGTCAAATCGCACGCCTTTCTCGGTGTGCTTGACCGTGATAATTTCATGATGTGGATCGTGTTCTAAAAACAAGTACAATTCCTCGTTCGCTGCCCGATCCAAAAAAGCAGCTTTTTCATCCAAGGTCAACAGTGGGCGCGTATCGTATCCCATCACATAAGGAAGCGGAACATGTCCCGCCGTTGGGAGCAGATCTGCCATAAAAACCAAGGTCTTGCCTTTGTATTTGATGTGCGGGATCATTTGTTTTTCCGTGTGTCCATCGGCAAAAAGTATTCCAAAGCCCAGCTCGCTTGATTCCGTATAAGGCAAACCTTGCGGATCCACAAAATGCAATTGTCCGCTTTCTTCTAGCGGCATGATGTTTTCTTTCAAAAAAGAGGCCTTCTCACGAGCATTGGGATTCACAGCCCATTCCCAGTGGGATTTGTTGGTCCAGTATTTAGCGTTTTTAAACGCTGGACGATATCCACTTTTGTCTGCATTCCAAACCACAGAACCTCCGCAGTGATCAAAATGCAAATGGGTCATAAAGACGTCGGTGATATCATCCGGATGAAATCCGTGCTTTGCCAAAGAACCTTCTAAACTGTAATCTCCCCAGAGGTAATAGTAGCCGAAGAATTTTTCGGACTGCTTATTACCCATTCCCGTATCGATCAATATCAATCGATCGCCATCTTCTATGAGCAGGCAGCGTGCTGCCATATCGATCATATTGTTCGCATCCGCCGGATTGGTTCGTGTCCAAAGTGATTTGGGAACCACTCCGAACATGGCTCCGCCGTCTAATTTGAAATTTCCGGATTCAATAGGGTAGAGGGTCATTCCTTTAACAAAAGTTACGCAAATTACTAAAAGACAAAGACTCTTCCCCGATTAAGCCTCAGATTTTTGGGATTGTTAACGCAGTATTTTAACAATTTTAGCACTATTTGGTTCATTGCCGCCAATTCTTGTTATTTTTAGACAACCAAACCGCAGCACATGATTGAATTAGCAGGGATAATTGTTTTAGGAATTTTGGCCCAATGGGTGGCCTGGAAATTTAAGATTCCTGCCATTTTACCGCTGATTTTGATCGGTTTGTTCGTGGGTCCAATTTCCACCTTGATCTCTGAGGATGGAACCCAGTGGATCCAGCCTATTTTTAATGGAGACAAAGGGCTTTTTCCCAACCAACATTTGTTCAATTTTGTATCCCTAGCGATTGGTATCATTCTCTTTGAAGGAGGTTTGACCTTGAAGCGTGGAGAGGTTTCTAAAATTGGTCCTGTGATCGGGAAGTTGATCAGTTTGGGCTCTGTGGTGACCTTTGCCGGAGCGGGATTAGCCGCCCATTATATTTTTGGTCTTGACTGGCGCATCAGCTTTTTATTTTCTTCTTTGATCATCGTTACCGGGCCGACGGTAATCACGCCTATTCTCAGAAATATTCCGCTGAAAAAAGACGTCTCTGCGGTATTAAAGTGGGAAGGTATTTTGATCGATCCAATAGGTGCTTTGGTTGCCGTATTGGTCTTTGAGTTTATAAGCGTTGGAGGAGATGCGGGCTATACCAAGCAAGCTTTGGTAGAGTTTGGTAAGATTGTCCTGATTGGATTTGCCTTTGGTATTTCTGGCGGATATGCGCTCTACTATGCCATTAAAAAGAAATTCATTCCACACTACTTGCTAAACGTGGTGGCACTTTCTGTAGTGCTATTGATCTTTGTAGAAAGTGACATTTTTGCTCATGAATCGGGCCTTTTGGCTGTGGTAGTGATGGGGATGTTCTTAGGAAATAGCGACCTTCCCAACCTCAAGGAACTGCTTTACTTTAAAGAGTCTTTAAGCGTACTTTTGATCTCTATACTGTTCATTTTATTGGCGGCAAACATTTCTTTGGAGGACTTGTTGCTGGTATACACTTGGGAGACTGCTGCGCTTTTAGCGGTAATTGTATTTGTACTCAGACCGATAGGGGTATTCCTATCCACTATTGGTAGTAGTTTAAAAACCAACGAGAAACTCTTTATTTCTTGGGTTGGGCCTCGTGGTATTGTGGCCGCAGGTATTGCCTCACTTTTTGGAACCAAATTGGTGGAGCAAGGCGTCAAAGGCGCAGAGTACATTACGCCCTTGGTTTTTGCGGTAGTATTGGCCACGGTTTTACTCAATGCCGCAACAGCCAGACTTTTTGCCCGTTTAGTTGGGGTGTTTTTGACCTCATCAGAAGCGATAATCATTGTGGGGGCTTCCAAACCCTCACGAGTCATTGGGAGCTATCTCAAAAAGAACAAGCGCGATGTAGTTTTGATCGATACCAACGCGAGTAATATCAGTCTAGCACGTGAGCTCGGTCTGGATTCCATGAATGCGAATATTTATGAAGGAGATCTGACAGACAACATTGAATTCAATGACGTAGGTTTTCTTATTGCCATGACGGGTAATGATGAGATCAACAAATACGCCTTGACCAAATACAGAGCCTCTCTAGGAGAGAACGGATCCTTCCGCCTTATGAGTGATGAGGAACGCAAAAAGGGCTTACAAAACGGAAGCGCTCCGGATGAAGTACTCTCTACCACTCATGACTATGCAGACCTAACTCGAGTAGCGAATGAGTACCCTTCCATTCAAGAGATCGATATTGATTCCGAGGTGGTCTTTCAGCGCATGTTGGACTATATTCTTGACCACAAAGACATGGTGGCTCTGTTCTTGAAAGCGCCTAGTGGTGAACTGAGCTTTATTACCAATCCTTCTCAAATGGAAGTTGTAGAAGGCTCTCAATTAGCTTACCTGGGCAAGACCATTGATGTAGAAAGTGTGTTGAAAAATGTGCCTAGCTAAATCCCGAGGACTGTTTTAAAAAATAAACCAGGAATTCTAACGTTCCCATTCACAAAGCCATCCCTTATGAAAAGAGTTGTCGTTCTAAGCCTTGTTATTCTAGCTTGTTTTACTTCTTGTAAAGACGATGATGTTTCTTGCGTAAGCTGCAGTAATGAGTTAACACAAACCTTTACACTCTGTCGTGAAGCCAATGGTGATGCCTCGGTCAACGGTGAAGATACCGATACCGACTATGACGTATACCTTTCCAATCTAACGGAACAAGGTACGAGTTGTAATTAGTCGTTGAGTTTTAGAACGGCCATGAAAGCTTCCTGTGGGATCTCCACATTACCAACCTGACGCATACGCTTCTTCCCTTTTTTCTGCTTCTCCAAAAGCTTTCTCTTACGGGAGATATCACCACCATAACATTTGGCTGTAACGTCTTTTCTAAGCGCTTTTACAGTCTCACGAGCAATGATCTTAGCTCCAATGGCCGCCTGAATTGGAATATCAAACTGCTGTCTCGGGATAAGCTCTTTAAGCTTCTCGCACATCTTTTTCCCAATGTCATAAGCATTGTCCTTGTGCAAGAGTGCAGAAAGGGCGTCTACGGTGTTCCCGTTGAGCAGCACATCAACTTTTACCAAGTTAGAAGTGCGCATTCCAATAGGTGCGTAGTCAAAGGAGGCGTATCCTTTAGATACCGTTTTGAGTCGATCGTAGAAGTCAAATACAATTTCCGCCAAAGGCATATCAAAAGAAAGCTCTACGCGCTCAGGCGTCAAATAATTTTGATTGGTGATCTGTCCGCGCTTTTCAATACACAAGCTCATCACCGGTCCAACAAAATCCGATTTGGTAATTATACTCGCCTTAATGAAGGGCTCTTCTACACGATTCATTGTAGACGGCTCCGGAAGATCAGAAGGGTTATTCACCAAAATGACCTCATCCGGTTCTTTGTTGGTGTAGGCGTGATAGGATACGTTAGGTACCGTAGTGATCACGGTCATATTGAATTCGCGTTCCAAACGCTCTTGGATGATCTCTAAGTGCAGCATTCCTAGGAATCCACAACGGAATCCAAAACCAAGGGCTGCAGAACTCTCCGGTTGGAACACCAAAGAAGCGTCATTAAGCTGCAACTTTTCCATAGAGTTCCTCAGTTCTTCATAATCTTCAGTATCCACGGGATAGATCCCAGCGAATACCATCGGTTTTACATCTTCAAAACCTTCGATCATTTTGGTTGTAGGCTCCTTTGCGTCAGTAATAGTGTCACCCACTTTTACATCACGAGCATCTTTGATCCCTGTGATGAGGTAACCTACATCCCCTGCGCCTACTTTTTGTTTCGGAGCTTGTTTGAGCTTGAGGGTTCCAACTTCATCGGCAAAATAGGTCTTGCCCGTTGCCATGAATTTGATCTGTTGCCCTTTGCGGATCTCGCCATCAATCACTCGAAAGTAGGTCTCTACTCCGCGGAAAGGATTGTAAACAGAATCAAAGATCAGCGCTTGCAGCGGTGCTGCAGGATCACCTTGAGGAGCAGGAATGCGCTCAATAATGGCGTTTAAAATATCTTCAATTCCAATACCTGTTTTAGCACTGGCAGGAATTACTTCTTCAGCATCGCAACCCAAAAGATCAACAATGTCATCAGTCACTTCCTCTGGATTCGCACTCGGAAGATCAACTTTGTTAAGCACAGGAATGATCTCTAAGTCGTTCTCCAAAGCCAAATAGAGGTTAGAGATGGTCTGCGCCTGAATGCTCTGAGCAGCATCAACAACCAATAGTGCTCCTTCACAGGCAGCAATAGATCTTGAAACCTCATAACTAAAATCAACGTGACCCGGAGTATCAATCAAGTTGAGGACATAGGTCTCTCCTTCATAAACATACTCCATTTGAATCGCGTGGCTTTTAATAGTGATCCCGCGTTCACGTTCGAGATCCATATTGTCCAAGAGTTGGTTTTGACTCTCACGTTCAGTTACCGAACCCGTGTATTCCAAAAGTCTGTCGGCCAAGGTAGATTTTCCGTGGTCGATATGCGCGATGATGCAAAAGTTGCGAAAGTGCTTCATATACTTGCCTTTGGGGCGATTTTGCGCAAAGATAGTGCAAAAGCGCGGCTTTTAGTAGCATTTTGTAAGAATCTGATTTTACGTAATTTTGCAGCCAATGGCTAAAATAGGAGACATAGATGTAGGCGAGTTCCCTTTATTACTCGCACCGATGGAAGATGTAAGTGATCCGCCGTTCCGCGCCCTGTGCAAGGAACAAGGCGCAGACGTGGTGTACACGGAGTTTATTTCCTCAGAAGGACTCATCCGCGATGCCGCTAAGAGTGTGATCAAATTGGATATCTACGAAAAGGAACGCCCTGTAGGGATTCAGATCTTTGGAGCCAATATGGACTCCATGTTGCAGTCTGTGGATATCGTTACTGCTTCCAAGCCAGATATTATTGACATCAATTTTGGGTGTCCGGTAAAGAAGGTGGTCTCAAAAGGTGCTGGTGCTGGGATCTTGAAAGACATTGACCTGATGGTGAAACTCACCAAGGCCATGGTAGAGCGCACGCACTTGCCTGTAACGGTAAAGACCCGCTTGGGTTGGGATCACGACAGCATTAAGATCGTTGAGGTTGCAGAGCGACTGCAAGATGTAGGCTGTAAGGCCATTTCGATTCACGGCAGAACGCGAGCTCAGATGTATAAGGGTAATGCCGACTGGCGCCCTATCGCAGAGGTAAAGAATAACCCGCGCATGCACATTCCTGTTTTTGGAAATGGAGATGTGAACTCTCCCGAACGTGCCGTGGAGATGCGTGATGACTACGGATTAGACGGCGCTATGATTGGACGTGCAAGTATTGGATATCCTTGGTTCTTTAGGGAAGTGAAGCATTACTTTGAAACGGGTGAACACCTTGCTCCCCCAACACTACAAGAGCGTGTAGAGGCTGCAAAACGTCACTTACAAATGTCCATTGACTGGAAGGGTGAAAAGCTTGGAGTTTTTGAAACCCGCCGTCATTATACCAATTACTTTAAAGGGATTCCTCATTTTAAAGAGTACCGCACCAAAATGGTGACCAGCGATCATTCTGCTGATGTCTTTGCAACTTTTGATGAGGTTTTAGAACGTTTTGCTGATTTCCAGTTTGCCTAGATTTTAGACAACATCTTTTCATTTACGTTTCTGGAGGCAATATTTGCTGCGATAACACCTAGCACTAACATGGTGGCTAAAACTACCACCGCGTTTAGGACTGTGGGCTTTACAGGATAAGCGAGTGTGGCCGTTATGGCAACCCAGCCAAATTGCAACTGACACCATACAATTATAAAGCCTAACGCAAGCCCAATTACACCACTTACGGCAGTTAGCAGTATGCCTTGATAATAGAAGATCTTCCTGATCTCAGATCCTAATAGCCCTAGATTTTGCAGGGTCTTTAAGTTCCCTTTCTTGTCCAGGATCATCATAATGATGGCTCCAATCACGTTAAATAAGGCAATGATCAATACTAGGGTGAAAATCAAATAGACTGCAACATTCTCTGTGTTGAGCATTTTGTAAAGTGCATCGTTTTGTTGCAGGCGTGTTTTGATGTCTACCGGATTACCAAAATGCTGCGCTAAGGCTATTTTAACCGCTTCTGGATCGGCACCAGGATCTAGTTTGATCTCAAAGCCAGAAACTGTATTTTCATCATAATCCAATAGCCTTCTGGCTAAATTGATGTCTGCAAAGATATAGGTGTCATCTACGTCTTCATTCACATTGTAGACTCCGGTGACCACTACGCGTTCTTTCCTAAAAGCTTGTTGCGGATCTAAAATTTGACCCGTTCCGGGCTTAGGCGCATAGATCTCCAAAAGTTCACTGTAGTCATAGGTTCCCAGAGATAATTTTACAGAAGTTGTAAGCCCAATAACGGCTTCATTCTCACCGCTACGAAACCAATCATTGATAAAAAGCATGCTGTCTACAGGTACAACGGCTTCAAAGCGATCATCCACACCTTTTATAGTAGCAATATGATTCTTGCCTTTAAAGTTGAGATAAACGCGCTCTTCCACTATTTGCGTCAAGGCCAGGACGCCATCGGTCTGTAAGATGGCTTGTCTCAAGTTACCATCCGTTCGGATCGTTTTACCTGTCTGCGGATAAACCTTTAGATCAGCATCAAATACGTTGGTGAAACTCAGAGAAAAATCACGTAAACCAGCAAAGCCAGATAGCACAATATAAAGAGCTGCAGTTGCAACAATAACTCCCACAGCGGCAATCCGCGTGATCTTGTTAATGGCGTTGTTGTTGCTTTTGCTCCAGAGGTAACGCCTTGCAATGTAGAAGGGCGTGTTCAACTCAGGATTTTTTTCTTCTCCCCAGCAGGTCCGGATTTTTAACAGGGTCGTGTTCCCCTTCAAGGGCTTTGTCTATAGATTCAATATACTCTAGTGAATCGTCCAGATAAAAGATCAGATCGGGCATTTTTCGCAATTGGTCTCGGGTAAGTTGTGCCAACTGATGTTTGATGTTTGGAGCCACGGTTTTGATCTCTTCCATCATGCCCTTAGCATGTTGGGCCGGAAAAATGCTCAGATAAACCTTGGCAATAGACAGATCAACAGTTACATTCACTTTAGTAACAGATACTACTAATTGTGTTTGACCCGCCTCACGTAACATCTTTTGGATCAAGTTCGCGATATCGCTTTGCAGGATTCCTGCTATTTTTTTCTGCCGATTGCTTTCGTTCATACTGCAAAAGTAGCTTATGAGTTTGTTTATACCCCTTTCATGAGCTAAAAAATTGCCTTTTTTCGGATTCTCTTTGCCTTTTTATCGTTCCGTAGCGCTGCTATGCAACTCAAAAAAGCCTTCTATAATCCTAAAAAATTCTAATTTTCGCTTAAATTCAAAAGGTATAAACAAGCTCATTTTTTAATTTAAAGTAAATGACAAAAATTGAACACATAGGAATTGCTGTGAAGGATCTGGAATCTGCAAACAAAGTGTATGCCGCACTTTTGGGTAAACCTCATTATAAAGTAGAATCAGTAGAGTCAGAAGGGGTGGACACCTCATTTTTTCAGTGTGGAGCGTCCAAAATCGAGCTTTTGGCCGCCACCAATTCTGAAAGCCCGATTGCTAAGTTTATTGAGAAAAGGGGAGAAGGGATCCATCACATCGCTTTTGCTGTAGATGACATAGAAGCGGAGATCGATCGGCTTAAAAAAGAAGGCTTCCGCGTTTTGAATGAAACCCCTAAGCAAGGGGCTGACAACAAAATCATTGCGTTTTTACATCCAAAATCCAGTAATGGCGTTCTGGTAGAGTTGTGTCAGGAGAGAAATTGAATTAAATAGTTTGCGGATCAAGGAACTAATTTTACATTTGCACACTAATTCAGGACCCATAGCTCAGCTGGTTAGAGCACCTGACTCATAATCAGGGGGTCGAAGGTTCGAGCCCTTCTGGGTCCACTAGATTGTAAAATAACTGTTACTAATTCGCTTGGAAAGAAGCTTTTCCTTTGCGATTTTAAAAAAATTAGTACATTAGAACCCGATTATGCGACCCCAAATCGTAAAAATAACAGTCTTAGGACTGTGTTTGCTGTTGCCCCAAACAATAGCTGCCCAGAGTCCACCACCGCCTACGGGCCCCCCGCCACCGGGGCTTCCCATAGATGCATCAAGTTTTGTATTGCTTATTTTCGGAGTCGCGCTAGGCATCTTTATTGCCTACAGAAGAAAACGTCTTAGCTAGATTGTCTTAGCAATTTCTGAACGTATTTTCCCACAACATCAAATTCTAAATTGACCGTATCGCCTGCTTTTAGCGCGTGGAAATTTGTGTGCTCATGCGTGTAGGGAATGATTGCCACACTAAATTCGGTATCCGTACTGTCAACTACAGTAAGACTTACACCATTTACAGTAATTGACCCTTTTTCTATCGTTAGGTTTCCTGGAATCAGATCATGTCTGAATCTATAGGTCCAAGAGCCGTCCAAAGTTTCTGATGCTATGCAGGTCGCTGTTTGATCTACATGACCTTGAACAATGTGACCGTCCAAACGCGCGCCCATTTTCATGGCGCGTTCTAAATTTACACCACTACCCACAGCCAATTCTCCAAGATTGGATTTTTGAAGAGTTTCATCAATAGCTGTTACTGTGTATTGATTGCCATCAATGGCAACGACCGTAAGGCAAACACCGTTATGCGCCACACTTTGATCGATCTGCAACTCTGGTGTCATTTGTGCTTGCATGCTGATGTGGATATTTCCGCCTTCGCGCTCAATTTTTACTACTTCTGCTACTTCTTCAATGATCCCTGTAAACATCTTAATATTGTTGTTAACTTTGTAGTACAAAAATACGAATAATCGCCCAGCTTTTATTGCAGAACTAAAGGCGGTTTAAGACCCTTAGGCTTTGAGTAAAAAAGAACAGATCACAGTAGGAATTTCCATAGGAGATCTCAACGGAATTGGCGGAGAGATCATACTTAAAACCTTTTTGGATTCCCGCATGTTGGAGTTCTGCACTCCCGTGATCTTTGCTTCAGTAAAGCTGATGTCCTTTTACAAAAAGCATTTTGGTTTGCAGATGAATCTGCACGGCATTCACAGGTTGGATCAGATTGCTCATAAGAAGATCAACGTCTTTAATGTTTGGAAAGAAGGGGTGAATGTCCAATTTGGAGAAGAGCACCCAGAAGCAGGAGCTTATGCCATCAAGAGTTTTAAATCTGCAGTAAGAGCACTTAAAGAAGACAAGATTGACGTTTTGGTCACTGCGCCTATCCACAAGCACAACATTCAAGCAGAAGATTTTAAATTTCCTGGCCATACAGATTATCTCAACCAGGAACTGGAAGGCAATAGCATGATGTTTATGATCAGTGAATCTTTGCGTGTTGGCCTTTTGACCGATCACTTACCGGTCAAAGACGTTTCCGAAGCCATTACTCCAGAGCTCATTGAGACAAAAATTAAAACAGTGACCCAAACCTTAAAACAGGACTTTGGGATCATTACACCAAAAGTGGCCGTTTTGGGGATCAACCCACACACTGGGGATAACGGAGTTATTGGGAAGGAAGACGATGAGGTGGTTCGACCAACTTTGGCCAAACTCAATGAAGAGGGTACCTTGGTATACGGCCCGTATGCAGCAGACAGCTTCTTTGGGACCAAAAATCATTTGAACTTTGACGCCATCATTGCCGCCTATCACGACCAAGGCTTGGTGCCTTTCAAAACACTTTCCTTTGGACAGGGGGTGAACTATACGGCGGGGCTTCATAAAATTCGCACCTCACCAGACCACGGAACTGCTTATGATAAGGCCGGAAAAGGTGAGGCCGATAACAGCTCTTTTAAAGAAGCTGTGTTTAGTGCTATTCAGATCTATAAGACCCGACAAGAATATTTAGACTTGAGCGCTAATCCTTTGCAGAAAAGAGCCCGTAAAGTCTTGGCAAAAAAGCGCTAAGGCTTCGTAGTCCGTTTTAATTTATTTTTTATCTTTGCAGCCGTCTTTGATAGAGACGGGATCGTAAACGAGTTGATTGTGAAGGAATTGAAAGCATATACTATCCCGTTTGTGGGCCTTAAAATAGGCGCCCATCAGTTTGACTATCAGATAGACAACGCGTTCTTTGAGCACTTTCAGTATGATGAGTTTCACAAGGCCGATGTAAAAGTTGACCTAGAACTGGAAAAGAAAAGCACCCTTTTGGACCTGCATTTTCAGTTTGACGGAACCGTCAACATCAATTGTGACTTGACCAATGAGCCCTATGATCAGCCTATTTCTGGCAATTTTGATCTGGTAGTTAAGTTTGGACAAGACTACAATGATGAAGAAGAAGATCTTTTGATTTTGCCGCACGGCAGTTATGAGGTTGAAATAGCACAATATATATATGAGAGTCTTGTGCTAGCTGTTCCAGCAAAAAGGGTTCACCCTGGAGTTGCGGACGGGACCTTAAAATCAGAAGCTTTAGAGAAGTTAGAAGAACTTAGCCTGAATAATCAGGCAGAACAAACTGACGATGATCAAACTGATCCGCGTTGGGACGATTTAAAGAAATTATTAACGGATAAATAAATAAGTAATGGCACATCCTAAGAGAAAGATCTCTAAAACCAGAAGAGACAAGCGCAGAACGCACTATAAAGCTACTGCACCTCAATTGGCCACTGATCCTACTACAGGTGAGACGCACTTATATCACAGAGCGCACTGGCACGAAGGAAAGCTATACTACCGTGGACAGGTTCTTATTGACGATACCGAGTCTGCAGAAGCATAGTAGTACCTGTTTTGTAAAATATTACTCTCGCGGTCAAAGTTTTTGATTCGCGAGAGTTTTTTATTACAAGAAGCCAAAAATGTCATAAATGAGCCAATTTTGGCTTGTTTTTGTCTAAAAATCGTTATTTTCACTTCCTTTTAAGGCAATAATGCCTTTTTTTGTGTACTGAATTCTGTAAAATGAGTAAGATCACAGCAGCTATTACCGCTGTCGGGGGCTACCTGCCAGATTACGTACTGACCAACCAGATTCTGGAAACTATGGTTGATACGAACGACGAATGGATTACCACCCGTACCGGAATCAAAGAACGCCGCCTATTAAAGGACAGCAACAAGGGAACTTCTTATATGGCTATCAAAGCCGCACAGGATGTCCTTGAGAAAAGCGGCACCGACCCAAAAGATATTGACATGGTCATTATGGCCACAGCGACTCCGGATATGCCGGTAGCAGCAACAGGCGTTTACGTAGCCTCTCAGATAGGAGCCGTAAACGCTTTTTCATATGATTTAGTTGCGGCTTGCTCAAGTTTCCTTTACGGGATGTCTACGGCAGCTCGCTATATCGAATCTGGTCGTTATAAAAAAGTACTGCTCATAGGGGCAGACAAGATGTCTTCAATCATTGATTATGAAGATCGTGCCACCTGTATCATCTTTGGTGATGGCGGTGGCGCTGTGCTTTTTGAGCCTAATGAAGAAGGCTACGGCTTGCAAGATGAGGTCCTGAGAAGCGACGGTATTGGCCGTGAGCATTTGAAGATCGACGCTGGCGGATCAATCCTTCCGGCATCTCATGAAACTGTAGATGCCAAAAAGCACTATGTGTTCCAAGATGGAAAAACCGTGTTCAAATTTGCCGTATCCAATATGGCAGATGGAGCTGCGAAGATCTTAGAACGCAATGACCTGACGGGCGATGATGTTGCCTGGTTGGTTCCGCATCAGGCCAACAAACGCATCATTGACGCAACAGCCCGCCGTATGGGCTTGGATGACAACAAGGTGATGATGAACATTGAGCGTTACGGGAACACCACTTCGGCGACCTTACCGCTTTGTCTATACGATTACGAAAAACAGCTTAAAAAAGGAGACAAATTGATCTTTGCTTCTTTTGGAGGCGGATTTACCTGGGGATCTATTTACTTAACCTGGGCATACGATTCATAAAAACCACAACCTAATAAACTAAAAAACAAAATCCGATGGAAATTAAGGATATTCAGAATCTGATCAAGTTTGTAGCCAAGTCTGGCGCAAACGAGGTAAAATTGGAGACGGACGAGTTTAAGATCACCATCCGCACTGGGATGGAGAGCAAAGGTCCTGAGGCCACTTACATTCAGCAGATCCCTGCTGCCGCTCCTGTTGCCGCTGCACCTGTTGCCGCTGCACCAGCTCCGGCTGCTGAAGCCGCTGCGCCTGCTGCAGAAGCTGCACCTGCGAGTGACGATTCAAAATACGTTACGATCAAATCTCCTATTATTGGAACCTTCTACCGCCGTCCGGCACCAGACAAACCTATGTTTGTTGAGGTGGGAGACAGTATAGGAAACGGCGATGTGCTTTGTGTTATCGAAGCCATGAAGTTGTTTAACGAGATCGAATCAGAAGTGTCTGGTAAAATTGTGAAGATCCTAGTTGAGGATTCTTCTCCAGTTGAGTTTGATCAGCCACTATTCTTAATCGACCCATCATAGTCAAATCGGATTACATAGTGTGTTAGTCCCTCTGGACTGATGCAAAAAATCACAGTGTTATGTTTAAAAAAATACTGATTGCCAATCGGGGAGAGATCGCCTTGCGCGTTATCCGAACCTGTAAAGAAATGGGTATTAAGACGGTAGCTGTATATTCTACTGCCGATACCGATAGCCTCCACGTGCGTTTTGCGGACGAGGCTGTATGTATTGGACCGCCAGCGAGTTCAGAATCCTATCTAAAAATATCGAACATCATCGCTGCAGCAGAGATCACGAATGCTGACGCGATTCACCCGGGATACGGGTTTTTATCTGAGAACGCGAAGTTCTCTAAGATCTGTGAAGAGCACGAGATCAAATTCATCGGTGCCTCCGCAGAAATGATTGACCGTATGGGAGACAAAGCTTCTGCAAAAGCTACCATGAAAGCTGCAGGAGTACCTTGTGTTCCTGGTTCAGATGGTGTAATTCCAGACTTCGATACTTGCAAAAAGCTTGCAGTTGAGACAGGATACCCTGTTATGCTTAAAGCCAGTGCCGGTGGAGGAGGAAAAGGAATGCGCGCCGTATGGAAAGAAGAAGACCTTCAAGCTGCTTGGGAGTCTGCTCGTCAAGAGAGTAAGGCCGCCTTTGGAAACGACGATATGTACATGGAAAAACTCATTGAAGAGCCACGCCATATCGAAATCCAAGTAGTTGGAGATTCTACAGGAAAAGCCTGTCACCTCAGTGAGCGTGACTGTTCCGTACAGCGTCGTCACCAAAAATTAACGGAAGAAACTCCTTCTCCATTCATGACTGATGAGTTGCGTGATGCCATGGGTAAAGCCGCGGTAAAAGCAGCAGAATACATCAACTACGAGGGAGCAGGAACGGTAGAATTCTTAGTAGACAAGCACCGTAACTTCTACTTCATGGAAATGAACACGCGTATTCAGGTAGAACACCCGATTACCGAAGAGGTTGTTGATCACGATTTGATCCGCGAGCAGATCAAAGTTGCTGCGGGTGTGAAGATCTCTGGAAAGAACTACTATCCGCAACTGCACTCCATTGAGTGTCGTATCAATGCTGAGGATCCTTACAACGACTTTAGACCATCGCCAGGACGCATCACTGTATTGCATGCTCCAGGAGGACACGGAGTTCGTTTAGATACTCACGTATACGCTGGATACATGATTCCACCAAACTATGATTCCATGATCGCTAAATTGATCGTTACTGCGCAAACGCGTGAGGAGGCGATCGCTAAAATGAAGCGTGCTTTGGATGAGTTTGTTATTGAGGGAATTAAAACGACCATTCCGTTCCACCGTCAACTCATGGAAGAAGACGCCTACGTAGAAGGAAACTATACTACGGCATTCATGAACGACTTTGAAATGCGCGAACCAGAAGAAGAGTAAATCCTTCTTTTAGAGATATTGAGAAATCCGGAGTCTTTTGGCTTCGGATTTTTTTATTTTTAGTCCATGCGAGAGGGCTATTTTAAACATATTGCTTTTATAGTGACCTCAGTTATTGTGGTAATGATCGGCCTCAAAACTTTGGGTGTTTATTTTGCGCTCTCCATTCCGCTGTTTATGCTCATATTTATCATCATTGCTAAAAAGGCTAAGAAATGACACTTTCCTATTGGGAACATAAAACCTGGTTTAAGGATATTGATTTTGCCATAATTGGTAGTGGTATTGTAGGCCTTTCTGCAGCTTTAGCTTTGCGCCAGCGATACAGTGAGGCCAAGATCACCGTTTTGGAGCGCGGCATGCTGCCTTCTGGAGCCAGCACCAAGAATGCAGGCTTTGCCTGTTTTGGGAGCGTTTCAGAGCTCTTAGACGATCTTTCTTCGCACAGCGAGCAAGAAGTGTTAGAGTTGGTTAAAATGCGCGTCAACGGGCTGGAAAGCTTAAAATCGCTATTAGGCAACACCGCCTTGGCTTATGATCCTTGTGGCGGTTATGAGCTCTTTACCCAAGAAGATGCAGAGCTCTATGAAAAAAGTTTAGCAGCTTTATCAAGTATGAACGACTTACTTGATCCAATTTTTAAGGCGCCTGTTTTTAGTGCGGTAGACAATAGCTTCGGATTCAATCAGCTGCAACCAAAGCTCATTTTCAATCAGTTTGAAGGAAAGATAGATACCGGAGCCATGATGCAAGCTTTGATCCAAAAGGCAGAGGCTCATAATATTCAGATCATCAATGGTGCTGCAGTCAGCGCTATATCTGACGATGTTTCTGGTGTGAAACTTCAACTCAATAATTCTACTGAGATCACTGTTGGTCGCTGTTTGATAGCCACCAATGGTTTGGCAGGAAGTCTTTTACAAGAAGATCTCAAACCAGCTCGGGCTCAAGTATTGATCACAGAACCTATTCCAGAGCTGCATTTTAACGGCACCTTTCATTTAGATCGCGGTTATTATTACTTCCGCAATATTGACAACAGAATTCTCTTTGGTGGCGGACGCAATTTGGATGTGGAAGGAGAGACCACTACAGCTATGGAAACTACCGAGCGCATACAAAATGCTTTAGATTTACTATTACGCCATACGATTTTACCCGGGAAAGACGTTAAAATTGAACAGCGCTGGAGCGGTATAATGGGAGTGGGCAGCAAAAAAGCGCCCATTGTCAAGCAGCTTTCCAATCGTGTTTTCTGCGGAATCCGTTTAGGAGGAATGGGAGTTGCTATTGGTGCGGATACCGGCCAAGCGTTGGCCAATCTTATCGATTAATGCGCAAACTCATTCGTTTTTTATTCAAGAGCTTCTTTTGGTTTTTGGTCTTGTCCAACCTCTGGGTTTTGGCGTATCGCTATTTGCCTGTCCCCGCGACTCCTTTAATGGCCATTCGATATTTTCAACAGGAGGAGCCTGCTCCAGTCCAACATGAGTGGATCGCTTTGGATCAGATCAGTCCTGAGCTACAAAAGGCGGTGATCTGTGCGGAGGATCAGCAGTTTTTAAACCACAATGGATTTGATGTTGCAGCCATTAAAAAAGCCCAAGCCAGCAACAAAGAAGGCAAGGCCTTACGAGGCGCGAGCACCATCAGTCAACAAACAGCAAAGAATGTCTTTTTATGGCCTCAGCGTTCCTGGGTTCGGAAAGGGTTTGAAGTCTATTTTACCTTTTTAATTGAGACCTATTGGAGCAAAGAGCGCATTTTGGAAGTCTATTTGAACAGTATTGAATTCGGCCCGAATGTATACGGTGCCCATGCTGCAGCTCAGCATTGGTTTGATAAAGAGGCAGCGGATCTGTCCAAGGACCAAGCCACGGCCCTAGCGGCAATTTTGCCCAATCCAAGAAGCTATCGCCCTGTGAATCCATCGGGGTATATTGCAAAGAGAAAGCGTTGGATCAGCAAACAGATGATTAACTTTGGACCTTTGGAATTTGAATCAGAAACAACCAAAGACATTGGCGCCAAATAAAGAAGATTTATTACAGCTTTGTTATGCTTCATTAGACAAGCGTTTGCAAGGCCTGAAGCGGGCACAAGCAGCCGTGGACGAATCCATGTCTGGAGCCGTAAAGAGCAGTGCTGGAGACAAACACAACACGGAGCGCGCCCATTTACAATTGCAAAGTGAGAAGCTGGGGCAGCAGTTCAAAGTCTTGGACCAACAGCGCTTGGTGCTTTCAAAAATTATAACGGATTCCGTGACGGGAAGAGTTCATTTAGGCAGTTTGGTTCAAACCGATCAGCAGTGGTATTTCTTGTCGATTCCTGCAGGAGAATTGATCCTTAATGATAGCTCCTTTTGGGCAATAGCCCCGCAGAGTCCTATTGGGCAACTGTTGTTGGGAAAAGCGGCCGGTGATTCGTTTTCTTGGAACGGCAAGAGCCAAGAGATCAAAGCAATTTATTAATCGTCATCACGCGTAGCGTCATAGACTTCAATGTTCAAGGATGCAGCAATGCCATCGGCCTTATCCATGGCGTCCTCTTTAGTATCCCCTTCGTAGACTGTAATGTGTTTGTTTCTTTGGTAGAATAGGTTGATGCGGTACACGGTCTTGCCCATAGCAGCCTCGGCTACCCAAACACGAGCGCGGTAGTTTTTTACCGTCTTAAAGACAGAAACATATTCAATCTCTGGCAAAGGTTTCCAACTGCCAATAGTTACTCCCCAAACCGAATACAGATGGCGGTATTTCTTTTCAAAGACATTTACCTCCGCTCCTTCTCTCATGGATAAACGCGCTGCAACTCCCATTAAGATCAAGCCAAACATAGTGCCTTGAGTGAGTAAATAGGCTCCTAAGAGAACCACAGCAATAGAAAAGACCACTTTAACTGGTGGAATAGGGTTTAAAAAACGCATTAATCTTGAATTTTTAGCTGGACTTGAGTGCCCCCTTCTAGAGCGTCTGAAGCGTTGAAGAAATACTCTTGAGTCCCGTTTTTAGCATGAATAAGATAGTGACTTCCTTTGAAATAACTGGCGTGAACTGTGGCAGAGAAATCGGCGGGTTCTGCGACAGCTTTTAATTGATGCGGGAATAAATAACGCCCGTCTTTTAATGCGTTGATCTCACCAAAGAATCCGGCTTGGTATGCGCTGGATACATTCTTATACAACTCCTGGGGAGGTCCGTAAAAAGAAACACTTCCTGCTTCTAAAATCAAGACCTTATCTGCAAAGCTCAAGGCCTCATTGGCGTCGTGTGTGGCGGTAATACAGGTGATTCCTTCTTGCTTTAAATAATTGTACAACAACCTTCTTAAGCGCGAACGTCTAAACTCATCAATATGCGCAAAGGGTTCATCCAAAAGCAGGATTTCAGGAACCAATGCCAAAGCCTTGGCGATTGCCACGCGTTGCTTTTGACCGCCACTGAGTGATTTGACTTTTTGTTTGGCAAAAGGCACCAGATCCAAAAGTTTGAGTAGCTGCTCGGTTCGTGCGGCTTCTTGCTCCGGATTGCGTCTGGAAAAATGCTCTTGAATATTCTCACTAACGGAGGTGTAGGGCATCACATTGGCCTCTTGAGCGACCAGCTTCATGAATGGAGCACCGGGAACCAATTGATCTTTGGGTCCAAGAACGGGATCGCCCTTCCATTGAATGTGGCCAGATTCTAGATCCATTAAACCATAGATCAGATGAAGCAGGGTGGATTTACCGCTGCCACTTTCTCCTAAAATGGCCAAATGTTCCCCGGCTTCTAAATGGAATTTAAGAGGTCCCAACAGATGTTCCTGTTGGTCATAGCTGAATTGTTCAATGGAGACTTCGAGCATAGAAAAAAGCCCTTGCTTTTTGGCAAGGGCGTTTATTTTTTATCCTTTCACTTTTGAACTGACATCTTGTGGCAATACGCGGTAACCCATGTTGTAGAGGGTAAATCCAAAGAGGTCTGCATAGAGTTCAATGGTTTTACTCACCGGAGTTCCAGCGCCGTGACCTGCATCTTTTTCAATGCGGATCAGCGTTGGGTTGGCTCCGCCATTCTTGGCTTGTAATTCTGCAGCAAATTTAAAACTGTGTGCAGGCACAACTCGGTCGTCATGATCTGCCGTGGTGACCAAAGTGGCTGGGTAGTTCACTCCTTGTTCCACATTGTGTACTGGGCTGTATCCTAAAAGATAGTCGAACATCTCTTTGGAATCTTCTGAGGTTCCATAATCATAGGCCCATCCAGCTCCAGCAGTAAAAGTGTGATAACGCAACATATCCAAAACTCCAACTGCAGGTAAGGCTACCTTCATCAAGTCTGGGCGCTGGGTCATTACGGCTCCAACTAAAAGTCCTCCGTTAGATCCACCGCGGATCGCAAGGTATTCTGAAGAGGTGTATTTGTTTTCAATCAAATATTCACCTGCGGCAATAAAGTCATCAAACACATTCTGCTTTTGCATTTGCGTACCAGCGTCGTGCCAAGCTTTTCCGTATTCACCACCACCGCGAAGGTTAGGCACAGCATAAACTCCGCCTTGTTCCATCCAAACGGCGTTAGCAATGCTAAATCCTGGGTTCAATGAGATATTGAATCCGCCGTAACCATAAAGAATAGTTGGGTTTTTACCATTGAGCTCCAAACCTTTCTTATGAGTTATGATCATAGGAACCTTTGTCCCGTCCTTAGAGGTATAGAAAACTTGAGTGCTCTCGTAATTGTCTGGGTTGAAATCAATGGCTGATTTGCGATAAAGCGCAACCTCGCCACTGTCTGCCTGGTAGGTATAAATGCTGCCTGGCGTGTAGTAATTGGTAAAGCTGAAGTAGATCTCATTCTCTTCTTTTTTGGAGAAGAATCCACCGGCAGAACCGATTCCTGGTAATTCAACCTCACGTACCAAAGAACCGTCATAGTTGTACTGCATCACTTTTGAGATGGCATCAACAGAGTATTCCGCAAAGATGTATCCGGCTCCCGTAGAAGGGCTCAATACGTTCTCTGTTTCTGGGATCACATCTACCCAATTGGCAGGACTAGGATCTGTCGCTGAGGTTTTAACGATACGCTGATTAGGAGCGTTTAGATTAGTCACTAAATAAAGAGTGTCTCCATCGTTATCCAACATATAAGTATCGCTATCTACATTGTCAATTACGGTGATCAATGGGCGATCTGGATTCTCTAGGTCTTTTAAGAACATTTTGTTCCCGGAGGTTGATACTGAGGCAGAAATGGCCAACCACTTATTGTCTTCAGAAACGCCTCCACCAACATAGCGGTGCTTTTCAGCTTCTGTACCACCAAAGACCACAGGGTCGTCTGCTTGATCGGTTCCGAGTTTGTGATAATACAGTTTATGCTGATCGGTCTTTGCAGAAAGCTCGCTACCTTCTGGTTTATCGTAACTCGAGTAATAAAAACCTTCATTCTTATACCAAGAAATACCACTGAATTTCACATCGCGTAGGGTATCTTCAATGATTGCTTTAGAAGCAACATCCATGATCAGGATCTTACGCCAGTCACTTCCTCCTTCAGAAATACTGTAAGCAGCCAGGCCTCCATCCTCAGAAAAACTAAGGCCAGAAAGGGAGATGGTGCCGTCTTCTTTAAAGGTATTTGGATCTAAGAAAACCTCTGCAGTACTCGGGTCATCACCAGTTTTATAGCGATAGACTACATACTGGTTTTGCAAACCATCGTTCTTTCTGAAGTAAGTATAGTCGCCTTCTTTGAATGGCGCTGTTACCTTTTCGTAATTCCAGATAGATTCCAAACGCGATTTGAGTTCTTCACGAAACGGAATGGTATCCAAAAATCCATTGGTCACCTCATTTTGGGCATCCACCCAGGCTTCAGTTTCTTCACTTCTGTCGTCTTCTAGCCAACGGTAGGGATCGGCTACATTAACACCGAAGTAGGTGTCTACGGTGTCTACTTTTTTGGTCTGATGATATTCCACAGTGGGTACGGGTTCTGGGGTATTTTCTTGGCAACTTATTGCCACTACAGCCAATAAGGCTGCTCCAAATAATCTCTTCATCTAAATTTAGTTTTACGGGCCCAATATGCAGCCTAATCTCAGCTGAATTTTAAGGCAGCTAAAGGTAAGAAAAAGTAGCGTTGCTGCATTGCTGCAAAAATCAGTTTAACAGCAACTTAAGAGCTTATGCTAATTGAACAGTGGGGTATAAGCTTTCCAGTATTTATAAATCAGGACCACATTGAGTCCAGCAACAACCAAGGCGATGCCTATGTCTGGCAAGTCCAAAAAGATGTGAAACAAGACAATGTTTAAGGATATTGGCGCTAGCAAGATCAGCGCAAAAGGAACCCATTTATTCAATAAAAGCATCAAGCCGACGAGAATCTCTAAGGCCCCAACAATGTACAGTACGTAGCCAGTGGCATCGAGTGAAGTCATAAATTCTGAGGCGCGAGGTGGGAATTCTGGTGGGGTTAGAAACTCAAAGAATTTGTTGGCTCCAAAGACCAAAAGGGCAAGGCCTAAAAGCCACTTTAAAATTTTAGAAAAGGTGGAATTCATAGGGCGGTGGTTAGTTAGTGAGCTGCGCTTGAGCGCATTACTAAAGATAGTAAAAATAAAAAACCCTGTGATCTGGTGACCACAGGGCTCGTTTAGAGAAGTGAGATTCTCTTATTTTTTCAAGAACTGTTTGTTGATGACAGCTCCGTTAGTTTCAACCTTTAAAACATAAGCACCAGTAGCTAGCGCCGCAACATTGATGGTTTTGTTACCCACTGTTCCAGATTGTACTAGAGCTCCGTTTAAATTGTAGATGTTGTATTGAGCGTCGTTAAGCGGCGTTCTGTAATCCAATTGCAACAACTCTGTTGCAGGGTTAGGGAATACAGTTAAGGCAACTTCGTTAGTTTGCTCCTCAACGCTTAACGGTTGACCTTCATAAATAGTCAAAACCTGATCTACAGCAACGTCTTCAAAAGTGTCAACAGTACCTGATGGCCACTTAACAACCAAAGTGTTGATGTTTGTCGCAGTCCCCAATCCGAAGTGTGTGTTCAGCGTGCTCAAGAAACGGAATCCTTCTCCGTTACGCACATCGCGAATTTGAGTTCCGGCATCTGTAGTCAACTCAATACGAGCTCCAATACCGTTAATATTACTTGGATCACCCACCGTGTTGATCGTCAACCAGTGGTTGGCGTTCCCATCATTGTAACGGATAAAGCCTGAGTTGAATGCATCTACAAAACCGTCGTTGTTCAAGTCTCCGAAGGCTCCGTTGCTTCCACTGATGGCTCCAAAGGAAATAGTAGTAAAGGTTAGATCTCCGTTTCCGTAAAGGATGTTCCCGTTAGAGGCGATATCCAAGAATCCGTCGTTGTTGAAATCGTGTGTAGCGTTTTCAATTCCAGTAGCCGTTACAGCCAAAACTCCAGAAACTGCCGTTACATCAGTAAAGGTATATCCAGATCCAGGTCCGTTATTACGCATCAGCTTGTGCGCTCCAGAACTTGCTCCAACAAAGACGTCCATATCTCCGTCGTTGTCAAAATCTCCCCAAGCAGAAGACCATGTTTGCATAGGGTCTGCTAAGCCAATGGAAGCTCCGTTCTCAGTAAAAGTACCATCTCCGTTATTTCTGTGCATTTGGTTGGTTCTACGAGCAACTTCTCCACCACACTTGGCGATAAACATGTCTAAAAGACCGTCGTTGTCATAATCGATCCAAACCGATCCGTAGTTACCCCCAGAAGGATAATCTCCTAAACCACCTTGGTTGAAACTCAAGGCTCCGGTTCCGTCGTTGATGTAGTATACGTTTGGAGCAACATCGTGACATACAAAAGCGTCCATGTTTCCATCATTGTTGATGTCTACAAAGTTGGAACGCTGAGAGAATACGAATTCAGGCCCAGAGACTTCAACGAAACCGTTTCCTGTTCCATCCGAGCGCATGAATGTAACACCACTTCCACCTCCATAAAGCAGGTCGGTGTAACCATCGCGGTTGTAATCAGCCGCAGCTAAACTCCAAGAAGGGGTATAGTTTGCTGAACTTGTAGAAATATTACGGGTCACAAAAGTTCCATCCGGTTGTTGTTCCAAGATGTTTACGTTGGTAGAGCTGATCGATACGATATCGTCCAGAAAATCTCCGTTCATATCCACAACGGCTCGGTTTGACCCAGAGGTAGATACAGAAGAAAAACTGAAGCTAACCGGATCCACACTACCGGCAGAATCCTGAGCAAAAAGAGCACCCACCGTGGTCAAGGCAAGGATGCTTAGCATAATTTTTTTCATGTCATTTTTTAGTTAAGTGTTTAACGTTGTTTAGTCGCAAGTTCCCGTTAGTGAATTGATCCAGGCTTCCACCATGGCAACCGCTTGGTCATCGCGTATAGTTCTGCCTAAAAGAGGCATGCGGTATTCTTCTGCTTCTGAATTCACTCTAAAGTACAAGACAGAAGTGTCAATATCGCCAGGGACCACGATCTGAGTGTTGGGTGGAATCGGAGTTTCCGGATCCACACAAACGCCCAAATTCACGTTGTCCGCAGTTTCATTAAAGGCAAAGCGCACGGGGCGATAGTCACAATGACGATCGTCTGAGTGGCAATGCGCACAATTTATATCTACATAAGAGCGCATTCGCAGGCTGATAGGCTGCGAGATGTCTCTCCAGTCAATTACGGTTTGTATATCGGCAGGAAGATTATCTGCCAGATAGCCGATAGCTACCATTTTTTGCAGCTGATTACTCACGCCGTCATTATAGGCGTAATCACTGTTGATGTGTTGTGGTTTGAGTCCGATCGGGATGGGGTCCAATTGTGTTTTGTGGCAGGTGAAGCATTCCGCTTCTGATGGGATGCGGTAGTTAATGGTGCGCTCTACACCTTCTTGCAGCCAAGTGACCTCTGTGAAAGCTCCGTCGAGATTCAAACTGGCTTCTGTTTGCTCGTCGTTCCAGATGTATTCTGCAAACTCCCAACCAGACGCTTTGCGATAGATCAAACGCGTTTCAATGATTCGTGTAGTTCCAGCAGGCAGGACATTATCGTAGTAGAACGTCTTGATCAAAATTGTTCCAACGGGCATGTCCAGGAGTTCATAAGACTCTGTAAAATTGGCTTGAGCTCCATCAGGCATCCAAATGAAACGCTTTTTAAGCGCGTAATCTGTAAATAAGGTGCTGATGGGTTTGTACGGAAGTACTCCATAAACCGGAAGTTGATCTGCCATCGCGCCATCAAAGAAGTTGTAGTCCGAAAGATTCTCGTAAGGAAATTGTTCCAGATTAAAATTCACAGGACTAACAGGCGTAATATTGATTCTCAAGGTTGCCCCAACGCAATTGTCGGTTCCACCCTCACAAATATTGTAAGTGAAAGTCACCTCTCCAACGGTAAATCCGTCCGCAGTGTACTCAATAAGATCATCACTTGGATCATCGGGAGTGTTGTTAGGATCGAGGATATTTACACTTCCAGAAGTTGCCGCAGAAACACTTAGGGAACCTGTTTGAGGTACATTTTCATCGTTGGCAAATACATTAATAGAAATGGTTGCATTTTGCGCAACAACGGCCGCGTCATCTACCGCCACATAGGTCAAGGGCGTGTAGCCGTTATCATCAGAATTACATGCTACCAAAGCCAAAAAGGCAAGGCAGGGTAATCCTATCCTTTGAAGAAGGTTGATCATGGTTGGCACATTAGTGTATTTATTAAACAAGAAAGGGACAAAAAACCCTACTTCCCAAGCATTTAACAAAAGTATTGCAAAAATAACAACCATCCGAAGGGATGGTTGTTAATCTATCATTTCTGATATGGCTATTAAGAGAACATGGGTTTATAAGCGTCCCAATGTTTGTACATCAAATATCCGTTAAGCAATGCCACCAAGATGGCAGGGCCGATATTAGGCAAATTCAAAAAGGCGTGGAACAAGACAATATTTATTGAAATAGGAACTAGCATTACTAAGGCTAGCGGCACCCACTTTCTAATGACTAAAAGCAATCCTACAACTACCTCAGTGAGGCCAACAAGACCCATTAGGTAACCTTTACCAACATCTGTTGCGTCAGAATAGCGCAAAGCAGTGAATAGATACTCAGCTTGGGGGTAACCAGAAAAGTCAAAGTCTTGAAGAAACCAGAAGAATTTGTTGAATCCAAAGAGCAACAACATCAGTCCTAGTCCAACGCGTATAACAAGATTTAAATATTTCATTTTAACTGTTTTGGGTTGATTATGAGGTCTTAGACGAAGCCTCCCCAAACAGCTTACAAAAGATTTTCCCGATCCAAATGCTGAGCAATCTGAACCGCATTGGTCGCAGCTCCTTTTCTCAGGTTATCACTAACGATCCAAAGGTTCAAACTGTTCGGCTGACTCAAGTCCCGTCTTATACGCCCAACAAATACATCGTCTTTGTGATGCGCGTAGATGGGCATAGGGTACGTATTGGTGTCTGGATTGTCCTGCACCACCACGCCTTGAGTTCCCGCAAGCAAATTGCGAACCTCATTGAGTTCAAAATCGTTTTCAAATTCAATGTTTACGGATTCGGAGTGGCCACCTTCCGTAGGAATACGCACAGCTGTAGCCGTTAGCGCAATACTTCTGTCGTCTAGGATCTTTTGAGTTTCGCGGACTAGTTTAAATTCTTCCTTGGTATATCCGTTGGATTCAAATACGTCACAATGCGGCAGCGCATTGCGGTAAATTGGATAAGGATAGGCCATTTCCCCTTGAACACCACTTACCTCGTTGTTCATTTGCCGCACGGCTTTACTACCTGTACCAGAAACAGATTGATAGGTAGAGATCACAATGCGTTTGATCTTGTACTTGTCGTGCAAGGGTTTAAGCACCATTACCAATTGAATGGTAGAACAATTTGGGTTGGCAATGATTTTATCCGCAGCAGTTAGGTTGAAGGCATTGATTTCAGGAACCACCAGATTGATATCTTGTTCCATGCGCCAGGCGGAAGAATTGTCTACTACGGTACAACCAATTTCAGCGAATTTTGGCGCCCATTCTTTGGAAGTGTCTCCTCCAGCAGAGAAAAGTGCCAACTGTGGTTTCATTTCAAGTGCAGTTTCCATACTCACCACCTTAAACTCTTTACCCTTATAGGCTACAGGTTTTCCAACCGATCGCGCCGAGGCTACCGGGATGAGTTCTTCAATAGGAAAATTGCGTTCTTCTAAAACGCGGAGCATGACTTGGCCAACCATTCCGGTGGCACCAACAACTGCTACTTTATACATGATTTAAAATTTAAAATGCAAAAGTACAGCAAGCCGATAAAATGAAATCAAAAAAGAAGCATAAAAAAGCCGCCTTGGGGGAAGGCGGCTTAAAGCTATCTAATCTTAAAAGAGATTATTTTTTAAGTAGGTCTCTGATCTCTGCAAGTAATTCTTCTTGCGTTGGTCCTGTCGGAGCTTCTGGAGCCGGCTCTTCTTTCTTCTTGGTCTTGTTGTAAGCCTTAACGATCATAAAGAGTACGAAACCTACGATCACCAAGTTGATGATGGCATCGATCCAGTTACCGTAAGCGATCGCATTTTCTGGAGTAGATACTGTACCATCAGCAGCTACAACAGCTTCTGTCAATACAATCTTGAGATCTGTAAAGCTCACACCTCCAGTGAAATGACCGATTACAGGCATCATGATGTCGCTCACAAATCCTTTCACTACTGCAGATACTGCACCAGCAAGAATAACTGCTACTGCTAGATCAATGACGTTACCCGTCATTATAAAATCTCTAAATTCTTTTAACATGGAATATTGATGTATTAGTTAATTGACTACAAAGTACTAAAAACTAGCTCGGAATGTTAAAAGTGGCAGCTAAGTTTTTAACACACTTATCGAAGAACGACACGTTTTATTCGACCACCAACTGCAGTCAATAATTCATACGAAATCGTGTTGGCTTTTTTGGCCAAATCTTCTGCGGATTGAGTCGAACCAAATACCTCTACTTCATCACCTTCTTGACAATCAATCCCGCTAACGTCAACCATGATCATATCCATACAAACATTGCCGACAATAGGGGCTTGTTTGCTGTTGATGATTACTGCCCCAACGCCTTTTCCGAGGGCTCTTGGCAAGCCATCAGCATGTCCAATAGGAAGCGTGGCCATTTTCATGGGTGATTCAACTACATGACCTCGGTTGTAACCAATGCTGTCTCCAGGCTGCAAGCTATGGATTTGGCTAATCACAGTTTTTAGTCGCATAACAGCCTTGAGTGCTCGATCTAATTCTGGAGCATTCGCATATCCGTAAAGGCCTATTCCGGTGCGAACCAGATCATAATGCGCTTGCGGATAATTGAGAATCCCAGAAGTATTGGTGGCATGCGCGAAGAACTTTTGATCTCCTAACGCCCGTAATTTTGGAAGAACTTCGTCAAAGGCTGCAAGTTGACCCAAGGTGAAGTCGCGTTCTGCGGCATCTTCACTGGCGGCTAAATGCGTAAAAGCAGATCGCAAGGATAAAGACTCGCTCTTATTAACGAGTTCTGCGGCTGAAACTGCTTGCTGCGGAGCAAATCCGAGTCTGTTAAGTCCAGTATTTACTTTAAGGTGAACAGGATAGGCCACTAATTTCTGCTCGCTGGCAAACGTGCTAAAGGCTTCCAATAGTCGCTCCGAATAAATACTAGGCTCCAAGCACTTTGCGACCATTAACTCAAAATTGACCGGTTGCGGATGCAAAACCAGAATGGGCAAAGTCACTCCAGCGTCTCTTAGGAACAATCCTTCATTCACATAAGCTACGGCCAAATAATCAACGCCCAGTTCTTGCAATTCCAGGGCCACTGTAGTAGCGTTCCCCCCATAGCCATTGGCTTTGACTACCGCGAGCATTTTGCAATCGGGTTTGAGTTTTGCTCTTAAGAATTGGTAATTATGATGCAGGGCACCCAGGTCCAGTTCCAATACAGTTTCTGAAACTGAACTCATGCTTTTTTCTGTTTAGGCGAGATTTGCTCGGGATCTTTGACTTCCATCTTGGAGAGCTTTTCACGCAGGTTTGCCTTGTAAAAGGCGGCACGACTCAAAGGTTCGTATTCGTCTGTTTCTCCCAGTAGAACCAAATTATCATTTGCGGATTTACGATAAGAATACTGTGCTAGATTTCCGGTGCGGGTACATACAGCATGTACCTTGGTGACGTATTCTGCAGTGGCCATAAGTGCCGGCATAGGCCCAAAAGGATTTCCTTTATAATCCATATCCAAACCAGCAACGATCACACGAATACCGCGATTGGCCAAGTCGTTACAGACCTTGACGATCTCATCGTCAAAGAACTGTGCCTCATCAATTCCAACCACATCACAGTTGTCTGCAAGGATGGGAATATTGGCCGCAGCAGGAACCGGAGTTGAGAGAATTTCATTGCTGTCGTGAGAAACTACCATCTCCTCATCATAACGACGATCAACGGCTGGTTTGAAGATCTCCACGCGTTGTTTTGCAAATTGAGCGCGCTTGAGTCTGCGGATCAGTTCCTCTGTTTTACCAGAGAACATAGAGCCACAGATGACTTCTATCCATCCAAACTGTTCTTGTTGATTTACGGTGTTTTCGAGAAACATTTTGTAATTTACTACACGAAAAAAGACAAATTTCCGTTAGGATTAACGGGTGGCGTAAAGGTAACAAAACGTCCAAATAAAAAGGAGCTAATTTGATAAGTTATGGGTTGAACATTACATTTTTAGATCGCAATCAGACTAACATGAGCGATCGTGTGATTTATTCAATCCCAAAACTTCAGTAAAGTGAGAAAAATGAACAAGACTATCCATGCCGAATTGCGCGAGTTGGCACAGGAAATCCTAGACGGACCCAAGGTGCTTAGCGCCGCTGACCTCAAGGGCAAAGCCCAAAGACTGTATGAAAAACTCATCATTTTGAGTCATTTGGAGGCTCAAGTTGGAGTAGATCCATTGACAACTCCCGTTCCTGATAGTGAATCTTTGGATTCCAAGAGTTATAGAGAGCAAAATTGGTTCACAGAACCTAAGCCGGTTGAAAAACCTGCACACGATGAGGAACTCGTGGAACCACTCATAGAGAAGATCAAAGACATCGTGGCTCAAATGCCGGAGGAATCACAAAAGGTCGATGCGCTTTTAGAAGATATTTTACCCAAGCCCAAATACGTTAAAAATGATTTGGAAGACCTTGCTGCAGATTACAAGCACACGCCCGTGTTTGAGCGCAAGCAAGAGGCTCCGCCTACTGCGGTAGAGACTCCAGAGCCTCCAGCGCAAGAAGTTGCAGAGACCACCAACAACGCTGTTGACAAGCCACGTTCATTAAATGATGCGTCAGCTGCTGGAGCTCAAATTGGACTCAATGACCGCATTGCTTTTATCAAGCATCTTTTTGACAACAAACCTGAGGACTACGCTCGCGTGATGTCTCAATTGGACACCTGCGATTCTTTTGAGCAGGCTCAAGATTTTATTCAATTGCAAGTAAAACCAGAATACAATTATTGGTTGGATAAACAAGAGGTTGCAGAGCGCTTTATGGGCATCATTGAGCGCCGATTCTAGGAAGATGAATCCCGGAAAACTGATTTATTGGTCCAGCACCGTGGCCATTTGTTTGATCATGTGCTATTCTGCCGGCATGTATTTTTCCAATACAGAAATGGTTGAAGGTTTCTTTAGACGCTTCAATTACCCAGACTATTTGGTTATTCCTTTGGCCGTTGCCAAGATACTGGCGGTGATCATGATCTTATGGCGTAAGATACCTTGGGTCACCGAATGGGCTTATGCCGGTCTTTTCTTTGATCTGATCCTTGCCTTCTTTGCCCACGAACGTTTGGGAGATTCGGTTACCTTTGTACTGTTGGCAGCTATTGCTTTGCTGACTTCCTACTTTTTTGGTAAATACTATCGATGAACGCTTCGCTTTATTTAGTTCCCACACCTATTGGTAATTTAAAGGACATCACCTTGCGCGCTTTAGAAGTGCTACAAGAGGCCAGCTTGATCTTGGCGGAAGACACGCGTACCAGCGGAAAGTTGCTCAAGCATTATGAGATTGCCACTCCCATGCGCTCTTATCATATGCACAATGAGCACAAGGCTACCGCAGCCATAGTTGCTCAAATGCAGGCCGGACAAACTGTGGCTATGATCTCTGATGCGGGAACTCCTGGAATCAGTGATCCTGGGTTTTTGTTGGTTCGAGAAGCCTTGGCTGCGGGTTTACAGGTGGAATGCCTTCCTGGTGCAACTGCTTTGATTCCAGCATTAGCTGCTAGTGGACTGCCTTGCGAACGTTTTGTTTTCGAGGGATTTTTGCCGGTCAAAAAAGGACGTGCAACGCGTTTAGAAAGCCTAAAGGAGGAATCCAGAACCATGGTCTTTTACGAATCTCCGCATAAACTTTTAAAAACGCTAACGCAGTTTGAAGAGCTGTTTGGAGGAGACCGCAAAGCCGCCGCTGCGCGTGAATTGACCAAACTCCATGAAGAGATCGTCCGCGGGAGTTTAAGCGAAATAAAAAGGCACTTTGAAACCAAAGCGCCTAAAGGTGAATTTGTATTGGTAGTAGCTGGAGCTTCTTAAAGGTGCTTGCCTTTATTCCAACCGTGTTTTCCTAAATACTGATTACCGCTTTCTACAGCACCGTCTTCAATTGAAGTACCCATTGAATCATTCCAACGGTTCAAGTATCCAAACAAGGAGATCACTCCTAACATCTCTACGATCTCGCCTTCATCCCAATGCTGGTAAAGACGTTCTTTGATCTCTTCGTCTACTTGGTTTGGCACCAAGGAAGCCGCAAGGGAAAAGTCTAGGGCTGCGCGTTCTGCTTCACTAAAAGCAGGGTGGGTGCGGTATTCCCAAATATTGTCCAATTGCTCTTGTTCTGCTCCGTAGCGTTCTGCAGCGCGAATGGCATGCGCTTGGCAATAACGACAGCCCGTACTGTTGCTGCTTACCCAAGCGATCATTCTCTTAAGGGCAGAAGTCACTCGACCTTCATTGGCCATAACCGCTTTGTTGAGGTTGATAAACGCTTTGCTAATGGCCGGTCTGCGTTGCATGGTCAGTACGCTGTTTGGACAAAAGCCAAGGGTTTCGTTGAAGAATTTCGCCAGTTCGGCGGTTTCCGGATCGTGGTCCGGAGAAAGTGGAGTCACTAAAGGCATGGGTTCAATTTTTTATGTTGTGAATTTACGAATTTAAGGCGTTGAAAAGCGGGATACCTTACATAAAAAACCGCAATTTGGCTACCTTTACTCCTGTAGTCAGATCTTCCTTAATCAATCGCATCCCATGCAATGGAATCTTAAAGAAATACCGCCACAACAAAGCGTTGACCAGCTAAAAGATGCCTTAGGTATTCCCGAGGTTGTCGCGACACTTTTGGTCCAACGCGGGATCACTTCTTTTGACGCTGCTAAGGATTTTTACAGGCCCTCTTTAGACGCCTTGCACGACCCTATGTCCATGCGTGATATGGACAAGGCGGTAGCTCGTATTGAAGCCGCAATTGCCCATGAGGAATTGATCATGGTTTATGGCGATTATGATGTGGACGGCACCTGTAGTGTAGCTTTAATGGCTTCCTATTTACTGACTTATTACGACAGAGTTTCCACCTATATCCCAGACCGATATGCAGAAGGTTATGGCGTGTCTTTGCAAGGCATTGATTTTGCCAGTGATAATGGAGTTGGGCTTATTATTGCTTTGGATTGTGGAGTAAAAGCTATGGAGCAGGTAGCCTATGCCAAAGAGAAGGGAGTGGATTTTATCATTTGCGATCACCACTTACCCGGAGATCAACTTCCTGATGCCGTTGCTGTTTTGGATCCCAAGCGGTCGGATTGTGATTATCCGTATAAGGAACTCTGCGGATGCGGGGTAGGTTTTAAGTTGATACAGGCCTTGGCCGCTCAACGCAGTTTAGGGATTGATTCCCTTTTACCCTATTTGGATTTGGTGGCCACAGCCATCGCCGCAGATATTGTGCCTATGACAGGAGAGAACAGGGTGCTGGCTGCGCACGGGTTACAGGTAGTCAATCAAGCACCTCGGGCTGGAATAAAAGCCCTTTTGGCGCAGCGGGATAAAACCAATTTTGATATTAGTGATCTGGTTTTTGTGGTCGCCCCGAGGATCAATGCAGCGGGAAGAATGAAGCATGGAGATTATGCGGTCGCTTTGCTTATGGCAGAATCTGTGGATTCCTGTTTGGAATTTGCCCAAGAGATCGAGGCGTTCAATACTTCAAGACGCTCAACAGACGAACAGATCACCGCAGAGGCACTAGCTAAAATCTTGGATCAAAAGGAAGAATATCGCGCCACTACGGTGGTTTATGAGCCGCATTGGCACAAAGGGGTGATAGGAATTGTAGCCTCTCGACTTATAGAAAACTACTACCGCCCTACCTTGGTCATTACCAAATCTGGGGAACAGCTGGCAGGTTCTGCCCGCTCTGTAAGCGGCTTTGATGTGTATCAGGCTTTGGAGTCCTGTAAGGAACATATGATTCAATTTGGAGGTCATAAATACGCTGCTGGTTTTACTTTAGAGGAAGCCCAATATCCTGCATTTAAAGACGCCTTTGAAAAGGTGGTAGCCCAGACTCTGGATGAATCTTTAAAGACTCCTCAGCTCAGTGTTGACATGGAATTGAAGCTAGAAGACATCACCCCAAAGTTTTACCGTTTGATCAAACAATTTGCCCCTTTTGGCCCCGGGAACCGCACACCTGTTTTTGTCACTAGAGGCTTAAAGGATTCGGGTTGGGCTAAGCAGGTCGGGTCAGATCAGTCTCACTTAAAATTCAAGGCTACTGATGGTCAATACAGCTTTGAAGGTATTGGATTTGGCTTGGGTAAAAAGCTCGATTTGATTCAAGACAAACAGTCGTTTGACCTGGTTTACGCCTTAGATGAGAATCATTGGAACGGTAAAGTGAGTCTACAATTACGTGCCAAGGACCTTAAAAGTGCCAATTTATAAGGCGGTCTCGTAGAATTGTGTACTTTTATTCTTGGATGCGATACCCGGTATCGTTGCAACTAACGCAATTTTTTGGGGGATGAAACAGATCATCATTTTTTTGTTGCTCATTATAGTGGGAATTATGGGCTACAACGCTTACAGCAAATACAAAAGGTTCAACCCGCCCGGGTCAGAATATCAAGCCAGTAAACCCATTGATCTCAATTACTTTGATCCGAATGTAGTGGAGGACTATCATCATGCTGTTGCTCGACTCAATGGTTATGCAGTGCAAATGTGGAGCTTTCACGGTATCGACGTAAGAGCCCCAAAAAAAGACAATGCGGCGACTAAAGAGGCTTTGGTTAAATATGAGGAATTAATGGCAACTCTAAAAGCCTTCGAAGCAAAACTGGAAGAATCTGCATCCCTTAAAGAACAAGGCTTGACCAATATGCAAATTAAGTCCCTGGGCCAGAACGAGCCCAAGTCCGCGGAAGATCAAAAAACTAAAAACCAGATGCTTTTAGACTGGTTGAGTCAAAGCCCGAATGACTTCGATTTTGGTATGGGTGAGCAAGGTCCCTTGGTGTATGAGCTTCAGGGCATTTTGATCAATATGGGCTATGAATTAGAACATGACGGAATTTTCCGTATTGCTACTTCTAGTGCTGTAGAGGCTTTTGAAACCAAAAATGGATTTTATGCCGATGGGCGCATGGATCCTATTACTGCTTACGCGCTGTTAGCCAACTAGGAGTCTGCCTCAAAAGTCTTTAAGGAAAAAGAGTCGCCATCAAATTCACCAAAAGTATAGTGACTGATCCAGTCGCCCAGATTGATATACTTTGATTGATCTCCTGCCTGAATTTCCATAGGCAAATGACGATGACCAAATATCAAGAAATCGTAATGCTTAGTTTCTAATTTGCGCTTGCAGTATTGTACCAGCCATTCTCCGTCTTCTCCTAGAAACTTTTTGTCTTCATCTCCGGAGATAAGTTTATTCTTCACCGATAAATACTGGGCAATACGCATTCCAATATCAGGATGCAACCATCTAAACAACCAATTGAAAAACGGACTGGTGAAAACTTTCTTCATGCGTTTGTAACCCTTGTCACCAGGGCCTTTTCCGTCTCCATGGCCTAGGAGAAATTGCTTGCCATTGAATTCAAATTCCTGAATATCTCTGTAGGTTGGTATGTCTAGTTCATCCTCAAAATAGGATTTCATCCAAAGGTCGTGATTGCCCACAAAAAAGTAGATAGGAATCCCGCTATCGCGAATTTCTGCCAGCTTGCCCAGAACGCGTACAAAGCCTTTTGGAACAACAGTTTTATACTCGAACCAAAAATCAAAGAGATCGCCGAGTAGAAAGATAGCAGCGGCGTCTTGTTTTACGTGGTCCAACCAACGGACAAATTTCTTTTCCCGTGGCAGACTCTGTTCAGGTGTTGGAGCACCTAAATGATTGTCACTGGCAAAGTAGATTTTCTTTCCTGCAGGAATTTGCATGGGTTAAAGATAGTAAATGCGCTTCTAGTTCTCAGAAGCAAACCATTCCGCAAAGCTGGTTGCGGTCTCTTGAAGTTTTAAAGAGTGTAGTTTGATGCCTTCTGGGAGACGATTGGATATTTTCGCTGCGAAATCAACAATCATCATTTCTGTGGTAGGCTGATAGTCTACCAAAATGATGTTGTGTCCTCGGGATTTGAGGTCATTGGCCAACTCAAGATGCGGCGTATTTTTATTAAATACCATGGAGTGATCAAAAACGGAAACGATCTCATCATTGACAATTCTTTTAAGATCGCCAAAGTCAATGACCATTCCGTGTTTAGGATGACTTGCGTCGGTATTAGGCTGTCCAATAACCGTTACAAATAGGTGATAACTATGTCCGTGCAAATTGCGGCATTTACCGTCATATCCATGGAGGGCATGACCGGCTTCAAAAGAGAACTTTTTTGTAATTCTAATATTACTCATATATCATATGCACTAAGCAAGGGCAAAAGTAGTAAAGAACAGTGAAATATTCTTTTTAGAAGCTGAGAAAGACATTTCAGCAGAAAGACTTGGTGAATTTCTGCAGAAATAAAGATATTGAGGCTTCAAAATACAATCCGATCAAAATTCCTCCTCACATTAGACTCTTTGCCTTGCTATTATGGCTTCCCATGCAGGCCATCTCGAGTGATCTCAATTACTGGGACAAGGCTCCAGAACAAATCGAAAGTTATACTCAGAAAGACACTTTGCGACTCAAGCTGATTTACGGCCTGATTCAGTATAACAATATGCGCAATATCCAGGAAAATGCGGCGCTTTTAGCAGAAGCTGAGCAGATCACCGAGCAAATAGCACTCCCTGAATATCAGATCAAACTCTTGATCAATCAAGGAGAGCAATTGACCTTGGCCGGGGACTATAAAAACGCGATGATCAAGCTTTTGGAGGCTTTAGAAATGCTGGAAGATCATCCAAACACAGAAGATTTTGTCCATTTGCAGATAGCTCGAACCGAGGTTTTAAGAGAGCAAAAAATTTATGAAAAAGCCCTCGAGGAAATGGGGCGAGCCTTGGCGGTTTTAGATCCGGAGCGCCATCCTTTTTTAATGGGATGGGCACATATGCAATTCGCCAATATTTTTACCAACCTTTATGAAGATCCGCGATACATAAAGGCTGAGCAGCACCTGGATGAGGCCGAAAAATTCTTTTCCATTGCAAAAACGCAAACAGGGTTAGGACTGGTAGCCGTGAAACGGGCACGCTATTTCAAAAACACGCTTTTTTCTAAATCCAATGCCGCAAAGGATCGCGAAGGGGTTTACAACCGTGTTTTGAACCTGGCGGATGAGGCTATGAATTATTACGAGCCGCTCTCTCAGAGTGCCAATATCGCTTACGCAGAATACACCAAAGCCACTGCAGCATCCATCATGGGGCTTCATGAGAGTTCAATTCCATTTTACAAAGCTGCCTTGAAAAGCTATCAAAAATCTGAGAATTTGTTTTTTCTCATGAAGATCCATCAGCATCTTTTTGTGGCTTATTCTATTCTGGGCAATCAGCAGCAAGCTATGACAGAGAATCGGGAGTTTGTGAAGATCAAGGACAGTATTTTCGGGATGGAAAAGCGACAGCTTATCGCCGAGGCGGAAACCAAGTTTGAGACCGAACGTATCCAATCAGCCAAAGAAAAGGCAGAGATCGAGAGTCAACGCAATCGCTATTATCTAATTGGTTTGGGTATTATGTTATTGCTTTTACTGAGCTCTGGGATCTTTTATATTGGGCGCAGTCGGGCTCAAAAAAAGGCAGAACTTATCGCCCTGGAACTCGGAGAGACCCAAAAGCGCTTGGCCTTAGAAAAACAGTATCGTGACAGCGAGCTTAAGGCTTTGAAAGCACAAATGAATCCGCATTTTATCTTTAATGCGCTTAATTCTATACAGGAATACATCATTCTCAATGAGAAGGAGTTGGCTGGAGATTATCTAGGTAAGTTCGCCGATTTGATGCGCAAGTATCTCAACTACAGCGACGCGGGCTTTATCAGTTTGCAAGAAGAAGTGGATACCTTAGCGATGTATTTGGAATTGGAAGCCATTCGTTTTGAGGACTCTTTGAGCTATAACATAGAGATAGATCCGGAGCTTCCGGATGAATTTGTAAAGATCCCAACAATGCTCATCCAACCCTATGTGGAGAATGCCATTAAGCACGGCTTATTGCATAAAAAGCAAGACCGTCAGCTCAAGGTTGACTTTGCTATGGAAGATGCGAAAACCGTGCGATGTATCATTGAAGACAATGGTGTGGGAAGAGCTCGGGTAAAAGAGATCCAACAGCAAACCCAGAACAAGCGAAAAGGCTTTGCCACCAAGGCAACGCAGTCTCGATTGGAATTGCTTAATTACCAAAAATCTCAAAAGATCGGTGTGGAGACCATTGACCTTTTTGATAAAGAAGGACTCGCGTGCGGAACGCGAGTTGCATTGTCCATACCTATTAAAAAAGAACTGTGATGAAGTGTATCATCATTGATGACGAACCTAAAGCGCGACGCCTGTTGCGAATTCTTGTTGAAGAGAATTGCCCTAAGATCACGGAGATATTAGAGGCCGGAGATCTCTTGTCTGGAGTGGCTATCATTAAAGAAGAGCATCCCAGCATTGTATTTTTAGATATTGAAATGCCCGAACATTCTGGCTTGGAGATCTTGGAATTCATAGAGAAAGATGTGGTCAATTTTGAGATCATTTTCACCACAGCCTACAGTGAATACGCCATTGAAGCCTTCCAATTGGCCGCGGTAGATTATCTGCTCAAACCCGTAAGACCTGCTCAGGTTAGACAAGCGGTTGATAAAGCCATGAATCTTTTGGGTAAATCTCAGATCAATGAGAAGCTGGAGTCTTTAAGAAGCAGTTTACTTAAAGGAGAGTTTAATAAGATCGCTTTGCCAGTGAGTGATGGGGTTCAATTTGTGCCCATAGATGAGATCATCCTTTTAAAGGCTGAAGGGATGTACACTACGTTCTATACCCAAGCTGGCGAGTTGGTGGTGAGCAAACCGCTCAAGAACTTTGTTCCCACCCTGCAGGAGAAAAGCAATTTCTACCGTCCGCATCGTTCGTATTTGATCAACCTTAAGTACATCAAACAGTACGTGAAAAGTGATGGCGGCTACATTGTTATGGACAATGATCAGCAGGTTTCCATAAGCAGGGATAAGCGAGATGAATTCTTTGCCTTTATCAGTAATCTGTAGGTTTCTTTAGGCTGATGGGATTCAGCAATTCAAATTGACGTTTCAGCAATTCGCGACCGTTTAAGGGCTTGATTAAGGCTAGCTTAGCTTCCATAATCAAACCGTCACACGATGAAACTAATCAAAAATTTAATGCTCCTTTTTGCCATAAGCTTTTTTGTGGTAGGATGTGAGCAAGAACTATTACAAGAAGAAGTGTCTTCTGAAGAAACCGCGACAACAGTTCGTGGAAAAGCCGCTGATGCCTTTATCCGTAGAGGAAAACTCAAGCAACGCCCCCGCGTAGGCTATAAAGTCGTAACCGTTGTTGCAGACATCAATGATCTTGTACAGCGCATTGATGGAGAGGTATTCAGTACCAATGAATTCATTCCAACAATTGACATTTATTCTGCAGAGGCCACTGCCTTTGACGGAGAAGACAAAAAGTTTGTCTTCAATGGCCTTGACTTTGAAAACGGAAGCCCAAATGGCTGGCCAATCAAGCAAAAGATCAGCTTTTATGATATAGAAGATCAACAAGTTGGCACTCCACAAGACCTTTGGTTAACGCCTCAAGATGAGGATGGAGTGGATATCTTGACTGTAAAGATCAAGCAGAATGGTCCAAGAGGAAACTATAAAGTCAAAACCAAGATTCAAGCCGTTGACAGCACGGACTCTTCAACCGTTACCTACTATTTCACGGCTATTAGTGAAGATGGAATGCTTGAAAAAGACAAGACCATTGGTTATGAACCATCGGATCGTGTCTACAATTTCAAAGAAGTAACTGGACTCTCAGCGGAGCTTGAAGTCATTGACTACAATGATGGTGAAGATATCCGGAGTAAGATCAATCCAGAGACCAATTCCGTAGGTGTTATTGTGGAAGTGAGAAACGAGCTCGGACAAATCATGGATGACGACCTTTTTGTGGTCAATATAGAAAACACAGCTCCAGAAGGTATTCAGATCAAAAGCACTAAGCACAGAATTCGCACCGACGGCAACAGTGTGATTCGCGTGAAGCTTGAGGGTACGGATGTGGAACAAGCCAGTTATGCGGAATGGCCTGATTTAAGTGATGGAGGTCGTGTGAGATTGGATGAAAATGGCGAATTGGATTTTGAATTCGTATCAGACCCTCAACCCATAGAAAATGTAAGTATCGGTGATTTCTACCAAGTGCCTATTAGTGTTTTTAATGAAGGCGGAGAAGTTATTGCAGTGTTAGAAGCAGAATTCAACGTAACCGGGCCAACACCAACAGATCCAGTGACTTTTGGAACTCTAGCTATTCAAAGCATGGCTGGTGGCGATGCCTATGAAATGAGCATTACTGCACTAACTGTTGGAGATTCTGATGCGAATCCTATTGAGCGCGTGACAGTAACCTTTGAAGAACCTTTTGAAGGGCCAACCCCTCTAGAAACAGAGGTAGAATTGTCTTTTATGGGGATAGATGGCGATTTACCCACCTACGGTCGTGGTGACATACTATTTGAAGCTGCACCGGTAGGATTTCCTTATCCAGTGAAGATCCTTGCCTTTGATGTGGAAGGCAATGTACTTGCGGAAACAACACAGGAAGTTGTGATAGAAGAGTAGCTCTTCAATGTTATAAGCCTCGGTCCTTGGATCGGGGCTTTATTTTTTGGCCAAAACGTAGTACTTATTCTTGTACTTAACAATCAATGCCAAAGCGCGATAGAGGATCCAAACGAGCAGCGCATACCAGATCCCATCCATCTGCAGATCAAAATACTTACTGATAAAAAGCGTTGGTATAAAGCCCAAAATGGTTGAACCCAGCAATACGTTGCGCAGGTATTTCATCTCACCCAAACCTTTAAAGACCGCATCTAAAGTAAAGGCCATTGCACTGATCGGCATCGACACTAAAACATACCAAAAGATATCGTTGTATACCGCAAGTACTTCAGGTTCTTTATTGAATAACACTCCTAGCGGCGTGTAGAAAATAAGACCAACGGTGATGAGAATTGCACTGACCACCAAATTGTAACCGCAGACCTTTTTGGTAAGTGACCAAAGACCTTTGTAGTCGTTTCCTCCCAGCAATCGCCCACCGAGTATATTCCCAGCTGCACCGTATCCGTCTAAGAAAAAGGCCGCAAAGAGCCAGAGGTTAATGGCAATGGTATAGCCAGCAATTTCATTATCCCCTAAAGAGGTTGCCTCTCTAACAGCCAAGATCAAGGCGGCGTTCAGCGCCAAAGAGCGCACTACCAAATTTCCCCACATACTCACCAAGCGTTTGACTTCTGGGTGTAAGGTCTTCTTAAAGCGGAGCGAAACTTTGGTTTTGGTTTTGAGCAGTACGGTGACCAAAATGGCCATGACCGCCTGAGCAATTAAACTGGCCCAAGCAGCGCCTTTAATGTTCATGGGCTCGATAAAGCCTTCCACGCCATAGACCAAGGCAAAGTCTAAAATGATGTTAACTACTACTCCCGTTATGGCCACGATCATAGGCCAAAAGGTATTTTGCAGACCTCTAAAAATCCCAAAGATCGCAAAGGTGTACAGCGTCAGTGGGAAGCCCCAAACACGAATGTTGTAATAGTCCACACTGTAATCCAGAATGCGACCGTCCGCTTCCATTAGAATGAAGATCTGCCGTGAAAAGAAATAGGTGGAGGCCAAAATGATCAGGCTAGTGAGCACATTGAAAAAGACGGCCTGTGCTGGGAAGCTGCGGAGTTTATCCAAATTCCCTGCACCTAAATTTTGACTGATGATTGCCGTGATGGCTGATCTGGATTGCCCCAATACCCAAATAAAGGTAGACAGCAGCGTCCCGACGATTCCTGCGGCAGCCAGGGATTCTTTTCCAAACTCTGGGATATTCCCAACAACGGCAGTATCTGTAAGGGATAACACCGGTTCTGCTATACCCGAGATGATCGCTGGGATGGCCAATTGCTGTATTCGTTTAAACGAGATATCAACCAAGACCTTTAGTGTTTAAGGGCAGTTCATAACAGTAAAAAGGATGCTCGCTCTGTTTGGGGAAGTAGATATTACCCAAACGCTTATATCCACGGGCTTCGTAGAATTTTTGATTCCGATGGTTTTGACTAAAAGTGTCCAACCGAACGGAGGTCACATTATTGATCTTGGCCAGACCTTCTGCAAAATCCATTAGCGAACGCGCCAAACCTTGTCCTTGGAATTGAGGATGTACCGCCAGGCGATGAATATAGTACTGCTTTGCGTCTTTGGTTAGCCAATTGACCTCTTGGTATTCTTCATCCTTGAGGGTGGAAATGGTAATGGTTCCCGCAAGTATGTCATCTTGGAATAAAAGGTAGAGTTCTTTGCGTTTTAAGTCGTTTTCAAAGGCTGCTTTGGAAGGGTAATGTGCGTTCCACTGGTAGATGCCTCGGGAGATCATATCCTGAGCACAAGCCGCTGTGAGGGCCAGTATTTGCGGTATTTCTTCTTTTTTTGCGAGCCGAATCATTAATTCGCATTACTTTTGTGTAAAGGTAATTAAACCCACCACCAAAATGAAGAAGATAATCGTACCGGTTGGAAATACCGAAAACGGAATCAACAATTTGAACTATGCTGTAAAGTTTGCTTCCATGAGTGGAGCTACAGTTTACCTAGTAAATCTTTACAGAGAGTTCTCTAAAGTTGGGGGGCTTACCAAGGTCAATGAGTTGCTTCATGAAGAGAGTGAAGCGCAGCTGCAAAAGATCATTGATTCTGTGGATACAGGAGATGTCGAAGTACTCGCTCGCGCGATTAAAGGCGACCCTTTTGAAGGCATCACACGTATTTCTAATCAGCTGGGTGTTGATCTAATGATCGTTTCTCCTCAAAGTATTGATATCAAAGACGAAGTCTATCTAGGCAGTATTACTGGAAAGATCATCAAAGAAACAGACATTCCTGTTTTGGTAATTCCACAAGATTATATTTTTAGAAAGGTTGAGGTGATCCTTATGGCTATTAAAAGCGGAAGGATCGTGAAAGAAGGATTATTGGACCCTCTTAAAGCGATGCTGAATCTATTCTCGGCTAAACTCAATGTACTTCACGTGATCACTCCAGACACTGATGAGAATGACCTAGAGCACGATGCGGTTTTAAAGGAGCTTGAAAGCAACACCAAAACCACAGAAAACGCTACGATTTATCAAGGGGTGTTGGAGCACTTCCAATCCAACAATCCAGACATGCTTTGCGTGATCCGCAGAAAGCGTGGATTCTTCCAAAAGCTGTGGGAAACCTCAGCGGTTATGAAAAAAGACTTTTACACCAGCAAACCTTTGCTGATCTTAAGCGGACAAGAATAAAATTTTACTATTTTTGCTTCCCACAATGGGGATGTAGCTCAGTTGGCTAGAGCGCTTGACTGGCAGTCAAGAGGTCGTCGGTTCGAATCCGATCTTCTCCACATCAAGCAGAAAATCCACACCAGAAGGTGTGGATTTTTTTATACCGAAAAGCGAGTTGAAAGTTTACTTTCATAAACGCTTGGAGGTATAAAAAATAAACCAACCGAAGGTTGGGTTGATTTTCTATTTGCATAAGTGTGAGTCATTTCGGAAGATTTGGCGAAGACAAATCAATCCGAAGAGTGCGTGAATGCTCGGAACATTCAACGCTAGTTGAATGAATCTGGAGGGTGCGAGAATGTTCGGAAGCGCGCAGCGAATCCGCGCATAAACTGCCAGCGCGGCAGTCTGGCCCCTTCGCTAAAAATGTCTACCAGACATTTTCTAAACGCTCGGTCCTATTTGCAGTAGTGCGAGTCACTTCGGAACATTTTGCTTGCAAAATGAATCCGTGATTGTTCGGAAGATTGAACAAAGCCAATTCAATCTGACATCTATGTCCTCTCAAAAACCCTAATCCAAACTCAAACCTAGCAACTGCAACATTTCTTTAACCCCCATTTCTTCAATTTTAGTAGCATTGAAGGTCATGGTGAAGTCATTTGTAACAAGCTGGTATTTAAGATAGGGCCGCTCGGTCATTTTATAGAAATCAGCCAGGTAATACTCCACATGATTGCTCAGTAGGCGATAATCGAGCTTGGGAGCATGTTCACTGGCACAGAAATAAACTAGTACTTCTTCACCAGATTTAATGTCTTTGGAATAATACTCATAGCAGCTGTTTTCTAGGCCTGCAAGAACTTCTGATTCTACCTCTTTAAAGTTAAGCAGCTCCAGCGAGTTGCCAGTTGTGTCTAAGCGGTCCCAAATGTCTTCTCCATTAGCGTCAACAAAGAGAAGTTCACCTGCTTTTTGAGAGTAAAGCTGATACATGGTAGGCTCACCGTTTGCATCGAGATATTTTCTTGCGGTATCTCCTGTGGGCATGTAAAACATTAAAGCTTGCTCTCCATATTGGGTTAAATAATTGACCCGATTTGTAATGCTGAAGTGTTTTTCAAACTCAAAATCAATGTCAAAGGTTACTACACCTGTGAAGGTTTGGGCTGTAGAAGCGATAGTAACAAAGAGGACTAGAAAGAGAGCAAGGATTTTGAGATTTTTCAAAACAATACTTAAAATGAAATTCAAAGATAGCGAATAAGCACAATCGACAAGATTTGAAACAGCTCACGCAAGCACTAGGTAGAGTCTTGTGCTTGTGCAAAATTTTTAAAATGCCTTAATTATTACAGTTATACCAATCCAAATTAGGATAAAAATAAAGATGAAGACTTTTGGGAGTGTTGAAATTCTGTACCAACTAAACTCTTTTTTGTTTGTTACTTCATAGATCAAAAGCACAATACCTAAGACAACAAGTAATATTCCTATTCCCAAATCTATCATTCCATGTTGATTTAATTTTTCAGACAGAAGCTCTTGATCCCTTCACCAAAGTTTATTGTTTTGATAAGCTATTAAGCATTGCCAGATAGAATATAAAACAGCCATTATTGTAAATATGGGAACTTTATAATTAAGGCCAAACAAAGTAAAGAAGTAAAGCACACTGTCTGGTATTAAAGACAATAGGACTATGTAGATATAATAGGACTTAGTCGCGTATCCCTTGAACCGCTCTTGTATTGTTAGAATTATCGGCACAATGTGCTCGGTTTGATCTTTTACAATTTCTTTTTTGCTTAAGCCTTTGTTTTTGTTTGCATCAAGGAATATCAAGTATTCAACTAATTTCTGAATATGGTGTTTGATTTTACTTTTCGGTTTATACAGTTTTAAATCACCAATGAGCACTGTTAAACTTTTGTACTTGATTCGATCCAAGAACTGGTTGTCACAATTTGACAATGAGCTCATCAATGCGTCTATTTTTAGAAAGTATTGGTCAATCTCTGTCATAAAGGGACATTAAAAATAAACCGAATTCTCTTTTTTTGGAACGCTTTATTCTCACTTTCTTTCCTCTTAATGGCATCTCGATACAATTTTTACTTCGTAAAAACCACTCGATGACCGAGATTGAGCGTTCCTCATCCCCGCGCCAGCGATAGCAGCGGTATCCTTTCTGCGTAGCGGAAAGATATAGCGGATAGCGCGACCGTGAAGTAGAACAAAGTTCACTTCACGGGGCGCCCAAATAACCTCCATCAGAACAACACAATAGGTTAAATAATATATAAACTTACCCAGATCTGTTACATAAGTCGTAACTCTGTATACTAATTGCTAGGAATGCAGTGAAAAAGGCTATGAACACTCGAAAACTCTACTTTTTAATTCTCTTTGCTTTGTTTATTTCTGAGGCTATGATGGCTCAGACCATCACGGTTAGCGGAAAAGTAACCTATCAGGAAAGCCCGTTGGTTAAAGTGAACATTCGCGTGGTGAATACCAATCAGGGAACAGAAACAGCTGCCGATGGCACCTATCAGATCAACGCAGAAGTGGGTCAAACCTTAAGATTCAGTCATGTGGGATTCAAAGATGTGGAAATCCTTTTGGAAGAGACTTCCACGGTTCTCAATGTACCTATGGATGACTTTGTGGAAAGTTTAGAGGAGGTAGTGGTCACTGCGGATGCGCCTGCACCAAAAGAAGACGACCTTGAAGTGGTTATGAATGTGAAGTTAGCGGCACCATTAGGACGGAAATTCAATCCAGCTGCTCACGGAGGTGTGGTTTATTATTTGGACCAACGAGAGATTCGAATGCTGGCCAACCCTGATTTGAATTTAGCCTTGAAGGATCGCTATGCCGGGGTAAAAGGTCCCTTTACCTGGATGTTAGATGATATTGAATGGAAGGAGGCTCCCGTGATCGCTTATAGCGAAATTGTACAGATGTATTTGGCCAATGTTCCTGGTGCGGGCCCTACAGTCTTTATTCGAACCATAAATGCTCCGGAGCAGATTGCTGCTAGACGCGCCAAGGAAGCCGAAAAGTATAAGAACCAAAATTTTTATCAGGACGATGCCTTAAATGCCGATGGAACACCTGCTAAACAAACTCTTGGCGAGCCCAGAGAAGTTAAGGGAACCATTACCTTTTTGGAGGCTCCTTTACCCGATGTAAATATAAAGGTAAAAGGCACATCTCGAGGAACTAAGACCAACAGAAGGGGCCGCTATACTATTGAAGTTAGCCCTGGAGAAACCTTGATATTCAGCCATATTTCGTTTCAGGAGATCGAGATTCTTGTGGAAGATATAACCAACCGAATAGACTTAGAAATGATTGAGGTATCTAACGAGTTGGATGAAGTAGTGATCACCGTGACCACCGCGGAAGGCATCTCAGAAAAGCGACGCAAAAAAGCCGAGCGTCCTTTTGAAACATCTCGAGGACGTTTTGACCCTTCAAAGGCAGGTTATGCCGTTGGGATGGTAGACGGAGAAGAGCTGAGTAATACCTATTCCTCATTAAAAGAAGCCCTGAAAGGCAAAATTTCTGGTTACTCTGTGGGCGTGAACGGACGCGCCTATTTACGGGGAGGTTCTTCTTCAGCAACACAAGATTATCCTGTTGCTTGGGAGGTCGATGGTGTCTTCACCACCGATGAGCCCACCTATTTAGACCTCTCGCAAATAGAAGCCATCTATGCGTTGAAGTCCTTAGCGGCAACTAATAAATACGGAACCTTAGGTGCAGGAGGAGTTATAGTGATTCGGACCAAGTACGGCAGTTTCAATGCAGCCGAGAAGAAAAAGCAAGAAGATCTGGCCAAATTGCAGAACCAGAATTACTATTCAGATGATGCGGCGGGTTATGGCGGAATTGCAGAAGCAGACAAGCCGATTTTAGACGCGCTAAAGGCAAAAGGTTCTGCAGAAGCAGCTTTAGATTATTATATGGAATCCCTGCAGGATTCGCTTGCCAATTACGGGCAAGGCCTTATTGTAGCCCGATGGTTTGCGCAGCAGTATGGGGATCTGTCCAATTCGCAAAAGGTGCTGGAAGCGCTTTCTAACAAGCATTTGAAGAATCCTGAGATTCAAAAGGCTATTGCTTATTTCTACCAGGAATTAGGAATGACCAAGGCTGCTGTGGAGCAGTATAAAAAAGTGGCGCGTTTGCGTCCAGAATATGCACAATCCTTTAGAGATCTGGCCAATGCACATTTAGAGAACAGTCAGTTTGTTTTGGCTTGGCGGGTGTATATGAGTTATATCTTGGGAGACAATGATATCAGTGGAGAAGGAATTGGGAAGACCATTTATTCGGAGATGGAATACATCTACTTTAACCGAAGCAATCAAGCCAAGATCAAGGAGAAGTTTGTTCCCATTCACGACGATATTCAAGACTTCCGTGCGGATGTTCGTTTGGTCTTTGAGTGGAATACTTCGGAAGCTGAATTTGACATCGAATTTGTGAATCCAGAGCGACGCGCCTACTCATTCAATCACTCCTTGGCAGACAATCAAGACTTGATCACCGATGAAAAAACCAAAGGTTATTCCAGCAAAGAGTTCTTTGTGGAAGATCTACAAAACGGAGAATGGCTGGTTAATTTCACCTATCGCGGCAACAAAAAGCCCGAACCCACTTTTGTAAAGTTAACAGTCTATTACGATTGGGGAAAACCTTCTCAGCGGCAGGAAGTTCGGGTGTATAACTTTCAAAATCAGCGTGTTAAATTGCAGCTTTTGCGTCTGACGGACATTCTATTGGCGGTAAATAACGACTAAGTCCTTAACAGGAATTTATCAGCGAAGGGGCTCATTTTAACAGCGCCTTATCAGTATTGCCTGACAGATTTAGCGAGTTTAGCGCATGCTTTCTAACCAACGCATATGGATACTGGGCCTGCTGTGCCTAGTGGGATTCAATGCCTTAGCCCAACGTCTTGAAGGGCGCGTCACTGATGAACAAGGCCGATCTTTGGAGGGAATTACGGTGCTTAATTTGACCCGAGTTAAAGGTACTGTGACCAATGAGCGCGGCAATTATTCCATCGGTTATGACGATGGAGATACTATTCTCTTCGCTGGATTGAGTTTTTCCAATTTTGAATTTGTGGCTAAAGATCTTCCAGAGGATCTCGGGCCGATCAACATCACCATGACTCCTGAGACCACTGAACTCGATGAGGTGGTGGTGCGTTCAGATCAACTCTCCGACGAGCAGATCGCGGAGATCATTGAGCAGAATTTTGGAGCGATCATGCCAACAAAAGTACTCTCAAATGCCGAGAAGAAACTCTATTCTGCATCATCTGCACATGATTACGGAGCCATTTCCTTTGATTATATCTTGAACCTTATGAACGGACGGATCAGAAAGCTCAAAATGCTCAATAGTTGGGAAAAACAGGACGTAATCATTGATGAGTTGCAGGCTGCGATACCGGAGGAGTTTTTAAGGGAAGAGTTGGGACTGGAGGAAGTAGAGGTCTATCCGTTTTTACTTTATTGTGTGGAGACCTCTGTTAAAGTGCCAACTCCAGAAGAAATGAACCTCAGTCTCACCGAGTTCCTTTTGGCCAAATGGGAACAGTACAAGGAGCAGCGGGATTAAATTTGGATTTCTCCCCTGGCAGTCATAGTTTGCTTTAAGATAACCAATGTGCTTATGACCCTTAAGAATCTTTTTCTGTTCTGCTTCCTCACTTTTAATGCTTCGCTATTTGCGCAGGAAGAATACCGAGTAGATCTGATTCCAGAATCTTTAATAGAAGATGCCAACAGTACTACCGTAGCAGAAACCTATGAATTGGAGATTGCGGACCACCGCAGCATCGTTTACAGGCATAAAAGGGTAGTTACCGTTTACAATAAAGGAGGAGATTCTGATGCGGTTGCCTACGCTAGTTATGATGACGACCGCAGAATCACCAAGCTCTCTGCTACCATCCTTGACAAGAATGGAGAAGAACTAGAGCGTTTTAGAAAGCGGGATTTTGAAGATATCAGCGCCGTAGATGGAGGTACACTGTACAGCGACAGCCGCCTGATGGTATTGCAATACACGCCCACGCAATATCCGTATACTTTGGTTTTTGAATCGGAAACGGAAAGTAAAGACACCTTTTATTTGCCTACATGGAACCTCATTGATTATTACGATTCTTCCATTTGGAATACGCGCTTTGTGGTCAAATACAATCCGGATCTCGGTTTTAGATATAAGGTCTTTGATCCCGAAGGAGTCTTTACTGTCAATGACAGTGAAGGCTTGTTAGAAATCTCAGCCAGTGAAATTATGGCCACCAGTGCTGAAGAAATGGGTCCTTCTCCCTGGGAATTCATACCCAGCGTTCGTGTTGGATTGACTCATTTTAGTTTAGACGGTATTGAGGGAAGAGCATCCAATTGGGAGGAGCTCGGCGCCTGGCAATACAGAAATCTAGTTGCGGGCTTGGACGGTTTGCCACAAGATGTGGTTTCTAAAGTGAGCGCCTTGGTCGCAGATGCTCCAAACACCAAAGAAAAGGTGCGTCGCATTTATGAATTCATGCAAGACAATACACGCTACATTAGCGTGCAATTGGGTATAGGTGGATTGCGTCCGTATCCAGCTGCAGAAGTGATTGAGAAAGGTTATGGAGACTGTAAAGGATTGACCAATTTAACCATGGCCTTGCTTAACAGTCAAGGCATAAAGGCCAATTACTGTGTGGTTTGGGCCGGGCGAGATCAGAAAAGCATAGATGCTGATTTTGCTTCTTTACAAGGCAATCACGTGATCTTAAATGTGCCTTTAGAGGATGAAGAATTGTGGCTGGAATGCACCAGTCAAACCATGCCCTTTAACTTTTTGGGAGACTTTACCGATAATAGAAATGTGGTGGCACTTACCCCTCAAGGTGGCGTCATTAAGCGCACTCCTAATTATGATTTAGGAAGAAATACCCTCAACACAGACGGAACCTTTAATCTAGATGCATCTGGAACCCTCAGCGGAGTAGTAAGTCTAGTATCTCGAGGAATTCAGTATGACACGCGAAGTGCGATGCTCTATAAAGATCAAAAGGATCGCGTGAGCAGCTATAAGAATTATTGGCGTTATGTAGACAATCTCGACATCCAAAACATTAGTCTGGAAGAAGATAAAGTGCAAATCAGCCTTAGAGAAGAAGTAGTTTTTACGGCCACAGATTTTGCTAATTTCTCCAATGAGAAAGTCATTGTACCGGTCAATGTAATGGACCGATACACTTATATCCCACGCCGTTACAAAAGCCGCAGCCAAGAGGCTGTTATGCTTCGTGGATGGATGGACAATACCAGTTTTCGAATTGAAATTCCAGAGGGATACAAAATAGATGCGATGCCATATCCCATAGATATTGAGTCGAGATTCGGCACCTACACCATGTTGATCTTAAAAGATGGTGAAAATGCCGTGCAAGTTAGCCGAAGCTTAGTGCTTCGCAGTTTTAGAGCAACCCCAGAGGAATATGCTGAACTTAGAGGTTTTCTTCGTTCCATTGCTAGAAGCGATGCTGCAAAGATGGTATTGGTTAAAAAATAAGCTAATAGGCAAACTTCGTTATCCTTTTAAAATCTTAATTTTTAGCAGATTGGTGTTAAAATACATCGTCCTGCTTGCTTTTTTTGTACCTTAAAAGTTCAATAAAAACTAACCAAATATGGCAAGCCTTACTATAACAATCAATGGGGAATCCCGGACCATAACTGCCGCGCCTGAAACACCACTATTGTGGGTACTACGTGATGAACTGGGGATGGTAGGAACTAAATTCGGCTGTGGGATCGGTCAATGTGGATCCTGTACAGTACATCTAGACGGCAACGCAGTGCGCAGTTGTCAACTTCCAGTCTCTGCTTTGGAAGGAAAGAAGATCACCACTATAGAAGGCCTGTCAGAGGCTGGAGATCATCCAGTCCAGGTGGCTTGGAAGGAAGTAGACGTGCCGCAATGTGGCTATTGCCAAGCAGGCCAGATCATGACGGCTTCGGCCTTTTTGGCACAGAATCCGAGTCCAACATCAGATGAAATCCGCAATGCCATGCACGGCAATATCTGTCGCTGTGCTGCCTATAATCGAATCGAAAAAGCTGTTGCACAAGCGGCTAAAAACTCATAACCCTTAGACGTCATGGAAAACAACCAAAAACTTACGTTCAGTCGTCGGGGTTTTATCAAAACTTCGGCCTTAGCTGGTGGCGGAATGCTCATTGGTTTCAATTTATTTCAGGCTTGTAAAGAAGCTGCTCAACCCCCGGTGGATATCGCTTCTTTGAACTTTAACGATTTCAATGCCTTCATCAAGATATCAGATGACGGCTATGTCACCATATTTTCACCCAATCCAGAGATTGGTCAAGGAGTAAAGACTTC
>NZ_JABSPU010000080.1 GCF_013214815.1 Gilvibacter sp.
CCGGTTTTGCGCTTCATTAGAACTGGAAATAAATAAACTCAGAAACACCGTCTTCTCCGTAAATACCGAAAATCAAGATCGTAAATATGATAACCACATAAAGTATTGGTCTGATGAAAAATGGAATCTTATCCAAGATTTTCACCGCGTTGAATCTGCGGTGGATCGCATCAAAAACGAGTAGTAATAAAATTGCAATGAGTCCCGCGTAGAACTCCGGTTGTATCAATCCTAAGGCAAAATAATCGGTCTGCTCAGACCAGTCAAAAATCCCTCCAGCTACGTAAAGCGCGTCCGCCGTGCTGTTTGCTCTAAAAAAGATCCAAGCAAAGCATGCAATAACAAAAGTCAAAGGAATGAACACAAACGTTCCTAAAAGGCCTTTTCTTGAGACCTTTAGACCGTGATTGCTCATGGCTTTTTCAACCACAATGAACAAACCGTGTATGGCTCCCCAGATCACAAAGGTAATGGCGGCGCCGTGCCAAAGTCCACTGACCAGAAACACGATAAACAAGTTGGTGTAAACGCGCAGTTCTTTCTTTCGGCTTCCTCCAAGCGGGATGTACACATAATCTCTAAACCATGTAGATAAGGATATGTGCCAACGCCTCCAGAATTCCGTAATGGACTTAGAAAAATAAGGCGCGTCAAAGTTTTTCATGAGGTCAAAACCAAGTGTTCTTGCAGCTCCAATTGCAATATCGCTATAGCCCGAAAAATCACAGTAAATCTGAAAAGCAAAAGCTATTGTGGCCACTACTAAAGCGCCTCCGCCGTAACTCTCTGGGTCATTATAGACTTGATTCACCAAAATGCCTAAGCGATCTGCAATGACCATTTTTTTAAACAATCCAAAAGCCATCAACAGCAGACCGGTACGTGCAAATCTGTAGTTGAATTTATGGGTGACAAAGAACTGCGGTAAAAGGTGCTTTGCGCGTTCAATAGGCCCTGCCACCAACTGTGGAAAGAAAGCAACAAAGGAGAAAAAGGCCAATATATTTTTGGTGGGCTTGATCTTCCCGTAGTAAATATCTATGGTATAACTCAGGGTCTGAAAGGTGTAGAAACTGATCCCTACGGGTAAAATGATATCCAAAGTGGTCGCTTCAATTTCCCCTCCAAAAAAGCGAAAACTCTGTACAAAGGAATCGATGAAGAAATTCGCGTATTTGAAGTATACCAAAAGCCCCAAATTGGAGATCAGACTCATTAAGAGCAATGTTTTCCGTTTGGATTTTTTCGCGGTTTCCCCAAGAGCTTTACCCACAAAGAAGTCTACGAAGGAACTAAAAATGATCAAGAACAAAAAGCGCCAATCCCACCAGCCATAAAAGAGATAACTGGCTCCGAGTATCAAGACATTTCTAAGCGTTAATTTTTTAGCGACTATCCAGTATAGCACAAAGAATACTGGAAAGAATATTGCAAAGTCAATTGAATTGAATAACACGGGCGCTTTTGGTTTTTAGAGCATACCTACAAAGTCTAATTTCTGTTTTTTATCTCCAATCTGCAAGGATCGGAAGCCTTTGTGACCCACAAGGAACACAATGATATCAGCTTTTTTTACGGCTTCTGTAGGCTCAGTAAGCTCACGCCCATGACCGTTTTGCAAGTTGGGTTCTACTTGTAAAACTTGATGTCCTTCCTCAATCAAGGTCTCGGTGACGTAAAGCGCTGGCGACTCTCTTAGATCGTCTATGTCTGGCTTAAAAGCCAAGCCCATACAGGCAATGACCGGCTCGCGTTTATGCTCAATTTTAAAGGCGAGGGCTTTGTTCTTTATTTTTTCAATGACCCATTCAGTCTTGAAATTGTTCACCTCACGGGATTTTCGAATGATCTTACTCTCCTCCGGAAATTCAGAAACGATAAACCAAGGATCAACCGCGATACAATGCCCTCCTACTCCCGTTCCTGGACGTAAAATATTTACTCTTGGGTGTTTGTTGGCCAAGGCGATCATCTCCCAAACGTCTATCCCCGCCTTATCACAGATCATGGAAAGCTCATTGGCAAAGGCGATTTGGTTATCACGGGATGCGTTTTCTACCAATTTGACCATCTCAGCCGTCTTGGCATTGGTTGGGTGCAGGTCTCCCACCACAAAGTGCTTATAAAAAGCAATCGCCTTTTGCGTGGATTGTTCGTCAATCCCGCCAATAGCTCGGTCGTTGTGCTTGAGTTCATGCAACACATTTCCCGGCAATACACGCTCCGGACAATAGGCCATATAGACATCGCCATTGAGTTCCGGGCGTTGCTCGTGAATCAAGGCACGCATTTTTTCTGTAGTTCCAACAGGTGAAGTTGACTCTAAAATCACTAGAGCGCCCTTTTTAAGCGTCGGAATGATCTTTTCGGTAGCAGCGGTCACAAAACTGAGATCGGGCACGTGATCGTCTTTAAATGGCGTAGGAACGGCAATTAAATAGACGTCGGCTTCTTCAGGTTGCGTTGTTGCACGTAAATGCCCTTTATGCACTACGTGATGCACCAAACCGTCCAGGTCTGGTTCCACAATGTGAATCTGCCCGCGGTTAATGGTATCTACCACGTGCTGATGTATATCCACCCCGATCACTTCCAGTCCGCGACTCGCGATCAGTGCTGCAGTGGGCAGGCCAATATAGCCTAGTCCCATCATTACTACTTTTGGTTTATGTGCCATCCTTACAATTGGTTCATAAAACTAACAATTCTTTCACAAGCCTTGCCGTCACCATAAGGGTTGTGCAATTGGCTCAGCTTTTCATATTGCGCCGGATCGTCCATCAAACGCTTGGTTTCATTCACGATCAGATCAACATCGGTACCCACCAACAAAACAGTCCCAGCCTCAACCGCTTCTGGTCGCTCGGTGGTTGTGCGCGTTACTAATACTGGTTTTCCTAAACTCGGAGCCTCTTCTTGAATTCCACCGCTATCAGTGATGATCAAATAGGCGCGCTTCATCAGCCAAATAAATGCCGGATATGCCAAAGGATCTACCAAGTGAATGTTAGAAATGCCCTGTAAGTAATCATTCACGGGCCCTTTTACATTCGGATTCAAATGGACCGGATAGACGAGTTCTGCCTCGGGATAGGTTTGCGCGATGGTACTCAGTGCGCGGCAAATAGCTTCTAAGCCGTCTCCGTGGTTTTCACGGCGGTGTCCCGTAATGAGAATTAAACGTTTGTTCGGGTCTACGATTTGCTCTAAACTAGCAATCTCCGTATTGGAATAATCAGGCTGTTCCACGATCTCTAAGCCTTTAAATAGCGCATCGATCACCGTATTTCCGGTGATGCAAATATTTTCTTCGGCAGTGTTTTCTCGCTTTAAGTTTGCTGCGGATGTTGGGGTAGGCGCAAAATGATAATCCGCGATCTTTCCCGTTAAGGTTCTGTTGAATTCCTCCGGGAACGGATACTGCCTATTGAAAGTTCTGAGTCCAGCTTCTACGTGGCAGACTTTAGCTCCACTGTAAAAAGCTGCAATTCCGGTGGCCGTTGAGGTGGTAGTATCTCCATGGACATAAACATAATCCGGAGCAAATTCCTCCAAAACGGGCTTTAGGTTCGTAATGATATCTGCCGTTAAAGTGTAAAGGTTTTGATTCGGACGCATAAGCGCGAGATCATAATCGGGTTGGATGTTGAAAAACTCCAAAACCTGATCCAGCATTTCTCTATGCTGCCCGGTGACACAAACCTTGACCTCCCAATTGGATTGCTGCAAGGCATGGTGTACCAAAGGAGCCATTTTTATAGCCTCCGGACGAGTACCAAAAACAATTAAATGACGGCTTTTAGTCATGGTTGATTAGTTGATGCAAACTGGTTTTCCAATTCGGGGGATTCACGCCAAATACCTCCTTGATTTTTTCTTTACTCAAAACACTGTAGGCAGGACGTGCTGCAAATGTAGCATAATGCTCCGTTGAGGCAACTTGATTCTCTCGCTTTTTTGACAATCCAGAGGCAATCGCAATAGCAAAGTCATACCAAGTCGCTTCACCTTCATTGCTGTAATGATAGGTACCGTAATCTGATGCCTTTTCCGAGATGAGCTTCCAGAAAAATTCGGCCAGATCCAAACCGTTGGTCGGAGTTCCGGTTTGATCCGTAGTGATGGTCAATTCAGCTCCCTCTTCCAGTTTCTTCCGAATGGATCTGTAAAAGTTATGCCCGTAAGGGCTGTACAGCCAAGAGGTGCGCACAATGAAATGAGCTTGTAACGCTTCTCTTATGGCCACTTCACCGGCCTCTTTTGAGGCTCCATAAACATTAATTGGCGCTGTGGGATATTCCTCCGTATACGGCTCCTTGGCCATTCCACCAAAAACGTAATCCGTAGAAGGGTGGATCAAAACCGTATTGTGCTTTTCACAGCACTTAGCCAGATGGGCCACGGCTTCCGCATTAAGCGCAAAGGCGGCATCGCGGTCAGATTCTGCTTTATCTACAGCAGTGTAGGCTGCTGTATTGATGCAATAGTCAAATTGATGGGTTTCAAACAAAGCTTCAACTGCATTGATATCGGTCAAATCTAACTCCTTACGAGCGGCCCAAAGTACATCATCGGCAAGAGACTCCGGAACCGTCGCTTTTAAGCATTGGCCGAGTTGACCAGAGGCTCCGGTAATAAGTATGCGCTTGTTGCCCATGATGGTTAGAAGTTAGTTGGATCAAACAATGGCAAGTTCTGATCTTTCTCAGAAACAATCATTTGATCTTTGGGTAGACGCCAATCGATCCCGAAGGTTGCGTCGTCAAAACGAATTCCTGAATCAGATTCCCGATTGTAGAAGGCATCGCATTTATAAGCAAACACCGAATAGTCTGAAAGCGTGGCAAAACCGTGGGCGCATCCGCGTGGGATATAGAGTTGATTTTTATTATCCTCATCAAGTATGACGGAGTAATGCTGTCCAAAACTCGGAGAGTCTTTGCGCAGATCAACAACCACATCTAACACTTGACCACTGATCACCCGAACCAGTTTGGCCTGCTGATGCGGGGCCGTTTGAAAGTGCAGACCGCGAACCACACCTTTTTTGGATCTGGATTGATTGTCCTGAACAAAGTCCGTAGCAATCCCCGTCAAGGCTTCAAACTTTTCTTTGTGGAAGGTTTCACAGAAATAGCCTCGCTCATCCTGGAACACATCCGGAGTGATCAAATAACAATCTTGTATGGGTGTTGGAGTTACTTTCATTTAATCCAATTGCATGAGATAACTGCCATAGCCACTTTTGACCAATGGTGCTGCAAGCTTTTGAAGCTGAGACTTATCGATATAACCCATGGCATATGCCGCTTCCTCTACAGCGCCGATCTTTAATCCTTGTCGCTGTTCAATCACCTCAACAAACTGACTGGCTTGCATGAGGGATTCAAAGGTCCCGGTGTCTAACCAAGCAGTTCCTTTATCCAATACCGCAACCTGCAGATCTCCCTGTTGTAAATACACATTGTTCACATCGGTGATCTCCAGTTCGCCACGTGCGCTAGGCTGAATATTTTTAGCGATTTCAACCACGCGATTGTCATAGAAATAAATTCCAGGGACAGCATAGTTGGACTTAGGGTGTTCTGGCTTCTCTTCAATGCTCACGGCTTTACCGTCGGCATCAAAATCAACCACACCATAACGTTGCGGATCGTTCACATGATAGGCATAAATAATGCCTCCGTGTGGGTCGTTATTCGCTTGTAAAAGCTCCTTGAGACCGCTTCCGTAAAAGATGTTGTCTCCTAAGATCAAGGCCACTTTATCATCCCCAATAAACTCCTCGCCTATGATGAAAGCCTCTGCCAAACCTTTGGGTTCTGCTTGGGTCGCATAGCTGAACGAGCATCCCAACTGGCTTCCGTCTCCCAAAAGAGTTTTGAAAAGCGGAAGGTCTTTTGGAGTGGAAATGATCAAAATCTCACGAATGCCGGCATACATCAAAGTGCTAAGCGGATAGTAGATCATGGGCTTGTCATAAACCGGCATGAGCTGTTTACTCACAGCAATGGTAAGCGGATGTAGTCTTGTTCCTGAGCCTCCGGCTAATATGATTCCTTTCATGCTTCTAGACGGTTTTTATTACTTAAATACCAGTTCAAGGTTTTATCCATTCCCGATTCAAAATGCTCTTGCGCTTCCCAACCCAACTCTGTGCTTATTTTGGAGGCGTCTATGGCATATCTAAAATCATGACCCGGTCTGTCGGTTACAAAACTTATCTGTTCTTTATAAGATTGCCCGTCTACTCGCGGTGCTTTCTGATCTAACAATTCACAGATAAAATTGGCAATGTAGAGGTTATTGCGTTCGTTCTTCCCGCCAATATTGTAGGTTTCTCCAAGTCTTCCGGAAAGCAATGCTTTGTGCACGCCGCGGCAATGATCAGCTACATAAAGCCAATCTCTAATGTTTTGTCCGTCCCCGTAAATAGGTATGTTCTTGCCCGAAATGGCAGACCGAATTATCGTGGGTATGAGTTTTTCACTGTGCTGATGGGGTCCGTAATTGTTAGAGCAATTAGTGGTTACTGCAGGGAAGCCATAAGTGTGAAAATAGCTGCGCACCAACATATCAGAAGCTGCTTTGGAAGCGCTATACGGACTGTTGGGAGCATAGGGTGTTTCTTCTGTAAAAAGGCCTTCATCGCCTAAGGTTCCGTAAACCTCATCAGTAGAAACATGTAAAAATCGGGCGTTGGCAGAGGCTTCTTTTAGCTGATTTGGACCGTCCATCCAGTGTGTGTAGGCCGCGTGAAGCAATCGGTGCGTTCCCACCACATTGGTTTGCACAAAGGCATCGGGGTTGGTAATGGAATTATCCACATGAGACTCCGCAGCAAAATGAACTACATAATCAAATCGGTGCTCTTCAAATAATCGATGGATCAATTCGGAATTACAAATATCCCCTTCTACAAAGTGATAGTTTGTATTACCTTCTGCAAACTCAAGGTTTCTGAGGTCTCCGGCATAGGTAAGCTTATCGAGATTGACCACTTGGTGATCGGTCTCTTCCAATAGCATTTTTATGTAGTTGGAGCCAATAAAGCCAGCTCCACCGGTAACCAGTATGGATCTATTCTTCTGGAGCATCTGCAATGCGTCTTAGGTAGTAATACATATAACGCAGGTAAGCCAAAAATAGGAAGATAAAAACCAGCATTATAGGAAGCAGGATCATCTTCTTATCCAATAGACTTGGCTCCTTTGGATAAACCTGCATACCGCCTAAAGCCAAAATAGGTTGCTTATAAAATACGAGCGCATCGTTCAACTCTTGATTCTCCGTTAGCAATTCATTCTTGGTCTCTAACAGCAGATCTGGGCGAGTTTCACGCTCCACATAAAACTGAGTTCCCAAAGCGCGTTGATCAGATTCCTGCTCCAAATACTTTTGCATGAAAAGCTCAATTTGTTCAATGGTTTGCTTGTTAGCTACCAGTTTTTCATTGATTGTCTTCACAGAAGTATCACGGAACTCTTTTAAGATTGGATTGGCGTTGATATAATTCATCAATCGCTCAAGATCATCATTGGTGCCTTGACCAGTGAGAGAAACCGTTAAATAATGATAGTTGTAATTGGTGGTAAAGGTTTGATACAACTCTTCCTCCTCCATATTGAACTCCACATAACGCAAAAGCGCATCGAGGTTTCTGTTAGTATCCTCAAAATCATCCGTGATGTCGTGAACGTTTATTACCGGCACGAGTTCAACACCTTTGATTGTAGGATTGTTTGGATTCAATCCGAGGGCCTTGTAAAATTCAGTATCACCAGCTTTGAGCTTCTTATCAACAACGTCTACAGTGTTGTATAAATAGTTCCCCATGTCAAAATTGACTTTCAACAAGATCTTGGCCTTGTTTCCAGAGAAACTATTTTGCTCTAAATAATAACCTGCTCCGATCCCTACAAGGATCAAAATCAAAATGATCAACCAGCGTTTGCGGGCAAAATCAAAGCCTTTGAAAAAAGCTCTCACCCAAGACCTGAATACTTTTTTGATCTCGCTAAAAAAGAAAAACAGATCTAATTCTTCTGCAGGTTTATTCTTAGAATCACTCATTGTTAGTTAGCTTAATATTTGTTCCAATATCTTTTCTGTGATCAGATATGTGGGTTTTACTCCGGTTGTACCTAAACCTCCTGAGGCCAGTGTACTTCCCGTTTTTAAGGGATTATCCGACGCGTAATACGCATAGTTCACACGAACCTTTTTGGCAATACTTCCCCGAATTCTCGAGGCCGATTGAATGGCCTTTTGGTAATGCGCTCCTTCCATTTCTAGACCGATCACATTCCAGGTTGATTCGTGAAAGAACTGCAAAATATCTTTATTCTGCAAGGAGGTTCCCAAAACTGTGATCATGGCTCCTGTGCAAACGTTCACATCGTCATCGGCAAACATAGCCTTTTTCAGCCTGTTCTTAAAAGGATAATTGTCTGCCGTTCCTTCAAAGATATGGGCATTCGGGATCATAATATCTCCCTTATCCCCTTCTAGGATTCCGGCCTTCCCCATAATGGAAACGGACTCCACGTTCAAAAAGTGCTTTTTGCCCTTATCGCATTGATAGGGTTTGAGCAATTCATCCATGGTTTCATAGGCCTGCTCGCCAAAGGCGTAATCCATAACCACGATAATTGGATGCTCATTTTTCTCTGAGGTTGCGTCCGATTCAGTTTTCTTGTAATCCGGATGGGCTTCGGCATCAAAGATCTGAACGTCAATATTGGTCCCGCTACTGTCCTTTAAGTAGATCATCCCCTCCTTTTGCGCCTGTTTAAAGACCTTCGCTCTAAGGGTTTTACTCTCTTCTTTGCTTAAGGTTTGATACACTTCAAGCGGAGATTTTTTAGTGAACTCAGCCGGCAAGGCTCGTTTTGCGTAGAGGGTATTCATCACCGAGTGCATATTGGCACTGATGATATGGATTGGGCGGCCCAACCAATCTTTATTGAAGAGTTCTTTTTTGATGTTATCTGCCCAACGCTCACCGTGGATGTGATGACCGAGGCGTTCACGCAATACTGGAGAAAAAGTTATTAAGCGCTTCGTATTATTGAGGTGTTCATCCAAGGCCAATTTGCCCAAATGGTAGATAATACTGATGAATCTGTTCGGGTTTTCTTTACAGCTAAAACTGGAATAAACACTGCTTACCTCTTCAAAAGTACGTCCAAGAATGTTCGCAATATGTGTAATGGCGATCTCCTTGTCTACCTGACTGAGTTTAGAATTCTTGGCCACAGCCTCTTCTACCTTCTTCCAGTCTCGGATGTATTCTCCTTCATCATCGATCAAAACGCGCTCCATGATCTTGTGCGATTCAATGTAGAGGAAAGTCAAATGCGTAAGGATGTCATAGATCTCAGAGCGGCCACGAGTGACCTCAATATTCATTTGCTCTTTGTCTATGCGGTAACAGTTTCTACGGCGCTTGGCGGGAACAATCGGTTTAAAGTGTGAGTTGGCATAACCTTCATTACTGGTCAAATTGATATAACTGCATTCCTCGATTCCATAAGGAAGGCGGTCCATGACATACAGCAGCCCGTTGAGCTCTATCTTCTCGTCAGCGATTGAGCCGTAGATCTCTGGTTGAAGGGTTAATAATGAATCTCGAAGTGTTTCCCCAGAAACTCCCATGGGTTTGTAAAAGCCGCGGTTGAATAAATGACGCATTGTGATGTACATGCGCTCAATGGCCGCGGTACTTTCTTGGGCTCTGGTTCGTTCTAGCGTTGAATTAACTGCCATACCGATTTTGGTCTCAAAGATACAGAAATTAGCCTTGCAGGCTTAAAAGGGCGTACGCTATTTTACGATCGTTGGACAGTCTGGGGATCTTGTTTTGCCCGCCCAGCTTGCCTTTGCTCTTCATATGAGCCTTAAAACTGCCTGGTTTTAATGGGCTTATAACTAGGGTTCTTAGAATTGATCCTTCAATCAGATCCAGGTAATAAGTGTTTTGGGCTTGCATTTCTCGATCGATCCAAGCGGCGATCTCTGATAGGTCATCCGGCAAGGATTCTGCCTCTACCAACCACTCGTGATAGGGTAATCCAGATTCCGGAGTGATCTGCGGAGCTACCGTGAATTCGTTAATCTGCAATCCGAATTTATCAATAGCACTCTTCATGGCCTGCTCCACTTCTTTACCGATGACGTGCTCACCAAAGGCAGAAATAAAGTGCTTAATTCTACCAGATACAATCACGCGATAAGGAGCCAAGCTGGTAAACTGAACGGTATCTCCCAAATTGTATCCCCACATGCCTGCTGTGGTTGAAATGAGCATAACATAATTCACCCCAAGTTCTACCTCCCAAACGGGAAGACGCTTGGGATTGTCCTCAAAAAATTCGTCGGCTTTGACAAACTCGTAATAAATGCCCGCATCGAGCAAAAGCAGCATTCCTTTCTCGCTTTGACTGTCTTGAAAAGCAAAGAATCCTTCAGAAGCCGGAAACAGTTCAATGCTCGGAACCGACCGCCCTATGAGCTGTTCAAAACGCGCTTTATAGGGAGCAAAATTGACTCCGCCGTAAATGAATAAATTAAAATTAGGAAAGAGCTCCCCGACGGGGTTAGCTCCCTGCTCGATCAAGCGCTCAAAGTACATCTGAACCCAAGAAGGAATACCGCAAATGACACGCATATCCTCCTTAA
>NZ_JABSPU010000081.1 GCF_013214815.1 Gilvibacter sp.
GGCCTCCAAAATCAGTTCTTGTGTCTGTTCTTGTCCGTATACCCAAAAGGGAATGGACAAAAATAAAAGCAACCCTATTCCTCTCATTGGGCCTTGAACTTTAAGTATACATCAAACTCAATGGCCTCCGCGATAGCATGGTCTTTAAGATCATTGTTGTAAGTAATACCCCAGCGTGTTCGGTCAATTTTGAACTGAGTTCTGAGTTCTAATGCATCCCCATCAGCGACACCCCAAAACTCCTGCTGATTGCTCACGCCCTTTATGGTCAAAGTTGCTATGAACTTATGCTTATTTTCCTCTGGAAAGTATTCTACCGTTTCAATCTCCAAGAGCGCAAAAGGAAACTTCTTTACAAAAAAGAAATCTTCATCCTTTAAATGCTCCACAGGACCGTTACCTTCCAGATAATCTCGATTGCTTATGGAGTTCATATCAATGACAAAAGAGCCGCCAACTATAGCGCCACCGTCTGTGCGTAATTCTCCGCTTCTAAAATTTACCGTGCCTTTGTGCTCGCTAAACTTGAAGGCGTAATACCCGCGCCAATTGATCAAGCTTCTTTCGGTGTCCAGAAGATAAGTGAGGCGTTCATCCATTTGACTTTGGGCGGCCATACCCATTAACAAACACAAGGCCAATACTAGTTTTTTCATGATTTAAAATTTTTAAACGAAACTAGATGGAGCAGTTGTGAGAAGTGTCAAAAAAGTGTAAAAGATGTGCAAAGGCTTGTAAAAGTTGCCTAAAATCCATGTTCTTTGTACCAGCTATGAACAAATCCGCAATAAAAACGAACTACCTCTTCTTAGGAATGCTGTCCCTTTGGATTTTGGGCAGCGCTTGCCAGCCCCAAGAAGAAAATGAAGATCAGAAAGCTAAGATCGCCCTGAGAGAAGTGGGGCATCAACTCCTTCTAGCTACAGCTGACTCCACCTCAACCATTCCTCCTATTAAGGCCTTAGAAAACAATTCTTACCTCCTTTCCTTCAGCAATGACCTTTCTATAGAACCGCAATTATTGGTAGATCAAATGAAGGATAAGATGCAGCGCGCTGGATTCGAAAGGAACTATACGGTAGAGGTGAAAAACTGTGAAGATCTAGAGGTTGCATACAGCTATGAAATTGCCAAAGAAGAGCAGCGCACCATTATTCCCTGCGGCACACGGATATTGCCTCCAGGATGCTACAAAATTCAATTATTCATCAGTCCTTCAAAACAAAAAGCTGTAACCATTCCGTGGTGGTGGTTGACAATTCCAGTGCTTTTAATTGGGGTGTTTCTTTTCTATTTCAAACCGAATAACAGCTCCAAAAAAGAAGAATCCAAGAACTTCAAATCTCTCGGTGATTTTAGATTTTACCCGGATCAGAATAAGCTGGTGAAGGCGGCTGTGGAAATTGGACTCTCCAACAAAGAGTGTGAACTTTTGGCCATTTTGGTTGAGACTCCGAACCAAATTATACGCCGAGAAGAACTGCTCAAACGCGTTTGGGAGGACAATGGTGTAGTTACGGGTAGAAGTTTAGATACCTATATTTCTAAACTGCGTAAAAAGCTCAAAGATGACGATCGGATCCAGATCGTGAACGTCCACGGAGTAGGTTATAAACTCAGTTTCAATTCTAAATAAAAAAAGCCGGGATTTCTCCCGGCTAGCATAACTTAATTCTCCCAAAAAAAGTGATCGTAAGATGATCCTGTGCTAACTTTCTTATGGACAGTTTTAAGCTGCATTTGTTTGGTTTTATATAAGTAGCCGGTTGATGCCGGAGCTTTAATCTTAACCTTTACAGAGCGACGACGACGCGTTTTTGTCTTATTGAGCTCTACGGGTTCCATACAATCAAAACGAACCGAAAGTCCGCGAATCTCCGCAGTAATTTTTCCACGACGACGACGCCACTTTCCTCGCTTTTTCTTGTAGTGAACTGTTTTTGATTTAATTCTAGAACCCCAAATTCCACTAGGGTGAGACAATTTTTGCTTTCCTTTAATGCGGCGGTTTGACGATGGATAATAGTATCTAGAACGATCAAAACCTAAACGGCATTCTGCGCCACCATCAGAGCCCGAGGTCCCGGAGTTGTCGTTGTAATTTCCAGAACTACTTCCGCCAGTATATCCCCCGTAAACAGTCACCCCTTCTATATCGACAAACTCATCGACATTAGAAACAGCAATGGCTTCCAACAGACCCACATCCATAGTGCTCACCGTAACGTATCCAAAGCGAGTAAAATGATAGAGGTCTTTGCCAATTTTTACATTTCCAAACTTGTTGACTACAGTTCTAACTTCATCGTCAAAAATGTAGTGATTGTCCGGATCGGTTTTCTCATCGAGTTCTTCATTGTTCAACCAGATTTCCTCTTCTGCGCTGATCTTTTTGCGCAACGAACTGAACTCAGAAAACTGATTCTCAAAATCGATCAAAGGTTGAGCAGGATCGTATTTGAGTTCGTCTTCTTTCTCATCTAATGATTCGTCATCCAAGTGACCCCATTCATCCAAAAAGGCATCATCATAAGCCTCAAGTTGGTCTTCCAACTCTTCCAAAGTGTTTAAAAAGGTCTCTACATCAGGGAAATCCAACATATTCTTATAGACTCCTATACGCGCGCTTGCTTTACCCGTAAAATTAGCCTGATCTTCAGCTGGCTCGCTCAAAGGCTCTTGCTCACAAGAACCCAGAAAGGCCACAAACAGCAATAATCCAAATCGCTGTAATATTTGTTTAGTCTTCATAGGATATATATTTTAATTAATACCCTACTGTTACCGAACATCAAGATCTGTTACCCGACTTTTTTAAACTTTTTTCGTAAAAAATAAATCGGTACCACAAGCAGAACACTAAGCCATGCATAATTCCAGTTTTTACGCGGCTTAATTTCCACAGAATCACCAATGAGCATCAGTGAACTCCAATAATAGGGAGCCTTCTGGGAAAGATCTGCATTTTGAAGATAGTCAACTTTGGCGCGTTTTAAGGCTGTAGCTAAAGGATTACCGCGATCCAAGTAGGTGTAAAAAGAAGAGAGAATTTCTTGTGTGGCCTTATCATTGGTACTCCAGCGACTGCTAATTACAGTACGCGCTCCCGATTGAAAAAAGCCTCGAGCCAAACTCGCCACCCCTTCTCCTTTCAATGTGCGTCCCGCAGCGGTATTGCAAGCGCTAAGCACCACTAAATCGGCTTGCAAATTCAAGCTGTTAAGATCCGCGAGATTAATGATGCTGTCTTGCATGCTGATCCATGGATTCTCATTGGCTGCCGCATGGGTTGCTAAGTGAATAATCCTGGCATCGGAAGCATATTGTAAAAAGTGGCTCCGGCTGGCTTGATCATCAGAAAAACTCAAGCCCTCAAAAAGTAAGGAAGCTGAGGCAATCTCCTCTGGAGTGGCCGGTAAATCTACCAAGCCGGTCTGTTGAAAACGTACTGGTGCCATAGCCAAAAGATCGTAGCTCGTTTTGCGTTTGACGTCCTTACTCTTGTTTAAATAAGAAAGGGATTGCGCGTAACTGATGTCCTTTTGTTCAATCAAATAGGTTAATGGACTGACCTGACTCACTAAAGCCTCAAAGGGAACGGCATTTAAGTTTTGGTCTGCAACAATTACGAGGTTAGTTATATCCTTCAGGTAATTCTGTAGTTCTTTGGGAAACAATCTGCTGTATAAGCTTGCACTGAGCATACGGAAATTGGCCGCATCCGATTTGCTCTGGAATGGCTTCATGACCAATTCACTAAAGGAGCTCACTTGTCTTGATAAGTCTTTGGCATTCGGCAAGGGGATCAAAACGGTGTTCGCCTTACTTATCAATAAAACCTGATGGGATTGATTTGCTCTCTTACTATCATTCCATAGGTAATGCAATATAGCAGTCTGCTCATCCATTTGTGAAAGAACAGTTTCTAAAGATTCAATTTCAATTTGAGCAATCGCACCCTTTAATCCGGGGTAAGTACTCGAGAGTTGTTCCAAAAATGCTGTCCTCTCTGCTTTTAAATCCAAAAGCTTTGAATGCCCTAAACTGGGGTCAGCCAGTGCAGCCAACTGTATTTTATTGATCTGTTTGTTATAGTGATAATAGGTTTTGACCAGACTATCGGGTAATTGTTCTAATTGTTTATTGAAAGAGGTGTTTTGAGTCAATAGGACAGCTTGTTTCTTCTCTGCAAAGTAGAAGGCCTGATCTGGTTGATTCAGTTCCCAGGCTACAAATGCGCCATTGCCATAAATTTTAGAAGCATACTTACGCCAAAACAACTTGGAAGCATCATCCCGATTGCCAACAAACAGTTGATCTGCAATATAATCGGCAGCTTTAAGTTGGACCATAGCCTGTTCTAAATAGTCCTTTTGTTTATTGATACGGTATTGTTGCGTATAGATATCGGCTTTTTTAGTAAGTCCCCAGAGCAATAGTTTGGAGTCAATTGCTCCATCCATGATTTCAGCAGACGGGACTTGATCAATCGGAAACGTATTTTGTGTATTCTCTTCTATACTTTGATGGATCGCCGCTAGTGCATCATTCAAACGATTATTCTCCAAATAGAAATCGCATTCAATATTCAGCAATCGGGTAATGGTGCTGGCACTGCCTGGATAGTTCTTGGCGCGATCGATATAATAAAGTGCGCTATCGCTGCGGTTTTGTGCGTAGAGATTGGCCAAATTCACATAGGAACGCACCAGCAGTGAAGTGTCTTTCATGGTTAAAAGATCATCAATACTCTTCAAGTAGTATGACTTGGAGCTGTCGAAATCAAAATAGTTGGCGTTGTTGTAATAACTCGCGTAATGCAACTTTAAGATCACCGCATTTCTTGCAGAAATACGCGTACCATTGTCAAGAGCGCGATCTATTTCTTGGAGCACTTCAAATTTCTTCTTTAGACTTTCCGGACTGTTGATTTCCTCATAGATCTGCGCCAAATCCAAGGATCTAGAAACCCAACTGCGCATTCTACCCTTGGCTTTATAAATAAGTCGGCCTTGCAAATAGGCATCGACCGCTGCATAAGGATCACCTTGCTTTTCCGAGATGTTTCCCAAATAGAAGTAAGCTCGAGCTAGCTTTAAGCTGTCAATTTTTTTATCAATCACCTTTTGAAAATGCGCTTGCGCTGCCAGCCATCGTTTATCCCAATAACAAAATCGAGCTGTATTGTATAAAGCTTGGTTGTAATCCTTATCGTAGCGTTGTAACTCATCATACCACACCAACTCTCTTTGGCTGTAAGATATGGCAGTACTCAGATCGCGCGCCTTATTATTGTAGTAGCGCGATTCTTGATGTGCGATTTGAATGGCTTGCTGCAAATCGGTTGATGCAACGGCCAAAGTCAGCAAGGAATCTACCCAAGTCTGACGTTGTTCAAGAGGGATTTTGGCAATACCTGCTTCATAAGATTCAAACAAAGTTTGGCCATTGAGCATACCACAAGTCAGTACACTCAACAACCAAATTCTTGTTTTAATAAATCTCATGAGGAAGTAGATACCTTAAGAGCGACGACAATTGTTACCCCAAGTAGCACTTTTAACTTGGCAAGGTTCTGTCTCATCATCCGTCGGAGCTGCCTTCTCCACTTCATCTTCTTCTTCCTCTTCTTCACAAGGATCAGTGCGAATCGGCACGTCAGCTTCGTGATAACTACAAACAGGACAGAATACAACCCAAATTTCTTTATCTGGATCCAATGTACATTTTGACCAAGATTTGAGCAGTCCACTGGTAATGTACTGCTTGCGTACATCGGCCTTTTGTAGATCCGTTAGACCACTGTAATATTCTACGGTAACATCTCTTTCATCCGTCGAGGCCTTCAAATCAACTTCGGCGGGATCATTTGCGGTTGAGGGTTCATCTTTAGAACAGGATACTAAAGACAAGGTTGTGGCTAATACCATTAGACACAACATTTTGAATGCATGTTTCATTTTGTGAAATTAAAATTAAAAATTAGTTGAATCACGTGGTTTGGCCATAGCACGGCTGAGGGAAAGTTGTAAAACCTTGTGGCATAAAGGTAAAGAACAATAGAATCTTACCTTTACCTCTTATGCAACTCTGGTTTTTCTTACGTATTATTGTCGCACAGTGACAAATCCGCGTGAAATTACTAGCCTGTTCCCCTAAAGCGGATTTTGTTACCCATAGATTTGAAAAAACCCCTGAACCGCAGTAAAATTTAATGGATCCCACTAAATATTTAGAAGCTCTTGTGAAGGCTGATTCTAAAATCATAGATCAACTCTATGATAAGGAATTACCTAAAGTTACTCGCTTTGTCATGCAAAACAATGGAGGGCAGCAAGACGCTGAAGATATTTTTCAAAAAGCCCTCCTGCAATTAACCACGCGATATGTGGCAGAACCCTTTGAAATCAAAAGCAGTTTTGAGGCCTATTTATTTACGGTTTGTAAAAATTTATGGCGACGGGAGTTAAATTCTAAGAAACCGCGGGTAACAAATGCCACACATTTGGAACCAGTTTATGATCCTGAGGATCTAGCCTTGTCTGCTATGGAGCAAAAACGATGGGACTTGTTCAAGGCCTGCTTCGAATTGCTTTCAGAAAATTGCAAAGTGGTGCTGCAGTTGTTTTTCAACAAAGTATCCTACGCAGATATTGTAGACCGTTTGGGTTACAATTCAGAAACTGTAGCCAGACAGCGGGTTTTTAAATGCAAGGCTAAATTGACAGAACTTGTAAAAAAGGACCGAAATTTTAAGGCCTTACGTGAACTATGACCAATCAAGATTTAATAGAAATTAGCGCGCTTTTGCGCGGGGAACTCCCTGCGGATGAAGCTCAGAGCTTACAAAATCGTTTGGACGCTGATCCTGAGTTGATGGAAATCTATTTGCTGGAAAAGCAGCAATTTGAAGCCTTAGATGAGTCACAATGGCCTAAAGCCACTACCGCCGATAAGGACTATAAAAAGTTCCACAAAGCAGCGCAATCGGATGCCGTTAAAAACTTGCATCAGTATTTAGAAACTAGAGAAGATACTCCAACTAAGATTATTCCACTTTATCAGCGAACCTATTTCAAATGGGTAGCCGCTGTCGCTGTAATTGCTTTAGTGATATCGGGTATCCTTTTAGGAGGACAAGAAGATCCGCAGACCTTATACGCTCAGTATTTGGACATGGATGATGTTCCAACACTAACCGTTCGTAGTGAGAGTGATTCTATATACGGAATTTTAGAAAATCAGTTTCAAAACGGAAACTATCGAGAATTTCTAAACAATCTAAAAGAATACGATACACTTCCCGCCAATGCAAGCTTGTTGCTCTATGAAGGGTTGGCCAATAATGAACTCAATAATACACCTAAAGCCCTTGCGACTTTTGATGAGTTAATTGCCAGCGATCTTATTGACGCGCCCAGAGGTCATTGGTTCAAAGCCCTGGCTTTATTAAAATCGGGAGCGGTAACTGAGGCGAAATCCGTTTTGGAATACATTGTCAGCAATGAGCTTTATAATGCTGATAAGGCAAAAGAACTTCTCTCGGATCTCCCCTAAAACAAAGGGATTTCAAGGTATTAGATTAAAGCACAACGAAAGTTGTGCTTTTTTTTGGGTAACAAAATAAAATTTATGGAACCCTTTAGTGAGTACCATAACTGTGCATGGTGTTTAGTTAAATAATTATATGGAAGTCGATGATTCCAAATCTCGGCTTTGCATTAAAACTAACCATTATGAAAATTGTGAAAACACTGGGCATAGTCTTGATTCTTTCCTGCTTGATCACAGCATGCTCCGAAGAAAAACAACAAGAGCCAGTCACCATTGAAAGCCAATCGTTGTTTGCCAGCAAAAGAGCTGTCAAAGCTCCAACTACAACATTTGATGCCTATTTGAATGTAAAAGTGGCCATTGAAACTCATGGAATGCCTGCATTACCCTTGGATCGCGGAACCTTTTATGAACTTCAATCGCTCTCTGGCATTGAGACCGAAATTGACACTAAATCTGCAAATCTTATACTGGACGAGCTTTTTGTGTTCCAAGAAATGGGTGTGGTTCCTTATATCCGTGAAAGAACAAATTTCAGCGAGCTGACCAAAGATCTGATCATTAAGATCATTGCGGAAGAATCTATTGAGGGCATCGATGAAGTTGAAGGCTTCGCTTCACTCAAAAGAGATGAACAAGAGCTATTGCTTCACCTCAATGCCGTTGCTCTAGAATTTAAAGAAGAAGCGGCAGGATTTGAACACAGAGACCGTTACTGTGGCACCTATATTTCTGGGTATGACAGTTATGCTCCATGCACTAGGGCAGGAGCCATCATAGGAAGCTCCATTGGAATGTCATTGTGCAGCTTTCCCTGCGGAATTATTGGGGGAGTTCTAGGAGGTCTTTTCGGGCACTGGCTTGATACTAAATAAATATCTATACGACATTGGGTAATTCTTCCCAATAGCTTGGAACGGGCTTGACGGCCGGTTAGTTCCGGATGTTCTCGCTTCCTTTCCAGGTTTTCTAAACAGAAAATGTGCTGCAGCTAAATATCTGTTGACTATGTATTTACCTCAATACTCAACAAGAGGTCGCGTATGCCGAAAAGCGAACGAGTAGGCAATCAATTAAACTATATTATCATGAAAATTGTATATCGAATGAGCGTAGTGCTCTTACTTTCTGTGGTGATCTTTTCTTGTTCAAAAGAGGACAACACAGCTACTGAAAACACTGATGTGAACAGTGAACTTCTAATTGACAAATCAACGGTTCGTGCACCAGAAACCGCCTTTGATCGTTTTAAAAGTGTTCAATCAGAGATTGAAAGCAAAGGAGCTCCGAGCCTGCCTATGTCACGAGGAGAATTCAGCACCTTTTACAATGCAGCTGGCAATCCAGGATCTCTAAGTGCCAAATCAGCTAATATGATCGCTGATGAATTAATGGTGGTACAAGAAATTGGGCTTGAATCTTATATTTTGAGAACTAAGTACAGCGATTTCACAAAGGAGGCTATCGTTAAGATCGCTGCTGTGGGGTACCTGCCAGATTTGACAGAAGCAGAAGGTTTCTCAAGCATTTCTGACTTTGAGCAGAACTTACTTGTTGACATCAACCAGCTTTCTAAGGACTTCAATGATGGTCTTGGAAGAAGTGGTTTCGGTTCCAGAACTGTGGATTGTTCAATTAACGGGAATCCAGCCTCATGTACAGCCACTATGGCTATTGCTGGTGCTGCTATTGGTGGATCTATCTGTGGTCTTCCTTGCGCTATCGGCGGTGGAATCATTGGTGGAGTGATTGGTTGGTTTGCTGACGGAGGTCCAGATAAATAGGCCTTCAAGACCAGCCTATGTCACGCTTGTTTAAAATTCTTGTTGTTTGTCTAGTAATTACCTTTGGTATTGCCGCGGTTTGGCATCATTCTTCTGGGGAGGAGGATCTGCCGACTGCCTTAGATAAGACACTATTCGAAGAGGAAAACGTTTATTTATTGCTCCGCGGTTCCCAAACCAAAATGGGAGGTTACGCCAGAGAATACAACAGGTATGGGGGTCTTGCCTCACACATTGCCTTAGGTTTTTATACCGATAGTCTCAGGATCTATCATGTAAATACTCGAAAGTCAAATCCAATGATCACAGAATCCTTAACGTCTTTTGTAACCGCAGAAGAGAAAAGCTATAACTATCTGTCCGTTTGGAAACTTAAAGGCATGACCCCTAACAAGCTTGATAGCATTCAAGTTGCTATTGATAGACTTTTGGGGCAACCCATTAAATTTGATTATAAATTCAACAGCAATGATGAGAATATCTTGTATTGTTCAGAGTACATTCAGAAGATTCTTCAGCCTGTATCTCCAGGCTTGTTTAAAGATGCTTTCTATACAAAAAAGGTTCCCAAAGGGCATCGCTTTTATTTAAAAACAGACACTCTGCATTACCTGCCGGCAGATTTTATACTAGGCAACAAACAAGAATTGGATCTGCTTTTTGAATGGGAGTTGGCTGAACAATAAAAAAGGCCCAGACCAATGTCTGAGCCTATCAATCACGGCATCTAGTTGACCCCTACTGAATCTGGAGGTTAATTGGTGGTGATTCTGAGCTGCCCAAGACACTGCCAGGCAGTACATAGGCGATCACCTTGTAATCATCAGGGCCAAAAGGCTTATCACTGCTTAGGGTAAAAGTGAAGTTCCCAGAAGCATCTGTGGTGGCAGTCGTAGTATATCGGGTGCCGTCTGGAGCCGGAGCATGAACCGCA
>NZ_JABSPU010000082.1 GCF_013214815.1 Gilvibacter sp.
TCTTCCAATAATTCTCAGAATACTGGCGGTGTTCTGCGGGCAATAAAGTTTCTGAGTGGTGGTAATCTGCTCCGCTCAAAACAAGGTCTGCCTTGTGTACTTGTCCGTTAGAAACCAATCCGGTTGCATGGCCATCAGTTACTGTGATGGAGTCCACATTGTGTTCTGTGCGGATCTCTACCCCTAGTGATTCAGCTAGTGTCTTCATGCCTTCTATAACCGAATACATACCGTCTTTGGGGTGGAAGGTTCCAATTCCAAAATCGGCATAGTTCATAAAACTGTAGAATGCAGGAGTATTGCTGGGCTTAGCTCCTAAGAATAAAACGGGAAACTCCAAGATGGAGATCAAACGTGGATTCTTAAATTCGGCGCGAACGTCTTTAGCAATCGTACTAAAGAACTGACCAATTTTGCGCATGGTCACCGGTGTTACTAATTCCAAAGGAGACACTCCTGGACGGTAAACTAAATCTTTAATCGCAATATCGTAGTTAGATTTGGCCTTAGTCATAAACTTCTCAAGCTTGGCTGCACTGCCTGGTTCCTCTTTTTCAAAGGTCTTGCAGATCTTTTCCAAACTGTCCTCAATGGTTATGAAATCCATTTCACCAAAGCATACGCTGTAGGCGGGATTGAGTTTGATTAGTTCGTAAAAGTCTTCAGGCTTTTTATTAAAATCGGCGAAGAAACGCTCAAAGACGTCAGGCATCCAATACCAAGTTGGACCTATATCAAAGGTGAACCCATCGCGTTTAAGTTGTCGTGCACGACCGCCTACGGTCTTGTTCTTTTCAAAGATGGTCACCTGGTGTCCGGCTTGAGCCAGATAAGATGCCGCGGCCAAAGAGGCGAAGCCGCTACCTACGATTGCAATGCTTTTCTTCATTTGTCTAACAAATTAAATCAAATTCTAAACAAAATGAAAGCTGCTGACTGGATTTAAGATTTTTTTAATGTATTGAGTTTTTCGAGTAACCCTTCAATGGTGCCTATCACAGAGACATGACCTGGAACCTTATCTGACTCAACCTCACGGGTCTTAGCGCCCATGAGCCATAGCTGACTGGTTTGCTCTTTAGAGATAATCTTGTCAAATTCCTTCAAATACTCATAAATGGAAACCTTGTCCGGTTTCACAGTAAAGAAGGAAACAAAAACTACATTATCGTGGTGCTTGAGCACATTGCGCAAACTTGGTAATGGAATATTACTACCCAAATAAATGGTTTGATAGCCAGCTTGAAGGATCTCGTAATGAGCATAGAGTAGTCCAATTTCATGAATCTCCTCATATGGTAAATATAAAGAGAAAAGAATGTCTTGGCGTTCTGGCTTTTGAACACTCTGCAAATTAGAGATGTTGACAATGATCTTTTGCTTGATCAACTCTGAGATAAAGCGCTCGTGTGCCGGATCAATAGTACCTGTTTGCCAAAGCGTTCCTATTTCTTGCAGCAGCGGAATAAAGACCTCCATAAAGATCTCTCTAAAGCTGATGCGCTCACTCAGTTCGTTGAAGGTAGTTGCAAAAAGGGTGTAATCAAAGTCGAACATGGCCGTCTTAAAGGCCTTCATTGCATAGTCTTCTTGCTTTTGAGTTGCGCGCTCTTCAATGATCTGCTGAATCTCAGCATCACTGAGTTTAGCGATCTTAGAGATCTTGATGCCTTCGTTGTACAGGAAAGTAACATTGAGTAACTTTTTTAGGTTCTCCAGATCGTACTTTCGGATATTGGTATCCGTACGGTTGGGTTCCAGTAGGCCATAGCGCTTTTCCCAAATGCGGATGGTATGCGCCTTTACGCCGCTTAAGTTCTCTAAATCCTTTATGTTAAATTGGGTTTTAACCAGCATACATCAACGGGGCTTCATGAATTTAATCACAATATAGCGAACCACAAAAATAAGCTTTTGTTTAATAAAAACGAAAAAATAGTAAACAATTAACAGAAAAAAATTAGGATGTTTTCAGGAAATTTTGTTTACCGTTTGTGGTATGCCTATGATATTGATTTGTATACTTAGTCGCAAACCAATTCCGGTCATCGAGTGTTTTTTGTGAAGCAAAAAATGTATCGAGATGACATTTTGGTGTTGAGTTATTTATAATTTTTTGGGCGCCTGCCGCCAAGAAGCGTCACCGCGCTTTCCGCTATATCTTTTCACTTCGTAAAAAGGATGCCGCTGTAATCGCTGGCGCGGGGTTCCGGTCATCGAGTGTTTTTTGCGTAGTAAAAAATGTATCGAGATGACATTTTGGTGAGAGTGCCTCGCACTCACTAGCGTTCATGCTCGGCCGTCCCGGCTGTGCCCATGTAGCAAATCAAAACACAAATCGCTATGCGATTTGAATCTGCTCCATAAAAAAAACGCTCAAGCAAGCTTGGCGTTTTTTCTTGTCGCATCTTCTATGCGTTTTAATTTGTCAGTGCCCGAGGTGGGAGTCGAACCCACACGCCCTAATGGACACATGGCCCTCAACCATGCCTGTCTACCAATTCCAGCACCCGGGCAAAAAAAAAGTTAGGCCGCGGGGCTTAACTTTTTTAGTGGTGACCTGACTGGGGCTCGAACCCAGGACCCTCTCCTTAAAAGGGAGATGCTCTACCAACTGAGCTATCAGGTCTTTGTTGAATGCGGGTGCAAATATAAAACCATTCTATTTATTTATCAAAGCTATTTTGATTTAAATTTGAGTTTTCGAAGAAAGCCAATTGCATCTTTGAAGCAGCCAAAATATAAAAGCATTAATTATGATCGTTTTGTTGGGATATATGGGCAGCGGTAAGTCGCTGATCGGTAAAAAATTAGCCGAAGTTCTCAACTGGCCTTATTGCGATCTTGATACCCTGATAGAAGAAAAGGCAGGTCAAACAATTCCTGAATTTTTTAAAGAAAAAGGGGAGATTAAGTTTCGCATTTTGGAGTCTCAGGTACTTGAAAAGCAACTTTCAACCCCGGAGAATAAAGTCCTTGCCCTTGGAGGTGGTACTCCATGTTATGCAGGTAATATGGATAAGCTTTTGGCTGCAGCCGATGTCCAAGCCATTTATCTAAAGACCCATTTAGATACTTTAGTTGATCGGCTTTGGCCAGAAAGAGCTGGGCGTCCGCTGATTGCACATTTAAACAATCATGAGGATCTCAAAGATTTCGTCCGTAAGCATTTGTTTGATCGTTCACCTTATTATATGCAAGCGAAGCATCGAATAGATACCTCAGAACAATCCGCAGAAGAAGTGGTAAAAGCTATAGTAGCTCAATTATTCTAGGCAAACGCGGTCTTGGTCTTTTTCAAAAACCACAGCCACATTTTCATTTAGAGAAGTAGAGAGTGAAATTCCTTTAAAATCAGCTTTAACGGGGTATTTTTTATGATTCCTATTGACAAGTACGGCAGTTTTGAATCTCGAAAGTGGAACATCCAAAAAGTGACGCACACCATAGATCAGTGTAGTACCTGAATTAAGTACATCATCGATCAAAACAACAGCTTTGTTTTCATAATCAGCTGCCAGCATGCTGGTAGTAATTGGTGCTCTAGGGTCTGCTTTGTCAATCTCTACTTTGCAGAGTGAAAAATGCATGGGTGCAATATCCTGTAGTGTTTCTGCCAAACGCTGGGCTAGGGTGTAACCGCCACCAGCTATTCCAGCCAAAACGATCTCCTTTTCGGTAGCGTTAGCTTCATAGATCTGATAGGCAATTCGGCGAATTTTGTGTTGAACCTCTTGGTGATTCAATATTGTATCCATAGCGCTGTACTGTTGTTAAAACAAAGATACCAAAACTTTGCTCACTCTTGTTCGTCTGTGAAGTCTTCCAGATCGCGGCGATCCTTTTTTGTAGGGCGGCCTGTTCCGCGTTTGCGGTAATAGTCTTGGGAGTATTTGAGCATTTCCAAAGTCTCTACAGCTGCTTTCGGGGTAATGTCCTGACGATACATATCAACCAATTTGGCGCCCACACGACTCGGTGGCGTATCCAATACCTTGAGTACATAATCCACTTGATTCTTGCGAACCTTGAGTTCGTCTCCCGGATACACTTCTCGAGCGGGCTTCACCACATCATCATTCACTCTAACCGCTCCCTTTTTACAAGCTATGGTTGCCTGATTGCGCGTTTTAAAGTAACGCGTGGCCCAAAGATATTTGTCAACCCTCATACAAAGCTTCTAAAATCAACGTTAATGTTTACAGCAAAAGTATAAAAAATGGTATCTTGCGCTCGTCTTTTTAAGACATAAAATGGTGTAAATACGGCAGTTTAGCGCTGTCTAAACCTAAATTGATTTCATTGAAAAAGAAACTAATATACGGCCTTTTAAGTGCCTTGATGATCGCAGGGGTTTTCTCTTGTGGAAATGACGACAACGGTTTTGAGACTATACCGCCTCGTGACCGTGGAGAAGAGGCAGTAAATGCCGAAGCGGAATTGGTGGAATACCTACAAACGCACTTTTACAACTACGAAGAGTTTGAAACTCCTCCAACTGGCTTTGATTTTGAAGTAGTAATTGATACCATCGCTGGAGACAACTCAGATAAAATTCCATTGATCAATCAAGTGGAAACTAAGGTAGTGACCGATAGAGATGAAGAGGATGTAACCTACAACCTTTATATTTTGAAAGCCTTACAAGGAGAGGGTTCAAGCCCAACCTTTGTAGATTCTACTTTGGTGACCTACCGCGGTACCTTATTGACCGGAACCCAGTTTGACGGATCACCAAACCCAGTTTGGTTTGATCTTACTGGTGTTATCGACGGATTTCAAGAAGGTCTTGTTGAATTCCAAGGGGCAACTGCTCAAACCGTAAATCCTGATGGAACGGTAAGCTTTGAAGGTTTTGGCTCAGGAGCTTTGTTCATTCCTTCTGGAATTGCATATTTCAATCAACCACCAAGTCCACAGATTCCGTTGTACTCTCAATTGATCTTTACTTTCAACGTTTTAGAAGCAGTTGTTGCAGATCACGATCAAGACGGGATCATTTCGCTTAATGAAGACTTGAACGGAAACGGAAACGAACTCGATGATGATACCGATGAGGATGGTGTGCCTGACTTCGCAGATTTTGACGATGACAATGACGGCGTGCCAACACGAGATGAGATTGAGATCCTCGATGACGGAACAGTGATCCTTACAGATACGGATGGAGACGGTATTCCGGACTACCGCGATGCAGACTAATCCTTTCTTAATACAGCATACAAAAAATCCCGCCTAGAGCGGGATTTTTTATTCGTTAAGGGTTAGGAACTTTATTTACGTCCCATAACTTTTTTAGCCTTGGCAGCAATTGCGGCGGCATTCAATCCGTATTTGTCCATCAATTGTGCTGGCGTACCAGATTCACCAAAGGTGTCATTGGTAGCTACAAACTCTTGCGGAGTTGGGTGGTGCAGTGCCAATTCTCTGGCAACAGATTCCCCGAGTCCTCCTAAGAAGTTGTGCTCTTCTGCCGTAACGATGCATCCAGTCTTCTTTACAGACTTTACAATGGCATCGGTATCTAATGGTTTAATGGTGTGAATATTGATCACCTCTGCGCTAATGCTTTCTTCATTCAAAGCTTTGGCTGCTTCTAAGGCTTCCCAAACTAAATGTCCGGTAGCTACGATAGTCACATCAGAACCCTCTTGTAATTGAACGGCCTTCCCGATCTCAAAGTTTTGATCTTCTGGAGTAAAGTTTGGTACTTTTGGGCGTCCAAAACGCAAATATACTGGTCCATGATGCTGTGCAATGGCCATGGTTGCTGCTTTTGTTTGATTGAAATCACAGGTATTGATCACCGTCATTCCAGGCAACATTTTCATTAGACCAATGTCTTCTAAGATCTGGTGAGTAGCTCCATCTTCTCCCAAAGTCAATCCGGCGTGAGAAGCACAGATCTTTACGTTCTTGTGAGAATAGGCAATACTTTGTCTGATCTGATCATATACACGGCCTGTCGAAAAGTTGGCAAAGGTTCCTGTAAAAGGTATTTTACCTCCTATGGTCATTCCGGCTGCAAGTCCCATCATATTGGCTTCTGCAATTCCAACTTGGAAGAAGCGTTCTGGGTGATTTGCTTTGAATTCGTCCATTTTAAGTGATCCCGTTAGGTCAGCACAAAGCGCTACTACATCGGGATTTGTTTGACCAAGAGCGGTCAAACCAGCTCCAAATCCGGAGCGTGTGTCTTTTTTTCCTGTATCTGTATAGGTTTTCATTGCTCGTCTTTTAGTAATCCCCTAAAGTTTCTGGGTTCTGTGCCAAGCCAACGGCCAGTTGCTCGTCATTAGGCGCTTTTCCGTGCCATGCGTGCGTGTGCATCATAAAGTCTACTCCATTACCCATTACGGTTTGTAATAGTACACAAACAGGTTTGCCTTGACCACTCATGTTCTTTGCGTGGTTTAGACCATCAATTACTGCTTGCATATCATTACCCTTGGCAACTTCATGTACCATCCATCCAAAGGCCTCAAACTTACCACGAACGTTTCCAAGGTCGAGGACGTCATCAGTAGATCCGTCGATCTGTTGACCGTTTAAGTCTACGGTAACAATCAGGTTGTCTACTTTGTTGGCGGCACAGTACATAATGGCCTCCCAGTTTTGTCCTTCTTGAAGTTCTCCGTCTCCACAAAGGGCATAAACCAAATGTGGATCATTGTTGAGTTTTTTAGTTTCTGCTGCGCCAGCGGCGACAGAAATTCCTTGGCCCAAAGACCCAGAGGCCACCCGAATTCCCGGAAGTCCTTCATGTGTAGTTGGGTGTCCTTGCAAGCGAGAATCGATCAATCTAAAAGTGTTCAATTCTTCCACAGGGAAATAACCGCTACGGGCAAGTACACTGTAAAATACTGGGGAAATGTGTCCGTTGGATAAGAAGAAGATGTCTTCACCCTTTCCATCCATGTGGAACCCGTCTTTGCGGTCCATAATGACTTGAAACAAGGCCACAAAAAATTCGGCACAACCCAAAGAACCTCCTGGGTGACCCGAATTTACCTTGTGAACTTGCCTTAAAATGTCGCGTCTGACCTGCGTTACCAAGTCTTCTAAAGCTGCGATATCTGGCATAAAAAATGGTTTGAATTCAGCTGTAAAATTACACTATTCACCCCCTTGAGCAAAGGGGGAAGCAAGCGAGTTATCAACGATTCCCAAGGATTAGTTAACATTGCGCAGGATTCCCCTATAAAAACAGCATAAGATGCTATCTTTGCCCCAGAGGAAGCTACCATAGATTATGCAATTCAGCTTAACAGCAAACGATCCACAAAGTAAAGCGAGAGCCGGAACTATCACCACTGATCACGGGACAATTGAAACCCCAATTTTTATGCCTGTTGGTACTGCAGGTACGGTAAAAGGGGTACACCAACGCGAACTTAAAGACGACATTAATCCAGATATTATTCTGGGCAATACCTATCATTTGTACTTGCGCCCGCAAACAGAGATCCTGCAAAAGGCAGGAGGTTTGCACAAATTCATGAATTGGGACCGTAATGTTTTGACAGACAGTGGTGGATACCAAGTGTATTCACTTTCTGGAAACCGAAAGATCAAAGAAGAAGGAGTAAAGTTCCAATCGCATATAGATGGTTCATATCATATGTTCACTCCAGAACGGGTCATGCAGATCCAACGGGTGATCGGTGCAGATATCATCATGGCCTTTGATGAATGCACACCCTATCCTTGTGACTACAACTACGCCAAGCGTTCCATGCATATGACGCATCGTTGGTTGGATCGCTGTATTGCTGAGCTGGACAAATTGCCGTTCACTTATGATTACGCTCAAGCCTTTTTCCCGATTGTACAAGGAAGCACTTACAAGGACTTGAGAAAACAATCGGCAGAATATATTGCCAACGCCGGAGCCGTTGGAAATGCAATTGGAGGATTATCCGTTGGCGAGCCTGCAGAGGAGATGTACGCCATGACAGAAGTAGTCACGGAAGTGCTGCCTTGGGATAAACCGCGTTATTTAATGGGTGTTGGAACGCCGATTAATATTTTAGAGAATATCGCTCTGGGCGTAGATATGTTTGACTGTGTGATGCCTACCAGAAACGCTCGTAACGGAATGCTGTTTACCTCAGAGGGTACCATCAACATAAAAAATGCTAAATGGGCCGATGATTTTTCTGTCATTGATCCTATGGGACACACTTATGTAGATACTCAATACACCAAAGCTTATCTGAAACACCTGTTCAGTGTTAACGAACTTTTAGGGAAACAAATCGCCACGATTCATAATTTAGGCTTTTATTTGTGGTTAGTCCGTGAAGCCAGAAGGCAAATCATTGCTGGAACTTTCAAGGCATGGAAGGATAAAATGGTGCGTCAAATGGACAAACGCTTGTAGTCAATGCTTTCAATTCTAGATCGTTACATACTTAAAAAGTACTTGGGCACCTTCTTGATGCTCTTGTTGCTTTTTATTCCGATTGGGATTACGGTGAATTTGGCCGAAAAGATCGATAAGATCTTGGCCAATGAGGTGCCTTTTTCTGAAGTGGCGCTTTATTATCTCCATTTTACCATCTACTTCGCAAACCTGCTGTTCCCACTATTTTTGTTCTTGTCGGTGATTTGGTTCACCTCTAAAATGGCGAATAAAACGGAGGTGATCGCTTTTTTGAGTAGTGGTGTTTCTTTCTACAGATTTTTGAGACCGTATATGATCGGTGCAACTATTGTTTGTATCGGAGCTTTGTTTTTAGGGATGTATCTCGCGCCTATGGCCAGTAAAGGCTTTAATGAGTTTACCTATCAGTATCTCAAACGAGGCAAAAAAGATCGAGACCAAACCAATGTATATCGTCAGATCAACGAGACTGACTATATCTATGTGAGTTACTTCAACCCCAAAAATCAGATGGGGCGCAACTTTACCTTAGAGCATGTGGTGGACAACAAAATGGTCTACAAGCTCAGCGCCAATCGTATTAAATTCAATCAAGAGGACAGTACCTATACCCTGAGTAATTATACCAAGCGTATTGTTGGGGAACGAGAAGATCAACTCATTATTAAGAATAAGTTGGATACGGTGTTCTCCTTTGATTTGGAAGATCTCACTCCACTGGAATACATTGCAGAGACGCTCAATTATAACGAACTCAATCGATTCATTTCCAAAGAGAAAGAGCGTGGCTCAACCTATATTAGCCGTTATGAGATCGTGAGAAACAAACGCTGGAGCTTGCCGATATCGGCCTATATCCTCACCATTATCGCGGTGGCCGTTTCGTCCATTAAACGCCGCGGTGGAATGGGAGTGAACCTCGCTTTTGGTATAGGTTTGGGAATGGTGTTCGTGTTCTTTGACAAGATCTTTGGAACCTTAGCCGAACAAAGTGATTTCTCTCCTTTGGTAGCGACTTGGTTCCCGAACATCGTATTTGCTGGCTTGGCGGTTTACCTTCTTTACAATGCCAAGCGTTAAAAAGCTGCAATACTTGCATTTACACCTCATTGTTTTTATTTGGGGATTCACCGCTGTGCTCGGTGCACTCATCACTTTAGATGCCATTCCCTTGGTTGCCTACAGAATGAGTTTGGCGGCTGTCTTCTTATTGATTTTTGCAATCATCACTAAGAAACGTCTTCGGTTTCCAAGAAGGATCCAAATAAAGTTTGCTATTGCTGGTGGGCTCATTGCCCTGCACTGGCTGGCATTTTTTGGCGCTGTAAAAGCCTCTAATGTTTCCGTGACCTTGGCCGTGATGTCTACGGGAGCGTTTTTTGCAGCCTTTTTAGAACCTCTATTTTTAAAGCGGAAGCTCATTATCTATGAGGTGCTCTTTGGACTCTTAGCCATGTGCGGCTTGGCTTTGATCTTTAATGTGGATTCTAGCTATACCACAGGAATACTTTTGGCTTTGGCGTCTTCATTTCTCGGAGCCTGTTTTACCATTTACAATGCCCAATTGGTCAAAGAACATCAGGCAGGAGCTAGTGGTTTGTATGAGATGAGTTACGGGGCAGTTTTCATTCTGATATACCTC
>NZ_JABSPU010000083.1 GCF_013214815.1 Gilvibacter sp.
CGTGAACCTGGGAGCCTTAAGCAAGAATGGACCCCAGCCCCGGCCGCACATTGTTTGGTTTGGAGAAGACGTCCCACTAATCCCAAAAGCGGTTGAAATTGTAAGCCGATGTGAGGCGCTGATCATTGTGGGAACTTCTATGCAAGTGTATCCTGCTGCTGGGCTTTTAAACTACGCTCCTGTAGATACGCCTATCTTTTTTGTAGATCCAAATCCCGCTGTTGCTTCTGGTGGTCGAATTCAAGTGATCGCTCAGACCGCAACGAAAGGAATCCCTACTGTGGTCGATCTCCTAAATTGATCAAAGCCCGATATTGCTCGGCCCAAGATACTATGCTCGCGATCTGTTCATCAGTCAAAATTGCATCTTTATGTACCTTGGTGTAAGAAGTCATGGGCATCCAACGGTTTTCTACCTGCTCAATGATCTCGTCCATCTTATGGTCCTTGCGGCTTTTGGAGTAGTTGGCCCATTCCGAGAAGTTGAGTTCCCCTTTGCCGTGACGGATGTGATCATCTAACCAATAGGAGATCGGAGCAATCTCGGCATACCAGGGATAACGCGTATTATTACTGTGACAATCCAAACAGGCCGTTTTAAGCGTTTCCATGACCTCGGTAGGCGGATTGGTCTCCGCGACGAAAGCTTCTAAATAATCACCTGCTGCCTCGTTCTTGTCTACGCGAAAGAACTGCATCACCACAAATGCTACTAAAGCCAAGATGAGGACTTTTTTAAGTATCTTCATGTCCCAGTTAGTTGAACGATCAAAGTATAACAAATTGTTGCGAGAAGCTCTTGAAGAAACGTTAAATTACGCAAAGGCCTACCGAGCCAGTAGGCAGCAGGCCGCAGATTGGGTTTTGCAAAACCCTGATAGTTTAGAAGACCTCTTGAAATTCTGCGCAGACGAGTCTACCGATCGTTCTCACAAAGCGGCTTGGGTGCTGGAATTTGTCTGCAAGGCGCATATGGAGCTTTTACTACCGCATTTAGATTTGTTTTGCGCAATCATCCCAGAACTTAAAAAGCATCAGGCCAAACGACCTTTTGCCAAGATCACGGAACTGCTTTGCTTAGCCTATTACAAAGATATAGATGACGCCGTGCGATCTTCTTTAAATCGAGAACATAGAGAAGCCTTGACTGCAGCTTGTTTTGATTGGGTCATCAATGAAGAAAAAGTAGCTTGTAAAGCTTACAGCATACAAAGTTTGTACTATTTGGGTACCGAGTTTGATTGGGTGCATCCAGAGCTGCAAATGATCCTCCAAGAAGGCTATGCCAAACACTCGGCAGGCTACAAAGCCCGCACCCGAACCTTTCTGGCTAAGATCGAGAAATTTCAGGCTGGAAAGACCCCTTAAAATTTCGTTTTTAAACGTATCTTAGCCCTTTCTTAAAAATCAGCCAAGATGAGCAATACGGCCCTTCGTGCAATTTCACCCATAGATGGACGCTACGCGAGTAAAACAAGTGCTTTAGCCGATTATTTTTCGGAAGAAGCCTTGATCAAATATCGCATTCAGGTAGAAGTGGAATACTTCATTGCCCTGTGTGAATTGCCTTTGCCTCAGCTCGCTGATTTTGACCACAGCCAGTTTGATGCTCTACGTAAGATCTACACCGACTTCAATTCTGAGAACGCTCAACGCGTTAAAGAAATTGAAGGAGTTACCAACCACGATGTAAAAGCGGTAGAGTATTTCATCAAAGAAGGATTTGATCGTTTGGGGATTGGCGCTCAAAAGGAATTCATTCACTTTGGACTCACCTCCCAAGACATCAACAACACAGCAGTGCCTTTATCATTAAAAGAAGCTGTGAATGATGTGTACATTCCTGTTTTTTTGGAGCTGATTCAGAAATTAGAAGGTTTTGTACAGGAGTGGAAAGACATTCCCATGTTGGCCCGCACCCACGGACAACCGGCCTCTCCTACCCGTTTGGGGAAAGAGATCGAGGTTTATGTGGTTCGTTTAAAAGAACAATTAGATCTTTTGAATGATGTGAAAAGTGCTGCTAAGTTCGGAGGAGCTACCGGTAACTTCAATGCGCATCAGGTTGCCTATCCACAGATAGATTGGAAAGGCTTTGCTACGGATTTCGTGCAGGAAAAACTCGGACTTCACCACTCTTTCCCAACTACGCAAATCGAGCATTACGACCATATGGCAGCTTTGTTTGACGGCCTAAAGCGCATCAATACGATCATCCTGGATATGGACCGTGATTTTTGGACGTATATCTCCATGGATTACTTCAAACAGAAGATCAAAAAGGGAGAAGTTGGTTCGTCGGCTATGCCGCACAAAGTAAATCCAATTGACTTTGAGAATTCAGAAGGGAATTTAGGAATTGCTAATGCCTTATTTGAACACTTGGCTGCTAAGCTTCCTGTTAGTCGTTTGCAACGTGATCTAACAGATTCTACGGTGATGCGTAATATTGGGGTACCTTTAGCGCATACGGTAATTGCTATGCAAGCTACTTTAAAAGGTTTGGGTAAATTGTTATTGAATGAGCAAGCCCTTGCCGGTGACCTTGAAAACAACTGGGCAGTAGTTGCTGAGGCGGTTCAGACTATTTTACGCCGTGAGGCCTATCCGAATCCGTATGAGGCCTTAAAAGGACTTACCCGTACCAATGAAGCCATTACTGAGCAGACCATGGCCGCTTTCATAAAATCTTTGGATGTATCTGATGCCTTAAAACAAGAAATGCTGGCTATTACACCAGCATCTTACACAGGAATCTAGTATCCTGCTATATTTTTTAATCGTGCTTAGTCCTCGATCTCGTCGATGATGGAATCCAGTTTGGTTTCATTCTCCTGGTCGTCTACCCAACCTTCTTGGTCTTCCCAAGAATCGTCATAGTCTTCATCGCTGGTATCAAAGAGTTGTCCCAATCCATTCATTTGGCTCACATCCAGATCTCCGGTTTCAATGGAGCGCATCATATTGACAAACTTCTCCGGATCCATATCGTTCCCGGTTAGTCTAAAGATCGCAAAACCGCGCTCTTCATCGCTGGCAAAGATCACCAACTCGTCAATGGCGTCCGTCTCACCAACAAACTTTAAAGACGCTCCTTGGGTTGGAGAACCAAAACTGATCAAGGTCTGATACTGTTCTCTGGCCAAGATATCAATCACGTTTTGCTTTTCAATTTGATACTCTGCCTTTAAAGAATCTCCTTCTTTAATGGGGTAAGCCATAATATTGAGCTTACGTACAGACTGCATCACCTCTTTTTGTTCTGCGTTGAGCAGATCACTGTCTTCCGTGATCAGGCTTGAGGGCAGATCAAATTTTACAAAACGGTTGTCTTCTTGTTTGTCTACAAAGTAGGACTGTAAGGTAGGCTCCTCGTTGCAACTTACTAAAGTCGCAGCGAGGAGAATACCTAAGCTAAATAATGCTAATAGATGTTTCAATAGGGTTAGTTTTTGTTATCGATGTTCTTGAGCTCTTCGCTACCTGGCAACTTTAAGTCCTTAGTGAGTTGCGAGATCTGACTCAGGTTCAAATCTCCGGTAAGGCTCATGATGACTGACATTTGCTTGCCATCAACATCACCGGTCACATGCATGAGAAGTTCTTTTACAAAGCCCTCACTCTCTCCGTCTTGAGAATAAAAACGAACACGCTTTCCTTCTGCACTTACACGCATCAACTCTTCCAGTTCGGAATTGCTCTTTAGGTAATTAGTCACCGTTGTGTTCATATCGTTACGGGTGGCTTCATCTTCTGTTACAAAAACACGGATATTGTCAATGTTGTCAATAAGGTCTTTGTAAGCTTGCGCTTCTGGATCATCGGTTTCAAAGTCGATATCTCTGATCAACTTAAACATCTTGGCGGTAGCAACAAAGGAAGTTACTTTTCCGTTGGTCTCGTATTTGTCAAAAACATCTTGAGCAAATCCGGTTGCCGTTACTACAAATGCCATTACTAAAATTATAACTCGTTTCATCTTTCTTAATTTGTGATTTAGGTTAAACAAGCGGTTCCAGTGATTTTAATTCGGATTCCGTCTTGTTCTGTCATAGTTCTCTAAAGAAAACTACGCTCAATTCATACGTTGTTTTTCGATTGATTAATCTTACTTAAAAATCTGTTCTGCGGCCTTGTCAAATTCATTGAGGTAGGCCATACCCTCAATTCCGTCATTGAGATTTCCAGACAACATCTGCAACGCTTTCTTCGCTTCTTCAAAGGCTTCTATAGCCTCTTGTTGTTCAGCGGTCAAGGTTGGGGCATCGTCTGCGCTGTTGTTCATAAAGACTCCAACGCTCAATAACACTCCAATTAGTGCTGCTGCGGCGTAACCCCAAATTGGATTGCGTCTTTTGACTTGTGGCACCACGAATTCGGTTTCTGATTTCTGCTGACGCATATACCCAAAGCCTGCAAAGAGGTCTTTATAAGGGGCCAAATGGTCCGGCAGGTCTGCAGTAGCAAAGTACTGCTGTAATTGAGCTTCTTGCTCTAGGGTGGTGTTTCCCTCAAAATACTGCTCCAATAGGGATTCTATCTTAGCTAACTCCATAATTGTATTTTTTTATCAATGCTTCCCGTACTGCTTTACGCGCTCGGCTCAAAGCCACACGAATCGCTGTAGGTTTCATATCTAGTATTTCTGCGATCTCGTCAAATTCATATTGTTCCACATCACGCAGCTGAATAATCATCTTTTGTTGCTCGGGTAAGGTTTCCATGATCTCAAAGACCATGCGAACTCCGTCATTGGCCTCTACCTGATCTTGCAATCGGGCGTGAGGTGATTGGTAGTTGCTGTGCACGATCTTTAAGTGCCCAGCTTGTTTGGATTTTAATCGGTCCAAACAGTAGTTTTTGGTCATGGTCATCGCAAAAGCCTCTGGATTTTTATAGTTGCTCATGCGCTCCTTTCCCTTCCACAACTTTAAAAGAACTTCCTGAACCGCATCTTCTGCTTCATCAGTAGAAACCAGGATTCTTCGTGCTAAACGATACATCTTATCCCTAAAGGGCAATACTATGTTTAAGAACTCCTGTTGTTTCATTTTCTGATGGTTGGCAATTATGCGCTTCTGAAGTTAGGACGAACCAGGCAATTTTTTGTTACAAAAAAAGTTTAAATTCGCAAGGAAGCTGTGTTTTTGCCCTGTTTAGCAAGGAACTAAAAGTTTTATCGACTCAATAGGATATGGCACAGTTCATGTTGCCTTTATTAAAAAAAGCTATGCGAAAATTATCCCTACTTAGCGCGGCGGTGCTCCTAGTATTTACTACCGTTGCCTGTTTTGAAGATCAAGACGATAACCTGACCAATAACAACGGAAACGTTGCCTTTACCATCAATGACTTTATCTGGAACGGCCTCAATGCCTTTTATCTGTATAAAGATGATGTGCCTAATTTGGCCAACGACCGTTTTGCCACGGTAGAGGAAAAATCAGCCTTTACGGCCTCCTACCCGAGTCCTGAAGCAATTTTTGACGATCTGTTGTTCCAGCCGGGCACCATAGACAGATTCAGCTTTTTAGTTGATGATTATATCGCTTTAGAACAGCAGTTTCAAGGTGTAACTAAAAATAACGGTATGGAATTCGGTTTGGTTTTCTATCCGGATAGCGATTTTGAGATCTTCGGTTATGTGCGTTATGTTCTGCCAGGAACTAGTGCAGAAACGGAAGGTTTGACCCGAGGAGTGATCTTTAATACCGTAAACGGGCAGCAGATCAACAACGACAACTTTAGAGGCCTTTTTAGTGCCGACAGCTATACCATTGGTTTAGCCACCTTTGACGGAACCAGCGTAACTCCAACTGGAGCAGAAGTAACCCTTACCAAAGTTGAATATACGGAGAACCCAATTCTAGTAGCTGAAACTTTAAATGTAAGCGGACAGAATATTGGCTATTTGATGTACAACGGTTTCACCGCTAATTTTGACGAACAACTCAATGATGCTTTTGGGCAATTTGCGGCCAACGGTGTGACTGACTTGGTTTTAGACCTGCGTTATAACCCAGGAGGCTCGGTTCTATCAGCAATTAGTCTTTCCAGCATGATCACTGGGCAATTCACTGGGGAAATCTTTACCACAGAACAGTGGAATAGCGACAATCAAGCCTTTTTTGAAGCCAATGATCCGGAGCGCTTAGTAAATCGCTTTAGAAACGATACGCGTAACGGTACGAGCTTGAATAGCTTGAACTTGACCAACGTATATATTTTAACTACCCGCAGATCAGCCTCAGCCAGTGAATTGGTGATCAACGGCTTGGATCCGTGGATCAATGTGGTTCAAATTGGAGGCACAACCACTGGGAAATTTACAGCCTCTACTACCCTATATGACTCAGAGAACTTTGGACGTACTGGAGCGAATCCAGATCACACCTATGCCATGCAACCTTTGATCTTAAAATCAATCAATGCAAACGGCGTTACTGACTATTTTGACGGTTTGGTTCCTGATACGCTTTTACCCGAGGATTACAGCAATCTTGGGATTTTAGGTGATGTGAACGAGCCGCTATTGGCAGAGGCCTTGAATCAGATCACGGGAGCCGGATTTGGTGCTGCACCAAAAACAAGCGGCCCGGAACTTAAAGAAGTCTCAGGCCGCAAAGAGCAGTTGCCATTTTTTAACGAGATGATCTACGATCTTCCCTTACCAGAATTCACTGGTAATTTTAAATAGGCTTATAAGTTAATATTCATTCCAAGGCTGAAATTTCTACCTAGGGTTTGGAAACGGAACAATTCCTCGTACTCTTCATTGAGCAAGTTGTTTACGCGTGCTGTGAATTGAATGGCGTCGTTTAAACGGTATTGCCCGTACCAATCCAAGATACCAAAGGCATCTAGGGTTACCGCCTCATTTTCAAAACTCACGGAGTTGAAAAAGGCATCCTCACGCTCGGCGTTGTATTGATATTGCAAACCAGTATTGAACTTCTGTGTCCATTGGTAATTTAGGTTCGCATTTAATTTATGCTCCGGAATACGCAGGTTGAAGCGCTGGTCTGGTTTGGTATAAGTATAATTGGCGTTAAAGCGGAATTGACCCGTTGTGAACTGCCCTTCTACTTCAATACCACTAGCAGTGATCAGGATCTAACGTCACAAAGTCAATAAAGTCTTCTTCCAAGCGGTTAAAGTAAACAACACTTACTTGGAAAGACTCTGCTTTTCCCACAGCCAAACCAGCTTCAATGGTGCGATTGTTCTCTGGGTCTAACTCCAAGTTTCCAAAACTAGGATCAAACAACTGAAACAAACTCGGTGTGATATAAGCAGTGCTGTAGCTCGCTAAAACCTTAGCGTTAAGATCTCCTAACTTCGTGTTATAAGAAGGGTTGATGTGATAAACTACCGCATTGTCATAGTTGCTGTGGGTATTTAGGCGTACTCCAGCATTCAGGTTCAATCCAAAATCACTTTGATATACCACATTCAAATAAGGGTCAATGATATCAAAGTCTGCCGTCTGGTCATTGATGTCTTGGTTAAACTCGGTCTCTCCAAAAGGAATAGAAAAGCTGTTGAAATCACTGAATTGCGCATTGACACCAACCACGGTGCTGAATTGCTTACTCCACTGGTGATTCCAAAAACCATCCACAGCAAAGAAACGACTGTCAAAACGTGACGGGAAAGAAGACTCAATATCGCGCTCCGTCCAACTATAGGCATCGTTCACCACTACACGTCCTTTTTGGTAACGGTAAGTCAAATTACCACGCAATTGCTCCAATTGGGTCGTGCTTAAATTATTCGCATCGGTATAATCAAAATTGTCAAATGCAGCTTTAAAACGAGCATTGGTAAAGCTTCTGCTAATACTCAACCCATTGTCAAAGGCATAACCAACAGTAGCTGTTGCAGAATAGGAATTAAAAGGGTCATTCTCAAAGGCAGGCTCTCCTTCTGGCGCAGCTACTGCAGAAAGCCCTGTGCGGGATTGATGATCGATCTGCATTTGGTAAGACCAGCCTTTATACCCTCCGCCTATACGCGCGGAATTGTTGAAGGTTTGAATTCCAAAGCCGGTGTTCTCACTTGAATTTTCTGTAGACAAGCTGGTACTGGCCTGCACGCCAAAAACTTTGTCTCCGTTCTTTTTACTGGTCAAGGAAATCACTGCTGTTGCAGCACCTGAACCGTAAAGCACACTAGAAGCACCTTTGAGTACTTCTATCTTTTCAAAGGCAGAAGCAGGTAGCAAGCGCAAATCAAAATCATTGGCGATCTGCGATGGATCATTCACTTGAACTCCATCAATCAAAATAACAACTTGACGGTTTCTACCACCACGAACAAAATAACCGAGGTTCTGCCCTCCGTTAGAACGGCTACCGTTGATCTCAATTCCAGCAGCGCGATTGAGCAATTGCGCCACAGAACTGTTGGGCTCTTGCGCGATCTGCTCCGCAGAGATCGTTGTGATAACCTTTCCGCTATTGGCGGAGGTCAAAGGGGTTTTGGAATCTAAAAAAACAGTGTCTAAGGCCTGCTCACGTCCATCGGTCTGTGAAAATCCGACGGTGGCAAAACCCAACACCATTCCAGTAATACAAAGAATCTTCTTCATTTTAAAGATGTTTACTGGAATAAAAGATGTGGCAAGTGTGCTCAGTCCGCTATAGACTGAATCCGCATGCAAAACTTTTATCCCGAAAGTTTAACTAATAATGATCGTGCCGGGCAGGTCTCCTGACTTGCTGCGGAAATTGGCCTTCCCATTTCTATTGAAACAGTGGCGTTTGATCAACTTCCTAATGCCAAAGGCATCGCTTACAGTTGCGGGAACAGTTCTTGACTTTCACAAGATTCCCTTTTAAGAACATAACCGTCTAAGGCCATGTCCACCCAATACGGCGCAAAATTAAACAAATTAAATCCCGCAAGCTCGGTAAAGGACAAATAATATTATTTTTGAACATGCGTAAAACCCTCTCTATTATAATTGCACTGCTCGTATTAGTTTCGTGCAAGAATAAAACTTCCGAAGAAAATACTACGGATATTTCTGATCGTCAGAGCGTTATTAACACGATAACGCACGCGCAAGGATTCCGCCTTTATGAGTATTCTGACTACAGTATTTTAGAAGTTGATGATCCATGGCCAGATGCGGACAAAACCTTTAGATACTTACTCTATACAGCGCGCTCCATGCCTTTACAGGATGCAGAGGACAACTTTGACGCTATCTTAACGGTTCCTGTAAAGGGTTTGGTAGTAACCTCTACAACGCACATTCCATCCTTAGAAACATTGGGTGGAGAAACCAAACTTGTAGGTTTTCCGCAGACGGATTATATCTCCAGCCCAAAGACACGAGCTTTGATAGATTCCGGAACTGTAAAAGAACTTGGAGGTACCC
>NZ_JABSPU010000084.1 GCF_013214815.1 Gilvibacter sp.
TTTGATATGTTGAAACCTTCTTCGATATCATTGTACCAATTGATTTTATCACTAAATAGCGCTACCACCCAAAATCCACCTCCAGCTTCACCATCTTCAGTTTCATTCCATTTTTCTGTTTTTATTCTAATAGAATTCCAGAAAACCTTCTGAGTCTCCGACATCAAGGAAACGCCCTTCTTAATCTCAGCGTCTAAATCTTCTAGAGAAATGGGCTCCCATGAAGTCATATCTATAATTTGACAAATGCACTACAACTTGTTATATCCAGCGCAATATGCGCTATTATCCGCCAAGATTACCGGAGAGCGGCCCGATCAAGGGTCCCTTGTTCTGTTTAGACAATCGCTCCAAAGCGGTGTCTAAAGGGCTCCTAATGGCGAGCAGATCCTTCTTAGCCACATGCGTATAGATCATCGTTGTTTCGGGTTTGGCGTGTCCTAACAACTCCTGAACATAACGCAACCCCACCCCCTTTTCAATCAAATGGGTGGCATAACTGTGCCTTAAAGTGTGGGGAGTCACTCGCTTTTTAATTCCAGCCCTCTGGCAACTTCGTTTTAAGAACTTTCTAACACTGCTGGCGGCATAAGCCTTCCCGTTCGCGCCTTCAATAAAATAGTCCTTTGGGCTATAGCTCGTTAAATAATTCAGTAATAAAGGTATAAAACTTTCTGCCAAAATCACTACTCTATCCTTCCTTCCTTTACTATTTTTTACATAGAGCTGCCGTCGGTCCAGATCTATATGCTGCAGCTTCAAATTCATCAGCTCCCCAATGCGCAAGCCAGAACTGTACAGCAATGCCAAGATCACCCTGTGTTTCAAGTTTCTAGTAAAGCGCAGCAGATCTATTACCTCCTCTTCACTCAAAACTGTGGGTAAATACTTGGATTTAAAAGGTCGCTTCAATTGCGAGGTATCTATTTCAGACTCTAAAAACAAAGTCCCAAAATGCTTTATAGCGCTAATCAGCTGCCGGTGGGTACTTATGGCGTAGTTGCGCTGTTTGACCTGTTGCTCCACAAAAAGCCGAACAACGGTATTGTCAACCTCCGCAAGTGGTCTATCATTCAAGAACTTCAAAAACCCAATAATGAAATTAGAGTAGGTAGTAATGGTACTCGGGCTCAAACGCTGCCCCAACAAATAGTCTTTAAATTGTTCCAACAGCCGCAGCGAATCATCGCTCAAAATCCCCTTAAGGCCAACATCCAAGTCGAGTTGATCAAAAGCAGTCATCAGCCCATCTAGCGTCCAATCTGCCTCGAGCACATAATAGCTTTTCAAGGAAACCGAATAATGCAGTCCTTTTAGTTGTTTTATTCTTTTGGTGGAGGAAGGATCCTGAGCAAACTTCAGAAAAATACAGCCCGCTCCCCGATGCTGTCTTCGCGTCAATACAATCATCTATAAAAGTTAGGGGGGAGTTCGCTACTGTTTAAAGATAATAAAAACAATATTCCTATTCAGTTTCTCTAGGGCGCCTCGTAAAGTGTACTTCTTACTACTTCACGACCGCGCTATCCGCTGTATCTTTTGCTCAAAAGCAAAAGGATGCCGCTGCTATCGCTGGCGCGGGTTTGGGTAAAGGTTCAGAGGTTCGCGTTACAGCCATTTCCTTCGTAAATGGCTGTGATCTGGGACCGAGTGACCATAAAATGTCCAGTGGACATTTTACACGAGGGGCCAGCCTGCCGAGCCGGCAGTTATAGAAACTCATTCTGTAAAGCTTCAAAAAAGGTTACGCCTCGCATTGCTCGGCGTGATCCGGATAAGAGAAACCTGCTAGTAAAGCCTCAACGGCTCCGCCGTTGGTGGGCTTTTTTTTACGCTTTCCGCTGAAGCAAGCTTCGCGGAAGCGTACAAAAAAAGCCCTTGCGCATCTGCGCAAAGGCTTTACTGGGTGGAAGACCGGGTTCGAACCGGCGACCTCTGGAACCACAATCCAGCGCTCTAACCAGCTGAGCTACAACCACCATTTATCGCTTATCATACTGGTTTGCTAATAAGCGGAGGCAAATATAATCACTTTAATTCCTTAGCGCAATATGCGGGCCAAAAAAATTTATTTCAAATCGTAGAGGCTGTCCACGGCTACGTAGCGTTCTACCGTGAATCCTTCAGCATACTCCACTCCTATCAAACGCCCTAAGTCTCTGGCGCGGTAGGAAATACTCTCCTTAAAGTTAGAACTGCTTATGGGCGTAGCAGGGTCATCGCTGTTCGGGTCAAAAAACTGACTGGTATAGGCAAAAACTGCCTCTTCCTTCTTTTTAATAAAATCGCTTACATCAACCACAAAGTCAGGCTCCAGGTTCTTCCATTGTATGTAATGATAGACCAATTTGGGCCTCCAGGCCTCTTGAGCTTCTCCGTTATGTGTGGTCTCAATGCGTCTCAAGCCGCTTAAAAAACAGGCGTCACTGGCCAGCTTAGATCCTTTGCCGTGATCAATATGTCGGTCGTCAACGGCATTGCAAAGCACTATATCGGGTTGATACTTGCGCAACACTTCAATGATCTTGAGTTGATTCTCTTTGGAGTTGGTAAAAAAGCCGTCCGGGATGGCTATGTTCTCCCGTACCACAGCGCCTAAGATTTCCGCAGCGGCCTTGGCCTCCTGATCTCTGATCTCTGGCGTGCCTCGTGTACCGAGCTCTCCTCGGGTTAAGTCTAAGATTCCAACCTTTTTTCCAGCGGCGATCTCTTTGGCTAAAGTGGCTCCGCAGCCCAATTCTACATCATCCGGATGCGCCCCAATGGCGAGTATATCTAATTTCAATGCCTTTAGTTTACAGGTTGTACTTGAGCGGTTTGTTTTAAAGCAGCCACAATATCCCCTTGCAGATCTTCCACCTCTTCAATTCCCACAGAGAATCTAATGAGCTGTTCAGAAATGCCTTGTCTGGCACGCTCCTCTTCTCCTAAAAGGAAGTGTGAGGTCTTACTCGGCAGCAGCATGGTAGATTCCACACCGGCCAAGCTCATGGATGGTTTAATCAGTTGTAAAGCCTCTAAAAATGCTTCTGCATTGATCCCATCAGCCAACTCAAAAGACATCATCCCGCTAAATCCGCGCATTTGGCTTTTGGCCAATTCGTGGTCTGGGTGAGATGCTAAGCCTGGGTAGTAGACGCTTCCAATTTCTTCACGGCTGTCCAACCACTCAGCCATGGCTAAAGCATTGGTGTTTTGTTGTTTGACGCGTAAGGCCATGGTTTTCATGCTGCGCTCTAAGAGCCACACGGTCATATCGCTCAAACTGCCACCAAAATTCTTGGCCAGGTTCCAAATACGATCAATATGCTCCTGAGAAGCTGCTACGGCTCCCGCACAGATATCACTGTGTCCGCCCATATATTTGGTAGCACTGTGGATCATAATGTCAATGCCAAAGTCCTTAGGCGTCTGATTTACGGGAGAAGCAAACGTATTGTCTATCATACTGACCAAATTGTGCTTCTTCGCCAATCGGCCTATCATCACAAGGTCCGTGACCTTCATCAGTGGGTTGGATGGAGTCTCCACATAAACCACCTTGGTGTTCTCACGCACGGCTGCTTCAAAGGCTGCTTCACTCAAGCCCTCGGTAAAGCTGTACTCAATCCCAAACTTCTCAAATTCTTCAACTACTAAATTGTAAGTTCCGCCATATAGCGCCTCTTGCAAGACCACATGATCTCCTTTTTGCAAGAACGCCATGAGCGTGGTACTCACCGCGGCCATTCCGCTTCCAAAGATCATCCCAGCTTCACAGCCTTCTAAAGCCGCTACTTTTTTAGAGAGTCCTTCTTGATTGGGCGTGTTGAAATAACGCGGATAACGCTTTACATCCACGCCTTCATAGGCGTATGAACTGCTGAGATAGATGGGCGAAATTGCCCCTTGGAACTGCTCGTCTGGCACTTCTCCGGTATGGGTGCAAACGGTATTTAAACCTAATTTTCCTTGAGCCATGGGATTGTCTTTTTGTGCTTCTAAATTACGAAAATTGTCAGACTCAAAATCGCGGGAGCTTTGTTATCTTTACCCATCAACTGCAGCTAAATTTTCATGATCCTGATCAAGAACATCAAAGCCTTGGTACAAGTAAGAGACCAAGGTGTGCGCTACCTCAGCGGAGCGCAAATGCAAGAGCTTCCGCAACTGGAAAATGCTTGGCTTACCATAGAGAACAGAAAGATCAGTGGTTTTGGAACCATGGACAGCTGCCCTACCGATGGATTCACAGAAGTCAAAGACGTCAAAGGCAGTTATGTGCTGCCCACCTGGTGTGATTCCCACACCCACTTGGTGTATGCAGGCAACCGTGAAAAGGAATTTGATATGCGCCTCAAAGGAGCCAGCTATCAAGAGATCGCGGAGGCTGGCGGAGGCATCCTAAACTCTGCCAAGGCCATGGGCGCCTCAGAGATTACCGAGGTTTACGCTCAGGCGGTGAAAAGAATGAATGCCGTGATCAAAATGGGAACGGGAGCCATAGAGATCAAAAGCGGTTACGGCCTTACTATGGAGACCGAGCGCATGATGCTCAAGATCGCCAAGCGTTTTGCCTATGATTATGACATTCCCGTGCGTACGAGTTTTTTAGCAGCTCATGCTGTTCCAGCTGGCTTTGAAACCTCCGCAGACTATATTGGTCACATCATCAGCGATATGCTCCCAACCATTGCAGAAAGCGGTTTGGCAGATTATATTGACATTTTTTGTGAGGACGGATATTTCTCTTTAGAAGATACCGACAGACTATTGGCTGCAGGAGCCCAGTACAATTTAAGACCGAAGATCCACGTGAATCAATTCACGGCCAATGGCGGCGTAGCCATGGGCGTGAAGCACAATGCCTTGAGTGTGGATCATTTGGAAGAACTCACCCAGGACGATATTCAGTCTTTAAAAGGCAGTGAAACCATGCCTGTGGCCTTACCGGGCTGCAGCTTGTTTTTAGGAATTCCCTACACTCCTGCTCGCCGAATCATAGACGCTGGCCTGCCCTTGGCATTAGCTACAGACTACAACCCAGGTTCTGCTCCTAGCGGAAACATGAATTTGGTAGTGGCCCTAGCCTGCTCTAAAATGAAGATGACGCCAGAAGAAGCGATCAATGCGGCCACCATTAACGGAGCTTACGCCATGGGCCTTGAAGCAGAAGTAGGCAGTATTACGGTTGGCAAACGCGCCAATTTGATCATTACCGAACCCATTCCATCCATAGGCTACTTGCCTTATTCGTTTGGACAAAATCATATCCAAGAAGTACTTATTAGCGGTTACAGCTATAAACCCACCAACTAAAATGCAAAAACAACTCATTGAATGCGTTCCTAATATCAGTGAAGGACGCGATGCAGACAAAATTCAAGAAATCGCTCATATTGTAGAGACCGTACCCGGCGTAAAACTCTTGGATATCGATCCCGGAGCAGCCACCAACAGAACGGTGATCACCTTTGTCGGGGAACCTGAGCCTGTAATTGAGGCCGCATTCCTTTTAATCAAAAAGGCTAGTGAACTCATTGATATGCGCCAACACAGCGGGGAGCATCCGCGTTTTGGAGCTACGGACGTTTGTCCCTTGGTGCCAATTGCCAACATCAGTCTAGAAGAAACTGCGGCCTATGCCCACCGTTTGGGCGAGCGTGTAGGGAAAGAGCTGGGCATTCCCGGGTATATCTATGAAGCGGCTGCTAAAGAAGATAAGCGTAAAAACCTCTCCAATTGCCGTGAAGGTGAATATGAAGGTTTGGCCACCAAATTGGTGGATCCAGAATGGAATCCCGATTTTGGCCCTGCGGAGTTCAATGAAAGCGTGGCCAAGACAGGAGTCACGGCCATCGCCTCTCGCGATTTTCTGATCGCCTATAACGTTAACCTCAACAGTACCTCTACCCGCCGTGCCAACGCCATCGCCTTTGATATTCGCGAACGCGGCCGTGTAAAGCGCGAGGGCAATCCAATTATTGGAAAGAAAGTCTTGGATGAGAACGGAGAGCCGGTACTCATCCCGGGAAAACTAAAAGCAGTAAAAGGTATTGGTTGGTATATTGAGGAATACGGCATTGCGCAGATCTCTTACAATTTGACCAATGTTTCCATTACACCCATGCACATTGCCTTTGATGAGACCTGCAAAGCTGCGGATCGTCGCGGTTTGCGTGTAACGGGTTCGGAATTGGTTGGATTGGTGCCGCTTAAGGCCATGTTAGATGCTGCGGATTATTACCTGACTAAACAATGCCGTTCCTTAGGAATCTCAGAAAGTGAAAAGATCAAGATCGCTGTGAAGTCCCTCGGGCTGGACGATCTAAAACCCTTTGACCCAAAAGCACGTATTATTGAATACATGCTCGCCGATGATTCCGCCAACAAATTGATCGATCTCACCGTTAGTGGTTTTGCTGAGGAGACTGCCTCAGAATCCATGGCTCCCGGTGGAGGTTCCATTGCTGCCTATGTGGGTACGCTCGGTGCTGCCCTTGGAACTATGGTGGCTAACCTTTCCGCCCACAAAGCAGGCTGGGATGATAAATGGGAGTTCTATTCCGAGTGGGCAGAAAAAGGACAAGCCTACAAGGACAAGCTGCTTTTCTTGGTGGATGAAGACACCAACTCCTTCAACAAGATCATGGATGCCTTTCGATTGCCTAAGGACAGTGAGGCAGACGTGGCGGCGCGTAAAGCGGCCATTGAGGCAGCCACTCAATATGCCACAGAAGTTCCTTTCCAAGTGATGCAAACGGCTTTGGATTCTATGGAGGTCATGCACGCCATGCTTAAAGACGGCTTGCAGAGTTCACTGTCGGATTCTGCTGTTGGGATTCTTTGTGCTAAAACGGCGGTCTTTGGTGCCTATTTCAATGTAAAGATCAACGCAAAGGACTTAAAGGATCGCGCTTTTGCAGAAGACATTCTGACTCGTGCTGCCACACTCTGTGAGCAGGCTGCCACAGCGGAAAGTGAAGTGATCGCACTGATCAACGAGAAACTTTAATACCCTTACCCTATTGCAATTCACCAGAACTTTTTATATTTGAATAAGCACTTATATAATTAGTTATGGATGTTATTCGTTCTTTAGGAGAGATCAGTCTCGGCTCCCGCCTCAAAAGGGTTAGTGACACTTTGATGAAGCAGACACAGGAACTCTATACCGATCAAAACATAGATTTTGATCCCTACCTCTTTCCTGCCTTTTACAATATTGTCAAGCGGGAACAGACTACCAATAATGAACTCATTGACGCGCTAAAGACCAGCCAGCCTGCCGTAACCCAAACCATCAAAAAGCTGGAACTGCGCGGTCTGATCGATCTAACCCCAGACCCTATTGACAAACGCAAGAAAACCATCAGCCCTACTCCTACTGGAACTAAATTGTTTCAGCGCTTGAGTCCAATTTGGGAGATTTTGGACCGGACGGTTAAAGAATTTACGCAGCTACAATCAGATAGCCTTTTGGCGCATATCGATCATTTTGAACAAGCGCTGAGATCAGGAACATTAATGCAAACCGTCAAAGAACGCATCCAAAAGGAACTCACTATTGAAATCAAAACCCACGAACCCTCCTTAAGCAAAGCCTTTTATGATTTGAACATTGAGTGGTTAGAAACCTATTTTTATGTGGAGGATTTTGATCGCGAAGTGCTCAGCAAACCTCAGCAGTATATTTTAGATCCCGGAGGTCATATTTTTTACGCAATTGAAGGCGGAATAACCTTGGGTACTGTCGCCCTTAAAAGAATTGAAGACAATCTCTTTGAGCTCACCAAAATGGCAGTCTCCCCAGAGGCTCGTGGTAAAGGCGTAGGACAAAAACTAATGCAACATTGCATCGGCTTTGCCAAGGAGGAAAATTGGAAAGCACTCCTGCTCTACTCCAACCGGATTTTAGAGAATGCCATTCATATTTACCGTAAATACGGCTTTGAAGAAATTCCTGTAGAACCTGATTCTCCTTATGAGCGCAGCAATATCAAAATGTATTTGCCACTCAACTAACTGAATTTCAGCTCGCTTAAATATTGCGTATATTTACAGTAAGCATCAACTCCCACAGCATGAAAATTCTTTTGATCGACCTTCAAGGGTCCCAGGGTATTCATCCCTATAAATCACGCTTCGGGATACGGTAAATTGTAATTGGCAGTTTACTATTGCTTCCTAATTTCTTTAACGCAACAGGCCTGATATGTCTAACAAAATAAAATCAACGGACGGATTGGTGGTTTTCTGGATCACTCATGTGCTCGTGATCTCCTTAGTGTATCTTCTAGTAAATGCACCTGCCAAATTCTTTGACCCAAATATTTGGCTGCTCCTGCTTTGGATCTTCTTCGTGGTGAGTGTTCCTTCTTTACTGATAATGGTTCTTGTGCATTTTCTGCTCTACAGCGTAGATGAACGCCACAAGCGCCTAGGAATTCGCTTGATGTCTTGGGTTGCCTTTTTGGTCACCTTTGAACTGTGGAAGGCCACAGACGGACAAACCAATTACTTGGCTCCTTACTTTAGAGAAACCTTTGCCTGGGCCGCTGCCCTGCTGGCGATCAGTCACTTTGTAAGCTACAAACTCATCAGCAGATTCCGCAGAAAAAAAGAAACGGCCGCCTCTAGTTAGTTCTAAACTTATCAAACCAAGCCAGCGTATGCATCACCTTAGTAATTAAATTACTAGGACGCGATGCTATACCGTGTGAAGCTTCCGGAATCTCTACCAATACGGTTTCAATTTTACGGAGTTTTAAGGCGTGATAAAGCTGTTTGGCCTCGCTAGGCGGAGTCCTCAGATCATTCATTCCTACCATAACCATGGTTGGAGTTTCAACATTACCCACAAGAGAAAGCGGAGAGAACTTCCAATAGCCTTCAAAGTTCTCCCAAGGTTGCCCAGGGTAGCGGCTATTGGCGTATCCGTAATAATTATCGGCCACTAAGGTTTTACTGATCCAGTTCATCACGGGTTTAGCTACTACTGCGGCTTCAAAACGATTGTTCTTTCCAATGATCCAAGCGGTCATAATTCCACCGGCACTTCCGCCAGTGACAAAGAGTTGATCTTCATGAGCAATTCCTTTGCTGATCAATACGTCCACTCCGTCCATTACGTCTTGGTAATCATCTCCAGGGTAGTTGTTGAATAGCAGGTTTCCAAACTCTTCTCCGTATCCCGTACTACCACGTGGGTTGGGATAGTACACAATATATCCCGCAGCAGCATAC
>NZ_JABSPU010000085.1 GCF_013214815.1 Gilvibacter sp.
CCTTAGAAAATACTTAGACGGGTACTATCAGAAACGAGTTCCTGATATAGTAGTGAATGATATGGTCTCGATCATGACCAATAGTTTCCAGACACGTATTGGGGCAAAGTTTGATGGACATATTGCAAGACCATTAATTACAGAATTAGCTTATAGTATGGCCAATTTTCACAGCATTAGTGATTGGGTTTCAACTAAGCTATCCAACAAAAAATATATGGAATTCAAGATTATGAATAGAGGTTTACCAAGATCAGGAAACTATTATCTAACAAGGCCAAAAGCCTCTTAAAATGTTAGCTAATACAACATATAATTTGTATTTTTATAAGGCAATCAAAGGTTGGGAATTCTGCGATTGCGTCAACTCATATAAGGCAGAAATGCACGGATTCACCCCGTCCAAAAATGGGGTTTTGCTCAGTCCAGATGTACAGTGGATTGGGCATTTTTTATGCTCGTTTTCGTGCATTTATTGTTGTAAAACTGTCAATTGTAGATTGACCTATAAAATTCCCCTTGGAGCCTTAGCGGGTTTGGTGAGAAGAAGAGTTGCAAAAGCGTATCCAAGAACCAAAATACTAGCAATGGCCGCAAAAACAGAGTTTGCACCGGATTCGGAATAGATGCGATTTTGCAGTGAGAATTTACCAGATCGACGGCAATTTTGGATTACTGACATGGACAGTGTGATTAGAGAAAGAGATGAAAACTTGATGCTGATTGAACAGAACATGAAGAACAAAGCAGTACCGATTTGTCAAGCTGTGACTCTTCCAGCTTTAAATGAATTGATCATGAAAGGAGTCGAGGTAACGGGTGGAAAAATAGAAGTGGAAGTGTATTCGAAGAAATACCATATCGAAATCAAGTATCATGGTCTGAAGGGTATTCAGTGCGCTTCTAGTTCTTATGCTAGTAGGGGCCTTTACGTGAACGGAAAACAAGTATCAAAATACAAGTTGATTAATCTTTTATCATTTTAATTGATATAGCTATGACTATCAAGCAGATATCTGAAAAGGTGGGATTGAAAGTTTCGAGGCCCACCTTATTGTTGGCTGGTAGATACATATCTGCAATGTATCGTAATGCCCACGGAGAATTGCCGAAAAAAGTGAGGCAAATAGAAGAAACTACAAGAGGTTTTGAAGAAATAGAGGTTGTCGACTATCCTCGACATTTTTCTAAGGCAATTGTACGAATGTTGATTTACGCGGAAATTACAAGGCTGCTTAATCAACACAAATACAAGTTGGCTGTGCCTTTTTTCTTCAAAGAGAAGGCCAAACTAATTATACAGGCGGGGAAGGCTCGGAAGTTAGAGGAAGATGAGATCAATAAGCTTATTCTAGAAATGGCTACTGAATTCTATTGTGCGAGATTGAAGCGAAAAAGGAAGTTTATTCAAAGGATGGCATAATAACGAAATAGCCCCACCAAAAGAGGTAGGGCTCTATATTGAATTAATGAATCTTATTTCACCTAAGCTTATCTACCATCAGTTGTAAGTGTTTGAGAATCGCCTTGAGGGCTTTTTGCTTTCCTTTACTGGTATTTGATCTGGATTTTACTTGAAACAGAATTTTCAATGTTTGGACATCTTGCATAACTAAAGGTTTTAGGGGTTAATGATTGGAAAATTGAATTAGAGAAAAAGACACTAGATTATTTGGGATGTAGGACCGATAGGCGGAGTTGCTAAGACTCCAAAACGTCACTTTCCGATCCCCTACTCTACTTGGCATGAAGTCTGGGTGAAACGAAGCTATTCTTGTGGTAGTAGAACCATCACTTTTCTTCTTGAATGTTAGAGCCCAAAGTTTGCCTTGTAGATAGGTCTTTTCTTTAATAGCGGAGTAAGCTGTCTTCATAGCTTCCGACCAGCTAAGTCCTATTTTCCTTAGCTTCCAAGCTAAGTGGTTCACGATTGATAAGATTGATTTTGGCATGGCGGTTTAATTAAGTTCAACAATAGGTCCAAAGGTATTAAATACTTTCATTTAACGCAAGTATTTTAATGGAAAATAGTTTCATTGAGTAAAAGCATTTTAGTATATTTGGAGTATGAAAGGAATTCAATACAATTTGATTGCGGAAGCATTAGGAAAGAAGGGCCAAACGGCCTATTGGTTGTCCAACATTTTGGGTGTCAGCAATGCAACAGCCTTACGTTGGTGCGCCAATGAGAGTCAGCCACCACTACCCGTATTATTCGAGATAGCAGCAGCTCTAAAGGTTGAGCCTCGGAGTCTACTTGTTTCATTGAAGACGGTAGCGCAAGAGTTACCGGAACGATACAGAGAAATCGAAGAATTGAAGAAAATTTATCCTAAAAAAAGAGGGAAGAAGAAAAAATGACCATTGAAAACCCCGACACGGCTAAACCGCCAAGTCACACCGCGAAGGGGTAAACTCTAAAAGAATTTTCACAATGTTAGCGAAAATTAGACAGAATTTGAATACCGCCTTTACGTCAAAACATGCTGACACCAAAAAAGGTGCGGCAATAGGGCAGGTAGTTGGGCAAACCATTAGCGGCATCACAGCTTATTTCGCAGTGTTATACGTGCTTCCATTCGAAAACACTCTCCTGAAATCACTTTTAGCCATCTCACTTGCTATACTACCGGAATTGATCATATTTTTCATAGGGAAAGGTGCTGTATTACCCGTAGCCGAGTGGCTGGGTGGAAAAAAAGCATATGAAATCCAAGATGAAAACCTGAAACTCTCTTGGTGGGCCAATCTGGTGAAGGTTGTAATTTTCACAGCTTGTTTCATCACAACAGCCTACTTAACTTTTACTGGATCTTTCGAGAAAGGTGAACGGACAGTTAGTAAGGTCGAAAAACCGCAACTATCAGTACTACAAGATAGTTTTCAGCGAGTTGCAGATAGCATATTCGTTGCGTCGAAAGAAAACACCAGCTTGGTCGAGGATGAAGCGCTCAAGAAACGTCAACTGGAAGAGTTGAGAGCTAGATTAGCTTTTGATCGATCAGAATATGATCGACTGCAAGCAAAATACAATAAAGATCAGCTATGGACAACTGAGTATTCACGCTTATGGCGATTTAAGCTAAAGCCCAATGAGGGAAGTGGAGAAAAGGTACAAGAAGCAGCAATAGAGGCTAAGCTTGTAGCGTGGAATATTGCCAGTAAGGCGATTTCCGAAGCTAAGGGCAATTTGTTTAAGAAAGCCGATGACAAAGCTCAATTATTTTTTAATGAACGTCTAGCCGCATATGAATCGTATCTAAGAGAGAAAAGTAAGAACGGTAGTCGCTGGCAATTTTTCGGCATGGTATTTCAGGTGCTAGTCCTGCTCTGCCTGATCGTGCAGGCAATCATAGATTTAGGTGAAAACACCATTGTTGAGAAGGAGCGGCATTACCTTGATGGCACAAGCGTAATTGGTGAAAGGTTGAAAGTGGCCTACTACAGGTGGAAAGAAAAGAGCATTTACAAAATCGCAGAGTTGTCCAAACGTCCCTTATTGGTCAAGGCATCAGTCGGTTCGAGAGATAAGAACAAGATTGAAGTTGATATTTACAACCCTGATTCATTTAGCATACACTACCTGACCAACAGCTATGTCGCTGATTATTCGGCAGCCCCTACTATCCTACTGAAGGATAAAACAAAAGAGATAGCTGAAACTGCCGATTTTGAAGGGGAAGAATTGCAAAACAATTACAGTACAGAATCCCCAATTGTTCAAAAAATACAGGACGAGACAGCCCGCAAAAGTATGTCTGTAGAGCGGTTGGAAAATTCAGAATTGCGCCAGCCCAAAAACAATACAATTAAAGAAAGTGAATTGCAATCACAAACACCTACTTATCAATCAGTTAAGGCAGGTCAATTGCATGTGCAAAAGTCTTCCGCAGGTAGATTGATTTTCAAGATTCATTATAAGGACAACAATTGGAGTCGTGCTCAACTATCCAGCAACATTTCTAGCAATAGATCAAGGTTGAAAAAACTGCAATTGCAAGAAAAGCCTGATGCGGAGAAGATTAGGCAATTGCAAGGAAAGATTGAAGAACTGGAAGCCATTAGAAGTGAAATCAGAACCATCATTGAGCAAGAAAAGGCACACAAAAAATAACTAATTTGATTTCAAATTAAAACTTTTTTGATTACAAATCATTATATTTGTAATAGGATCAACAACATGTTAAGGATGAGGATAGGTGTTTCTGAGGCGATCAAATTCGGTATTAATAAGTTAGAGAAAATATGTTGTTGTCCTGCCCTACGCTTTTGTAGGGCTTTTTTATTACTTATTCACAACAATAAACACACGTAGAATGGAAGTAGTAGCAAGGACCATCTTGAAAAACACAATTTGGGACACAAATGACTGGGATATTGTGTCTGATTCGGTTAGAGATTATAATGGGAAATTTCACCATGAAGATCTACAAAAAATCTTCGAAATGCTTTAAGAAAGAGCAAGGAAAGAGGATATCGACTTACCGTTCATAATTGAACTGGAAAGGTTGTTCCTGCAGCATGAATTCCTTGGACAGAAGAAGAACTTCACAATATCACTCTTAAGTGTTTTGGGTGCCGCCGTAAAACAATACTATGATCGACTAATGATTATTGTCATTGCAGACAAGAAAAAAGAGGATGGAATTAAGGCACAAGATACACGGTCCTTGTATCTGAGATTGGTCAAGGAAGCAGGAAAAGCCTTGAAAGGGACTCATTAGGAATGAAAAAATGAATTGCGGTGAAGGTTGTACAGTTTGAGGTAGAGATTAAGGGGATAACGGGTACAATAGATGACGTTGATTCTCTCAAGGCGGCGATTAAGGCGACTAACAAAGAGCTTGGTGGTACTAAGTTTGGTACGGAGGAGTATAAGAGATTACAGACTCAGTTAGGAAGCCTGAAGACGGTACAGAAGCAAGTTACTGACGAAACGAGAAGGCAGCAGCGGGAATTTCAGCGTGTGAATTCTGCTAGTGGATCGTATCGTCAGATAAATGCTGAGTTAGTCCAATTACGTGGCAGGTTCAAAGAACTCAGTGAGGACCAAAGAGAAACATTTGGCCCTGCCTTATTACAGCGGATCGGTGAGTTAGATACAGAACTTAAGAAGTTGGACAAGACATTGGGAAATCATCAACGTAATGTGGGAAATTACGAAGGTGCGATATCGATGCTTGGTACGACTTTAGAAAGTATTGAAAGCGATCTGAAGGATAGTCGATTTGCTGTTGGCGGACTGCTAGATGGATTGGACGACGTTGGAGGTGTCACCGGTCGAGCATCCGGAGCCGTGTCTGGGTTAGGAAAGTCATTTTCTGCATTAGCTTCCAATCCCATTGTGCTGGCAATTTCTCTCGTTGTAGCGGGAATAAGTTCATTATTCAAAGCATTCCAGCGAACAGAAAAAGGAGCACAAGTATTCGCGAGAGTTACAGGAACACTAAATGGGATCTTTTCAACTTTTGTTGGTTTTGTTGACAGAGCGACGGATAGCCTATTGTCTTTCGCAGCTGACCCTTTAGAAGGGGTGAAGGATTTAGGCCCGGCCATTCTCAAGAACATCATCAACCGGGTCAAGGCTAGTATTGACATCTTCGGCATTGCTGGACGTGCAATAGGTAAGTTTTTCACCGGAGATCTGAAAGGCGCTACAGCAGCCGCAAGAGAAGCAGGGGGTGCATTCATTCAGCTTACTACTGGGTTGGACTCAGAGCAGCAGCAAGAATTTGCGGAATCGATAGCCAACACAACTAAGGCTGTAAGTGAGAATATTACAGCATTCTCTAATCTGGAAGCGGCAAGACGAGCGATATTTCGGCAGAACCTCGAATTGCAGAAAAGCATCGAAGGCAGAACAACAAGAGAGGCAGAATTGAATGTAATTGCTGATGATGCCACTAAGAGTTTCGAGGAAAGGGAAAAGGCAGCAGAAGGGGCAAGGCGGTCACTAGAAGAAAGGGCAGCCGCAGAAGTGAAGCTAGCAAGAAACAATCTTTCGTTAATTAATCAAGAGATTGGACTAAGGCGAAGAAATGGAGAAAACATTGATAGCCTCCTTGAGCAACAACTAATTGCTTTCAGTGCCTTGGCAAGTGCCGAAAGAGACTTAACTATCTCAGTACGAGAAAATGAAAAAGTACGATCTGAACTGAAACAGGATAGATTAGAGAGGGATCTGGATATTCTTATTGATGGCCTTGATAATCAGAAGACGATCAATGAGCGAATTATAGCTGATGAAAGCAGAACCTTAGAGGAAAGACAGCGGTTGTTAGAGAAAACTGAGCAGCAAGCCATAGATAGTTTCCAGAAGCAAATCTCAACAATCCAGCAATTCACAGGAGTACAAGTTGAGGCGAATGAGTTGTTAGCTGAGTCGGATGCAGTCCGACTTAATCAACGAATCAGAGAATTAGGCCTGTCTGAGATTATCGAAGGTAGATTACTAGAGGTTATACGAGAGCGGAGGACTGCTATTCAGGATCTAGCTGAAACTGAAAAAGACTTAGACAACCAAAGGGAGCAGCAGAATAACGAGGGGCTGCTTCTAGGGCGTATTGCTGCATTGAGCGACTTGGAATTGTCTGAAGCGGAATACAATCGCAAACGTAAGGAAATTGAGCTTCAGACAGAAATTGAGATCCTTCAGAACCGATTGGCGCAAAACGATCTTAACAAGATTGATCGGCTTAGGGTCGAACAGGAGCTTGCTGATGCCGTTAAGGAGTTGGCAAGGCAAACCTTAGAGGCACGGCTCCAATCAGAAATTGAAGCTATTGAAGAAAGTAAGTTCCAGCAGATAGCAGCATTAAGAGAGCTTGACTTATCGGAGGAACAATTTCAAGAACGGCGCAAGCAATTAGAGCAGGAAGCGAATACGCAGATTTTACGAAACCGATTAGCCAATCAAGAACTTTCTAATGTCGAACGATTAAGATTAGAAGATGAGCTTAACACACAGTTGACTGCGAAGGATCAACTCCGTGTTGCTGCACAGGTTGAATACCGCAATAGGTTGCTTCAAGGAGTTTCCAATGCGGCGAATATCTTGAATAGTATCCTCGAAACTACCGAACAAAACGCGGCAAGCCTTGACGAGCAGAGAATAGGCGATATTGAAGCACGGTATAATAGAGAGATTGAGCTAGCAGACGGTAATACAGAACGAATTGCAGAGCTAGAAGCAAGGAAAGATGCTGAGATTGAAAGAGTCCAGCGTGCCGCCTTTGAGCGCGGTAAAAGACTACAGGTGTCTCAAGCTTTAATTTCGGGCGCACAGAGTATAATATCAGTTTTAGCAGCCATACCGGGACCGTTGGATTTACTTTCTCTAGGACTTGCTAGAACAGCCCAGATTGCACTTACGGCGTTCACTACTGGTGTACAGATCGCAGCTATCAGGCGCCAACAATTCGCGGAGAAAGGGATCAATATCCAGCCATTGAGATTGAATGCAGTCCAAAGTGGGAGACTCCATTCCCAAGGAGGGAACCATACCTCTGTCTATGGTCAACCATTGGAGTACGAACGCGGAGAGTTTGCGACCATGGATGAATTCGGAGGGGTTGCGGTTATCAATAGAAAAAGTACGGGGAGGTTTGGAAATATCCTAAAGAGGATCGGGCCGAAGAATTACGCAGGTAAGCGTAGAGATTTGAGTCTGATAAATAGCTTCGGAGGAAATGGAATTGCTTTTGGGAGGGAAGGAATAAGTATATCACCGAACTTAAGAGGTATTACTGTTAGTCAATCCAGTCTATCAATCAACACAGATGATCTTAGGGACATGATTGTTCAAGCTGTAAGAGAAGGTTCTTATTTTGGAACAAAGGAAGGCTCCAAAGAAGGTACTAGGCAAGGAGCTGTATCAGGCACTAGACAAGGGGTTTCTGAGGGATTGATTTCAGCGACTAGAGAACAGGAAAGGATAGACAGGTTGGAGGAGCAAATACGGTAGAATTCCAGTGATTTTCATGTTATTTAATGTATTAACGTGAAAAGAAGGTACAATTCGAACACATCGCATTGTCTATCAATTAATTGCATCAAAAAATAAAGAACTAAAGTAACATAATACAACATGCCATTTACGTCAAAAAGCGGAAGGGAAGCAGGAAGGAAGAGTAAGAAGAAATCTAGACCAGAATTGGAGGTTATCAGGGAGAATTTCGCCTTGTTAGTCCAAAGCGAATACCCCAAAATTAAAAGAGAACTCAAGAAACTGCAAGGAGAAGCATATTTGAGGATGGTCATGAAAATCTCGGAATACGTACTCCCCAAACTAAGAAGTGAGGAACAACGTTTGGACTTGTCTAAGTTATCTGATCAGGAGATTGACGAGCTTTTGACAAAAGTTATTGAAAAAGTCGAAAATGAAAGATAAACGAGAATTATTGAGTCGATTGCTCTCAGGAGATAAGAAGGCAATTGAGGAAATCAAAAATAGACCTAGAACGCACATCGTTCAATTTGCGATGGATGGTATTGTTGATTTCCGTGGAGAAAGGAAGAAAACGATTGAACAAGCCAAAAAAGAGGCCAAGTTAGATGGATACCATTTACATATAATGAACCTGACTCAAGAAGAATATGACCAGCTTCTAACGAGTGATCCCATCGAGTGAAATCTTAAGAAATGTTGATTCATTTATTAATCGTTAAATTGCGATTGTCCTCTTCCCCTAAGCCGCAACCGGTTTAAAGTAGAGTTTATAGTTAATTTGCTCTAATTCGTCCGGTGTCAGATAGTCGATAGAACTATGCGGCCGGATGGTATTGTAAACTACACTCCATTCCTGTATTTTTTCATTGAGTCTTGGAATGCTTTGGAACCATTCCAGATTCAGGCATTCTGTTCTAAGTGTTCCGTTTAGTCGTTCGATCAGTCCATTCTGGCTAGGTTTTCCAGGTTGAATAAACTTTAATTCAATCTGATGGTCCTCAGTCCAACTTTCTAAACGGGCAGAGATAAATTCTGGACCATTATCACATCGGATATAGGCAGGTGCACCTCTACATTCTACTACTTTATCGAGTACTTCAACTAAGGTTTTTGCCGAAATATTGGAATAAGCCTCGGTCCATAGCGCTTTTCGAGAATACTCATCCATAATATTAATGATGCGAACTTTCTCTTGCCCAGGACCGACTACCCAA
>NZ_JABSPU010000086.1 GCF_013214815.1 Gilvibacter sp.
AGGCAAATAAATTGGCCAAGCTCACAGCAAAGAAGGCGCGTCCGATCATTTGCATCCAGTTACTAACACCCTCTGGAATACCCCAGGATTCCCCTAAAGGGCTATTGATCAGCGTGTTTAATACGATTAATACAATGGGAATTCCAATTATAGTTACAATCATACCCACAGAAGGTAATTGGGTCTCTTCAGCAGGAGGGAGGTCAGCCTCTGGAGCGTCCAAATGAATTTTACTGGCGATGTACTTTCCAAAGATGGGGCCGCAAACTATGGCAGTAGGCAAGCCTACGATGAACCCAAAAAGGATCACCCAACCCAAATCGGCCTTTAAAATATCCGCTACGGCAACAGGTCCGGGAGTAGGAGGTATAAAGGTGTGTGTGATGGCAAGTCCCGCCAAAAGCGGTATTCCGTAAAGTAGTAACGACTTTTTAGTGGTGCGTTGGAGCGAATAGATCAGTGGAACCAAGATGATGAAGGCTACATCAAAAAAGACCGGGATCGCTACCAAGAAACCAGTAGCTGTAAGCGCCCAAGAGGTGCGTTTTTCTCCTGCTTTTCCAATAAGATAACGCGCTAGTGCACCTGCGCCGCCCGAATGCTCTAAAATGGCGCCGAACATGGCGCCCAAACCAACCACCAAAGCCACAAAGCCCAAAGTGTTGCCCATACCGTCTTTCATGGTACTAATGATCTCTAAAGGAGGCATTCCTGCTAATATCCCCACGAGTATACTCGCTATTAATAAGGCGATAAAAGCTTGTACTTTAAAACGCAGAATTAAGGCCAAAAGCACCACTATCCCTGCAAAAACGGCTAAAAGTAAAATGTAATCTATCATGGTTTGGTCCAATCGGTGTGAAAGTTATCTGAAGGAGCTTTATCCTTTCTCTTATACGTATGCGCCCCAAAGTAATCGCGTTGCGCTTGGATAATATTTGCTGTGGTATTTGGATCACTAATCGCCAACCCAAACTGTAAAGCTGCACTGTGCACGGGTAATGATAAATCTTCTGCAATACTAATGCTAACGATTTTCTTTAAAGCGCGTTGATGCTTTTGATAGGCTTGGAAGCACCACGACTCCAAACTCGTACTATCTATGCTTAAAGCCTCATGTAATTGCTCAATAAGTCGGGATTTTATAATGCAACCGTCAGTCCAAATTCGCGTTACTTCAGCTAAATCGACGTTCCATTTGTGATCATCACTCACCGCTTTGATCAGGCGTAAACCCTGCAAATGATTCAAAATGCGAGCTGCCTGGTAAGCTTCTATGGCATGATCTAAATTGAGCTCAGCTGGCCTAGTTCTTTGTGGCTTTTGGCTTAAAGTTCTAAACCAACCTGCAGTAGAGTGATAGCGCATATTCAGTGCTGTGGCTATAATCCCGGTATCTTGCCCGTATTTTAAAGCAGTTTGTGCAGTCCAAGCTCCCGTTCCTTTATGAGCAGCCTCATCCAAGATCAAATCCAAGAGGTAAGCATCGCCCTCTTTTTTGTCCAAAATATCTGGCATGATGCTCATTAAATAGCTCGAATAGTCTTCAACGTTCCATGATTTAAACAAGCTTCCGTATCCCGAGCGGTCTATATTGGAGAGTTCCATTAGCGAATAGAGTTCTGCTAACAACTGCATCTCTGCGTACTCAATACCGTTATGCACCGTTTTGACCAAATGCCCACAGCCTCCTTGGCCTAAATAACCCACACAGGGAGCTCCTTTCGGGTCTTTGGCTGCTATGGACTCCAGCAGGGTAGAAACATAGTTGTAGGCCTCCAGATCGCCCCCAGGCATTAGGGCAGGTCCTTCTAAAGCTCCTTTTTCTCCGCCTGAAACCCCCATTCCTATATAGCCAATCTGTCTTTCGCCGAGCAGCTTAGAGCGTCTTTGTGTATCGTTATAGTGGGTATTGCCTCCATCGATCAAAACATCTCCAGGACTCAAATACTTGCTGAGCTGATCAATGACCAGATCTACTGGCTTACCTGCAGGAACCATAAGTAAGATCTTCCTTGGACGTTCTAACTTTTCAGTAAAGTCTTTGTAGTTGCTATACCCACTGAGTTTTGGATTGTCCTGACTCTGAATTAGGTCTGAAATAATATGCGCCTCTTCTGGCGTGTCTCTATTGTAAACGGCAGTAGCTATTCCCTTGTTTAGCGCATTTATGGCTAAAGATTTGCCCATGACTCCCATGCCAACAATGCCCCATTGAGCAGCTTGTTGAACCTCAAAGCGCTGTCTTATCTGATAGATCAAATATTCAGGAGCAGCAGTGATGTCCAAAGTAAGTCCATCCTTTAGAGGTTCTAGTGTATCAAACTGAGATTGGAGTAGGGAAGCAGGCATAAAATGCGAACGCAATTGCATTCTATTGTGAATCAATTCAAAGCCGCCAGAAAGATGTACCCAATTGATTGTTAGGCCTGAACTCAAAGTATCTCGATAGGATTGTTTCAATGCTGAACAAGCCAAAACAGCTCCTTCTTCACTCCGAGCAGCAAGCACTTCATTAAGACGGACCAACCAGGGTTCACGGTCTTGGTCATTAAGGGCTTGACCGCTTTGCATTTTCTCAATATTAGCCTGAGGATGATAGGTGTCGGCGTCCAAAAACGGAAGCGAAAGCTCCTGTGCTAAGGCTTCACCAACGGTAGTCTTTCCACTGCCGCTAACACCCATGATAATGTATAGATTACTCAATTTACGGGGTGTTTGATTGCGTTCGAGATTCCCCAAAAACGTCCGCTTTTTGGCCTTTTACGCCAGGCTTATAGCTAAAAATAGAACCAGCCAAAGGGTACTTTTCCAACTCTTCATCGGTCATGTCAACACGCGCCGAAGTGATATAAAGTATATCCAGATCCGGGCCTCCAAATGCTGCTGCCGTTACATTGTGGGCAGGCACTTCAATTTTTTGCATGAGTTCGCCCGTTTTTGAGTTGTACTGCACTACGGCGTTTCCATTCCAAAGCCCAACCCAGAGATTGTTGTTCTCATCTATGGCCATGCCGTCGGGAAATCCATCAGCTGGATCTACTTCTACAACTACGCGTTCATTGCTGATAATGGCAGTACTTTTATTGTAATCAAAAGCACGGATCACTCCAGTCGGTGTATCAATATAGTACATGGTAGTAGCGCGTCGGTCCCAAACAATGCCGTTAGATATCGTAATGCTATCGAGCATTTTGGTGGTGGTACCATCGGGTTGAATTTTGTAAAGATTGCCAGAGGCTTCATTTTCTGCCAAGTTCATGCTTCCTACCCATAAATTTCCTGCAGGGTCACATTTACCGTCATTGAAACGGTTTTTAGTTTCTTCTTTTTCCACATCAGAAAGGAGTTCCAAATCACCACTTTGAAGGTTGATCTTATAAATGCCGTCTTCTAAAGCAACTACAGCTTGTCTCGGGCTATAAGGCACCACGGTTCCAATTCTAGAGGGAACTTTTAGCGCGCGATCTTCTTGAGTATCCGGAGAAAAGATATGAAGCTCTTGATTGAGAATATCTACCCAATACAATTCTTGTGTCTTTGAATTCCATACGGGGCCTTCTCCGAGCTCTGATTTATTTTCAAAGGCTAGTTTAACTTCTTCTTTAGGAGGGGTTTGTGGTTTTTCGGAGGGTTTCTCTGCTTCGGATTTGCAACTGGTTGCTAACATAAGGGAAAGGCCGCTTAAAGCCATTAGCCGGAGCCAATTTGGGATCATTCGGGTAGTTGTTTAGTTGTTTGCACTAAGGTATTCATTATTTTTAGGCTACAAAAACCAAAGATGAACAAGCAAAAAAAGCAGTAGTGGTTCAATGGAGTAGTGGGTGCATTACTACTGGGAAGCGGTATTAGCGTTGCCCTAGAATGTTCTCAACTCAAACACAATGGAGCGGACTTCTGGCTTTGGACCCTTGGAGGAACTGCCGGTATCGGTTTGGTTTTAAGTGGTGTGGTGCTGCTCATTAGAGCGGGTATTATCAACGAGCAACTCAAGAATCAATCAAAAAACAAAGAATAAGTGAAATCAATCAAAATCTTAGGTGCTTTGGCTTTATGCTTGTGCCTTGCAAATTGTGGCAACTCAGAAGAATCGACAAACCCCATGGACGGGGTTTGGCAATCCGTAGGTTATGGTCGAATAGTTAAAATAGAACAAGGAGCATTTAAATTGGCCCAAACTACCTCTATCTCTTGTTTGCCCGTGCTTTCTGGGGATATTGCCATGTTTGGCGATCAAATTTATGTAGAGAATGACACTTTACGTCTGGACAACGGGATCAATCGGTATCTGTTTACTCGTATTGACGACGCCCCTTTGATCTGTAAAAACCGTGACACCACAGCCTATGCAGATCCGGTATTGAATTTTGAAGTGGTGGCGGAGACCTTTAGAGATCATTACGCCTATTTTAAAGAGCGCAACATCAATTGGGATTCTACCTATGCCTTGTATCGCGCTAAAGTGACTCCACAAACCACAGATGCTGAGCTTTACAACGTTTTGGAGGATATGTTAGACAGTTTTGATGACGGTCATATTGGGCTTTCTGCAAGCGATGAAGTGGAAGAAGCTGCCTATGCTTTGCGTGAGGCCGCAGAATCCGATGAATCGGAATCGGGGCCAACACCCATAAGCGGTAGACGTGTTAGAGACTCTATTGCCAACCACTACGTTAAAGATCTTAAGGTATCGACCTTTGGGTTTTTTCAATGGGGAAAGATCAATGAGAAAGTGGGCTATTTGCAACTCAATCAAATGCTTGGTTTTGCAGATTACGGCATTGAGCAGACTGATGATATTGAAGCCTTCTTTGAGCAGTATTTTGAAATGGCAGAAGAGGCCATCAGACATTCAGACAATGAGGTGGCGGGGATCAATCGTTTGTTTAACCAGGTCTTGGACGATTTTAAAGGTGTAGAGGCCTTGATTATTGACGTTCGCTTCAACGGCGGTGGTTCTGATGAAATTGGGATGGTAGTTTTGAGTTTTTTCAATCCACAACGCAAACAAGTCTTTTCCAAACAAGCTTGGTTTCAAGGAGCCTTGACGCCAGAGAATAAGGTCTACTTGCATGCCGGGGAGCGCCAAAGTACGCTACCAGTTTATTTACTAATCTCTCCGGAGTCTGCTTCGGCCACTGAAATTATGACCTTGACCAGTTTGGAGATTCCTTCAGTGACGCGCATAGGCGATAGAACGGAGGGAGTTTTTAGTGATATCTTTGATCGAGAAATGCCCAACGGAATGGAATTTGGCCTTTCTAATGAGGTTTATTACTCCATGAAGGGTGAAAATTATGAAGGCTTGGGGATTCCTGCCGATGTGGTCATGAACTATCCGAGAAGCCGCTACGTATTTTTCTATCAGGTATTAGATCAGCTCAATAATGGCGTAGACGCTGCCATAGAGGAAGTGCTTAAGTTGCATCAGTAATAGCAGATTTGTTCAATCCTTGTGGATTTTTACGCTTTAGGTAGAATAGAATCAGCAAGGCTACCAAAGAACAAATGGAAAAGCCTATAAAAACAGGCAAGGCTGTATCTTTTAAATAGCGCCCAATAAAGGTGCTGATGGGTACGGCCATTATTGTCGAGATAAAGCCGGTAATGGCCGCCGCAATCCCTGCAATATGCCCTACAGGTTCCATAGCGAGTGCGCGGAGGTTCCCAAAAAGAAATCCAATGCATAAGAACTGCAAAGCCATAAAGGCTAGCAGAATCTCAATGGATGGATTCTCACTACCCATAAAGACCAAAACATAACTTAGCGAAACTACAAAGAACCCGCTCAGCGCAACGGTTACCAACTTTTCCATTCCAAAGCGCAACACCATAGTGGCATTTGAGAAAACGGCCAATCCAATAGCAACACTCAGTCCCGCAAAGATGTACGGAAAGGCTTCTTTGAGTCCGTATTGCTCTTGAAAGATCTGTTGGGATCCGCTTAGATACACAAAGAATGAACCTGCAATGAGCCCGGAGATCACGGTACAACCAATGGTTACCGGGTATTGAATGACCTCTTTAAAACCATCTTTAAAGAGATTCTTACTCATAGGAATCTTATTCTCAGCTTTTAAGGTTTCTGGCTGACGCAGATAAAACCACAAACACACCACAGCGCCAATGCCTAATTGGAAATAGAAAATGGCCTGCCAATTATAAGCGTCTAACACGAGCTTCCCAAAGGCAGGAGCTACAATGGGAACCAACAAAAATACTACGGTCACAAAGGACATGATTCTGGCCATATAATCTCCAGAGTAGAGATCCCGAATAATCGCAATGGCAATGGTTCTAGGGGCTGAGAGTCCAATTCCTTGAATAATTCGCCCCAGGATCATGACCCAAAGTTTATCGGTGGAAACACAGATAAAACTCGCCACAACAAAAAGGGCAAATCCCATATAAACAACAGGCTTACGCCCAAGACTGTCAGAGAGCGGGCCAAACAGAAGTGGACCCAAACCCAAACCCAAAAAGATCATGATTATAAAGAGCTGATTATCGCTGGGATTGGTAGTGCCAACATGGAATCCAATGATGTCCAAAGCCGGCAGGAGTGCATCGATTGCAAGGGCTACAATAGACATTAGCGCCGCCATCATAGCGACAAATTCCAACTGCGATTTTTGCCTTCGTGTATTCACGCTGCAAAATTACTCCATTTGCTAGTAGGGAACTATATAAATCGATAAGATCTGTAACAAATTATCATCTGACTTACTTATAAGACATCATTCATCAATCAACTAATTACAACACTATGAAAATTCAACTAAAACGTCTTTGGACTGGCTTGGCCGTCTTCTTTCTGCTAATGACTTCCGGACTAATTGCACAAAACGACGTAACAGCAGGGCAATGGCAAGAAGATCTGGATTTCTTGCAAAAGACCGTCCATCAAGATTATCCCTTCTTATTCAAAAAGGTTACTGCTCAAAAATGGGATGGAGAAGTGGCTAAGCTCAGAGCGCAGATTCCCAATATGGCCAATCACGAGGTCATGGTAGGGCTCTCGCGTATTATTGCAATGTTTGAATACGGACATACCTACCTTAGCTTAAGTGGAGGTAAGGTAGATTATCACAAGATCCCTGTAAATCTTTATCAATTCAGTGACGGAGTTTACATTGAAGGAACCACAACAGGCAATGAAAAGGCTTTAGGAGCTAAGGTTTTAAAAATTGAAGACAAAAGCATTGAAGATGCTATAGCTTTGATCTATCCCACAGTTTCTGCAGAGAATGATCAGTTTTTTAAGGCCTATGGACTCAACGATCTAACCATTCCTGAAATTCTCCACGCCCAGCGCATCATTCCAAAGTACACCATGGACGTGGAATTTACTTTAGAAAAGAACGGGGAGGTCTTTACGCATTCCTTCACTGCTGGTGATAAAGGCGCAATTAAAACGCAGTATAGCCTCATTCTGCCAGGAGAAGAGCGCATCAGTGCAAGAGATCAATCTACGACTCCCTTGTATTTACAGGAACTCAATAAGATCTACAACTTTGATTATAACTCAGAAACAAAAACCGTTTATGTGCGTCAGAGTCAGGTGCAAGACGATCCCTCGCAAAAGAACATCGCTGATTTTTATGGAGAAGTCTTTGAGTTTATAGCCAATAATGAGGTGGAACGCTTTATTTTGGACGTTCGCCTAAATGGAGGTGGAAACAACTATTTAAACAAACCCATCATTACTGGATTGTTAAAGTCTAAGGTGAACGAGGTGGGTAAATTCTTCTGTATCATTGGACGCCGAACCTTCTCTGCTTGCCAAAACATGGTCAATGAACTGGACAATTACACCAATGTGATCTTTGTTGGTGAGCCAACGGGAGAGAATCTCAATTTCTACGGAGATAACAGAAAGCTATTGTTGCCTAACAGCGAGTTTACGGCTCGACTATCTTGGGCTTGGTGGCAGGATAAACCGCAATGGGAGAATCAGGAGTGGATGCCTCCAAACATCGCTGTTTCTACAACTTTTAAGCAGTACGTAAACAATGAAGATCCTGTCTTAGCCGCTGCTATGGCTGAGATTGGTGATGATGTTGTTTTAGACCCGATGGGCCATTTGACCCAATTATTTATGGCTGGAGACTTGGAAAAAGTAAACAGTGAAGCTGCACGATTAGTGAACGACCCTATGCATCAATACACCGATTTTGAGGCCTTATTTACCCAAGCAGGTTATAATTTGCTAAACAGCGATCAGATTCAAGGCGCCTTGTTTGTCTTTGATATGAGTAGTAAGTTGTTTACCGATTCTTCTCAACTCTATTTGGGCTTGGCGGAAGCACTAAAGGCCAGCGGTAATTTAGAACAAGCCAACCAGGTCTTTTTAAAGGTAAGTCAAATGGATCCTTACGGGCCTCAAGGTGAGAAGGCGAGAAGGGCTATAAAGAATTAAATATCAACACATAAAGAAAAACTGCGCTCCTTTCAGGCGCAGTTTTTTTTTACTTGATCAGAAGGAATCTATTTATCCTTTTTCAAAGTGATCTCAATAACCCCGTTTTCTCCGCGTGTACCGTAAATGGCAATTGCGCTTTGTCCTTTGATCACAGAGATGCTTTCAATGTTATTTGGATCCACCTTTGATTTTAACTGTTCTGTGTTGATCTCATAATCACCAAACTTACTTTTAATAATGTACAGTGGAGTAGGACCAGCACTTTGTGAACCAGAGATCTGAAACTTTACCTTTTTCGCATTATTAATGTCCGTAGTGATGAAGAAAGGCTTTCTGTCAGTATCGGAGATCATTTCTTTAAGGATCGCTTGCTGATCGGCTTTGAGTTCGTTTTTGATGCTGAGCAGGGTAAATAGGCGGGCGAGTTTTACTTCAGATTCAGCTA
>NZ_JABSPU010000087.1 GCF_013214815.1 Gilvibacter sp.
CGAGTGGTAAAATCCTTTGAGCAGCTTCCGCAAAACGGAATTGTTCAAGTTGACATTGATGATGTGCAAGTTGGGCAGTATATTGTAAAACTGCAGCAAGACGGCAAGACGGCATCTAAACAACTTTTGGTACAGCGTTAAATCGAGTAAAAACACGCGTGTTTGGTTATGGGTTGGGAGCTACTTTAGTTGCCAACCCTTAACTGATCACAATGACTACCGCTACCGCAGCCACATCCGCAGCAAAACCAAAAACCACTAAATTATCAACTACTACCTCTGGGATCAGCCCAGAGATCACTGCGCAACTCAGCAGTGACATCAACTGTATGTTGGGCTATGCCTCACGCAACGCCATTCCCATAGACACTCAGTTATTAGGTCTTATTGAAAACAGCTCTGTAGAAGATCTGATCAACGCGCATAATGTATTGGTGAAGAACATCAGTCCTGCCACACCAAAAAGTATACGCTATACGCGTGCCCTGTATAAAGACGAGCAGCAAAAGTCCATTTTTAGAAGGCTCCCTTTGGTGCGCAACTTAATGCTCCTAGCTTTGGTCTTTTTGGCGTGTTTTATTGTTACTGCCCTTTCTCCCGAGGTTAATAATGATTCGCTGGACAAAGGCGTATTAGATAATGAAGGGCGCAGTTTGCTTTTAAACTTGGTCTTTTTAGCCTCAATCTCTGGCCTGGGCGTTGCCTTTTATTTGCTAAAAACGGTCAGCTCCGCAGTTAAAAACGGCACCTTGATCACAGAAGATTCCATCTACTATATGGCACTCATTGTCCTTGGAGTCATTGCTGGACTATTAGTTTCTGAGATCATTGTGGTTCCTGCTGGTGGCACTGCAGATTCCGTCAGCCTGTTTGACAAAAGCGTTCTGGCCTTGTTAGGCGGATTTTCTTCGGACGCCATCTTTACCGTATTGCAAAGCATCATCACGCGGCTCAAAGGGCTATTGGCCGCACCTGCTAACTGATGCTACAGTAATTCTAGCAATTCTGTCGCTTGATAGAGTTCTTTAAAATTGGGATGTACCACAGGCTCTCTAACCACTTCATGCTCCCAAGTGGTGTGAAACGGAATGTGAATGGCATAGGCTCCGATCTCCAAAACAGGCAGGATATCAGACTTTACAGAATTTCCGACCATTAAGAATTCTTTATTGCGCACATCTAAATGACGCACCAATTTGTTGTACTCCTTTTGAGTTTTGTCGGATACGATCTCAATATGATGAAAGAACGGCTCCAAACCTGATTTAATGAGTTTGCGTTGTTGGTCTAGCAGATCTCCTTTAGTGGCAACTACTAAGCGGTATTTCCCCACCAGACCTTCCAAGGTATCTTCAATCCCATCAAGGACCTCCACAGGAGCTTCCAGCATCTCCTTGCCCATAGCGATGAGCTGATCGATCACTTTAAGCGGAACCTTATCGTCTGAAATGCGCATGGCTGCTTCTATGAGCGATAGCACGAAAGGCTTAATACCGTAACCGTAAAGCGGTAGATTCTGCATCTCATAACCAAAGAGCTCCCGATTGCAGTCTTCCTTGTCTGCGAAGGGTTCCATGAGTTCACAGAACCGCTCTTCGGCTTGACGGAAAAGCGGTTCGTTCACCCAAAGGGTATCGTCTGCATCAAAGGCAATGGCCTTGACATTCTGCAAATCCACTAGCGGATCAGTTTTTTGTATTTGATACGTTTTGGCATCAGATCGCCGCCCAAACGCTTCTTCTTGTTCTCTTCGTAATCACTAAAGCTACCTTCAAAGAAGTAGACTTGACTGTCTCCTTCAAAGGCCAGGATGTGCGTACAAATTCTATCCAAGAACCAACGGTCATGAGAGATCACTACGGCACAACCCGCAAAGTTCTCCAAACCTTCTTCCAAGGCTCTAAGGGTATTAACGTCCAAGTCGTTGGTAGGCTCATCCAGTAGCAATACATTGCCTTCCTCTCTTAAAGTCATGGCTAAGTGCAGGCGGTTGCGCTCTCCACCAGATAGCGTGCTCACCTTTTTATTCTGATCGCTTCCACCAAAATTGAATCGGCTTAGATAAGCCCTTGAATTCACTTGCTTTCCGCCCATCATAATGAGTTCTTGTCCGTCACAGAAATTCTCCCAAATACTGCGCTCCGGGTCAATATTGGAGTGACTTTGGTCAACATAAGCGAGTTTTACGGTGTCTCCAACGCTAAAGGTTCCTTTATCTGCGTTCTCCTCGCCCATGATCATTCTAAAGATGGTGGTCTTACCAGCACCGTTAGGACCAATGATCCCAACAATCCCAGCCTGTGGCAGATTGAAGTTGAGATCTTCGTAAAGTAATTTCTCTCCATAGGCTTTAGAAACCCCAGAAGCTTCAATAACGTTGGTTCCCAAACGCGGACCGTTAGGAATGTAAATCTCCAGTTTTTCGTCAAGTTGTTTCTGATCTTGACTCATCAGTTTATCGTAATTGTTCAGACGTGCCTTTTGTTTGGCTTGTCGTCCTTTTGGCGCCATACGCACCCACTCCAATTCGCGCTCTAAGGTCTTCTGACGCTTGCTGGCTTGTTTTTGCTCTTGGGCTAGACGCTTGGATTTTTGATCCAACCATGAAGAGTAATTACCCTTCCAAGGGATACCCTCACCTCTATCGAGCTCAAGGATCCACCCTGCAACATTGTCTAAGAAGTAGCGGTCGTGCGTAACCGCGATCACCGTTCCCTTGTACTGCGCCAAATGGTGCTCCAACCAGTGCACAGATTCTGCGTCCAAGTGGTTGGTAGGTTCATCCAACAGCAAAACATCAGGTTCTTGCAAAAGCAATCGACACAAGGCAACACGGCGACGTTCCCCTCCAGAAAGTACGTTGATCGGTGTATCTGACGGAGGCGTTCTTAGCGCATCCATAGCGATCTCCAACTTGGTGTCTAGATCCCAGGCGTTGGTCGCATCTATCTTATCTTGAAGTTTGGCTTGTTTGTCCATGAGTTCCTGCATCTTATCAGCATTCTCATAAACCTCTGGCAAACCGAACATATCGTTGATCTTGTTGTACTCATCCAAGACATCCACTACTTCTTGGACACCTTCCTTAACGATGTCAATGACCGTTTTGGATTCATCCAGTTGTGGTTCTTGTTCCAACAGACCCACGGTGAAACCTGGAGCGAAGACTACATCGCCTTGATAGTTCTTCTCCGTTCCAGCGATGATCTTCATCAGAGTGGATTTACCACTTCCGTTCAGACCCAAGATCCCGATCTTGGCTCCGTAGAAGAAGCTTAAATAAATATCTTTTAATACTTGTTTTCCGGTTGATTGGTAGGTTTTAGAAACCCCGGACATCGAAAAGATGACCTTTTTATCGTCACTCATATATTTGGTGTGTTATACGCGTCCTTTGAGGGCATTGAATACCCAGGCAATACAAAAAAATCCTATACCTACGGCTGCGAAGCCCCAGCCTGCTACATCATCATACTTAAAGGCACCCATGGCTATTAGTCCTAAGCCCACCAAGATCATGATGGTCGTGGCCCAAGCCAAGACAGTATTCTTGTTCATTCCCATACGTTTTTAGTTTTTTAGCGAGGAAGACAAATATCGCACATTTTTAACAAAAAAAGCAGCCCGAAGGCTGCTTTGATGCGGAGGTTCCTAATCCTTATCCCGCAGTTACAGACAGGTAACCCATTTTGCCCATTTGATAGTCTCTCAGAGCTTCCATGATCTCCGTCTGTGTATTCATCACATAAGGTCCCCAACTGGCGATCTCTTCATGGAAGGGTTCACCACTTAGAAATAACAATTGAGCATCTGCGGTAGCTTTTAAGCTAAAGCCATCACCATCTTGTTCAAAAGTCACCAACTGATCTGCCTTTTCCATCAAATTGTACTGCTCATTGACGTTTACAGCGCCGTGCAAAAGATACAAAAGCGAATAATGCGACTGCGCCAAAGGCAAATTCAATTCAGCGCCTTCTTGGAGTTTGATCATATAAGCATTCACCGGAGTTTGGGTTTGGATCTTTCCTTGAGTATCTCCCAATTCACCCGCGATGACTTGTACTGAAGATAATCCGTCCTCACCTTTAAATACTGCAAAATCTTCATCGCGAACGTGTTGGTAATTCGCTGGAATCATCTTTTTGGAGGCCGGTAAATTGAGCCAAAGCTGAATTCCCTCTAAAGTTCCGCTGCGCTCTACGAATTCTTTGGTGGGTCCTTCCGCATGGATAATACCGCGCCCGGCGGTGGTCCACTGTACATCACCACTTTTGACAACACTCTCATTACCCAAAGAATCACGGTGGAGCTGTTCTCCTTGGATCAAAAAGGTAATGGGTTCAAAACCGCGGTGTGGGTGTGGCCCTAGATCAAAGGGATTAGACTCCGCACTGATCTCATAGGGTCCGTAATGATGCAACAACACAAATGGATCTACCATTTCAATACTGCGCGTTGGGATGGGTTGCCGAAGTTCAATCGGTCCCATATTTACAAAAGGACTTTGCCCTAATTGTTTTACACTTGCTCTTTTCATTTTTTGTTTCCTTTCTTATCTAATCTTATCAAGCAGCGCGCTGAGCTGTTTCGCTTCTGCCTGACTTAAGTTTTTAAGCAGATGAGTGTTCGGATCACTTCCGATCTCATCCAACAAAGCCAAACCGGCTTTGGTTATTTCTACATGCACCACACGCCTGTCAGTAGCGCAGGGTTTGCGTTCCATTAGGCCCTTAGCACAAAGCTTATCCATTAGCCTCGTAGCATTAGGCGCTCGGTCAATCATGCGCTCCTTAACGGTTTGCGTCGGCATTGGGCCTCCTGCACCTCTTAAGATCCGCAGTATGTTGTACTGCTGCGGAGAGATGCCAAAAGGCTTAAATCGGGTATTTAAATGATTGTTGATCCAATTGGCCGTATACATCACATTGATCAAGGCCTTGACCCGCTCTGAGCTGAATTTTGATTGTATTTCTTTAGAAATATCGCCCATCACCTATCCGTTAACGGCTGCATCAAAGGATTTAAGTTGGCTTTTGAAGGTGGCAGCTAATTCATCTTCGGCAATACCAGATTCACTAAAATTGTCTCCAAAACTCGGTAACGAGAATTTAGCAACAATGTTTCCACCCATATACGGGAAGCGACCTGCTGCAATATCTAAAACCGTCTGACCACCGCGTCCTCCAGGAGAAGTCGCCATTAAGAACATAGGCACTTCAGACCACAGTTTGCCATCAATACGTGACATCCAATCAAAGAGGTTTTTAAACACTGAAGCATAAGCTCCGTTGTGCTCTGCAAAGGATATCACAATTCCGTCAGCAGCTTTGATCTTATTCAAAAATACTTGAGCATTCTCTGGAATTCCAGATTCTTGCTCCAGATCTATTCCATACATAGGTAGTGGATAGTCGTTCAAGTCTAGCACCTCAACGCTTGCCCCCTCTACTTGATTCGCAGTATAAGATGCGAGTTGTTTATTGATCGAATTTTTACTGTTGCTTGCCCCAAAGGCGATTATCTTCTTCATAATTTGATTGTGTTTCTGGTACAAATTTAGAAAGAATATATTTATTTTCCAAGGAAACTATTTCCATGTAAATATTTAGGAATGATTTATGGTTGACAAACCACTGGAATCCCTTGGTATTTCGTAATTTTGACAAAATTCACATTCATGGATCTAAGCTTCAATAAAAACGAAGACCACAATAAATTACTGCGTTCTGACCTAAGAAATCGCCTGGCAAAAGTCAAATTAGGCGGCGGTGAAAAGCGCATTGAAAAACTTCACGCCAAGGGCAAAATGACTGCCCGTGAGCGCATTGACTACCTCTTAGACGATAAAAAATCAAGCATTGAGATCGGTGCCTTTGTTGCAGACGGTATGTATCAAGAACACGGCGGCTGTCCTTCTGGAGGTGTAGTGGTAAAGATCGGTTATGTGAAAGGCGTGCAATGTGTGGTTGTGGCCAATGATGCCACTGTGAAGGCTGGAGCCTGGTTCCCCATTACCGCTAAAAAGAACTTAAGAGCGCAAGAGATCGCAATTGAGAATCGTCTGCCTATAATCTATTTGGTAGACAGTGCTGGTGTTTATCTGCCAATGCAAGACGAGATCTTCCCGGACAAAGAACACTTTGGACGAATCTTTAGAAATAATGCTGTGATGAGCAGCATGGGCATAGTGCAGATTGCTGCAGTTATGGGAAGTTGTGTAGCCGGTGGAGCTTACCTTCCAATCATGAGCGACGAGGCTTTGATTGTAGATAAGACCGGAAGTATATTCCTTGCCGGAAGCTATTTGGTTAAAGCAGCTATTGGAGAATCCATAGACAATGAAACTTTGGGCGGAGCCACTACTCACTGTGAGATCTCTGGAGTTACGGATTACAAATCCAAAGATGATGCTGACGCTCTTACAACTATTAAAAATTTAATGAGCAAGCTGGGAGAGAATCCCAAAGCTGGCTTCAATAGAATAGCAGCAAGCAAACCTGCCAAAGACGCTGAGGAGATCTTTGGCCTGCTCCCCGCCTCTCGCGCTGAGCAATATGACATGCGTGAGATCATTGAGCGTTTGGTTGACAATTCAGAATTTGAAGAATACAAAGCAGGCTATGGACAAACGATTTTGACTGGCTACGCTCGAATTGACGGTTGGGCCGTTGGTATTGTTGCCAATCAGCGGAAGATCGTCAAAACTAAAAAAGGTGAGATGCAATTCGGAGGAGTGATCTACAGCGACTCCGCAGATAAAGCCACGCGTTTTATAGCCAATTGCAATCAGAAGAAAATTCCATTGGTATTCTTGCAAGATGTGACCGGTTTTATGGTAGGATCCAAAAGCGAACACGGTGGTATCATTAAAGACGGCGCCAAAATGGTGAATGCTGTGAGCAACAGCGTAGTGCCTAAATTCACCATCGTCATTGGAAACTCTTATGGAGCTGGAAACTACGCCATGTGTGGGAAGGCTTATGATCCAAGACTCATTGCTGCTTGGCCAAGTGCAGAACTTGCTGTGATGAGCGGAAACTCAGCAGCAAAGGTTTTGTTGCAGATTGAAACCGCATCGCTTAAAAAGGCTGGGAAAGAGATCTCCAAAGAAGAAGAGTCTGCCCTTTACGATAAGATCAAGGCGCGTTATGATGAGCAGATCTCTCCATACTACGCAGCTGCCCGTCTTTGGACGGATGCGGTGATCGACCCTATGGATACCAGAACCTGGATCAGCATGGGAATTGAAGCGGCGAACCACGCGCCTATAGAAAAGCCTTTCAACATGGGAGTGCTTCAAGTTTAGTTTGTATCTTAGGGTAATAGCTAAACAATCTTTGAAATGAGCACAAACAAATGGACTGCCCTTCTTTTACTGGCAGTCAGCTTCTTTGCGTGCCAAGAAGCAGAAGAACCCAAGACCTATGCTATTAGTGGAACCATCAGTGATTATGACGGTTACCTCTTTTTAAATTATACTCAACCCGGAGATTCGACCTATCGGGTAAAAGATTCTGTTAAAGTTGAGAATGGACGCTTTAGTTTTATGGGTGAAGTACCTTACCCTGTACAAGGATATTTGCACATGCAACCACCTTCTGGCGTGGCTTATCTCTACGTGGAGCCAGGAGAAAGTGAGATCTTTTTAACTACTGCCTCTCAGCCTTCTGGAGACGAAACTCATTATATGTTTACTTCCGATTCTATTGTGGGATCCTACGGGGATGAACTTTCCGATAGCTTTCAAGCCTATCGGAAAAGCATTCAAGACAACCCAGATTACAATACGCTGATCATTGATAAGGTGGCGGAAATTGTGAAGGCGAATCCTTCGCATCCTTATGCGGGCAAATTGTTAGCCGATTTCACCTTGGGCCCTAAGTACTTGACGGTGGCCAGAACAGAAGAGCTTTTAGCAGTATTGGACAAGGATGTTCAAAGTCCTGACGATTTGATGTTGATTGACAATAAGATCGTAAAAGATACCCGTTACGCGCCTGGGAAGCCCATTGGTAAGATTGAGCTCATCAATACAGAAGGCGAACTCACTGCTTTAGATCCTTCACAGAGTGCGTATACTTTGGTGGATTTTTGGGCGAGTTGGTGCCGACCTTGTTTGGAGAAAATGCCAGAATATGTAGAGCTACTTTCCAATACCGAGCGCAAAGACCTCATGATCTTCGGGGTTTCTATAGATGAGGATACAACGGCCTGGAAAGCTGCTATTGAAAAATACGAACTCAATTGGCAACAAGTTGCAGATACCTTAGGCTTTGACAGTCCAACAGCAGAGCAGTTCTACCTGCTTGCAATTCCGAGCAACATCTTGATAGACAGCACGGGCACGATAGTTGAAGCCGATATCAAACTGCATGATTTACAAGCGCGATTCTTAAAATAATTTGAGCACTACCCTCTCTCCAGGCATTAAAAGAAGCGTTTATCTCTTGCTATTGACCTTAGCAGGAGAGGCAGTCTTCATTTTGCCTTTTGTTTTGATCCGTGTCTTTGGAAAGACCTTTTTAGATGCCTTTGAGATCACCAATTTTCAAATTGGCACCGCCCAATCCATTTATGGAATAGTGGCCTTTGGCGCCTATGTTTTTGGCGGGCCGCTAGCCGATAAATATCCCGCTCGAAAATTGATGGCCGTTTCTCTGTGGGCAACTGCGGTAGGGGGTTTGTATATGGCCAGCTACCCTTCAATAA
>NZ_JABSPU010000088.1 GCF_013214815.1 Gilvibacter sp.
AAAGTACTATCGGAGGATCTGCGCTGGTCACCCCTTCACAATGCTCAAAATTGTCTGTTCCTATATAATTAAAGGATCCCGAGATCGCAATTCGGATCTCATCCACATTGGTCAGGCTGTAATCGGCAGCACCATCCGTAGCGAAATCAATGGTAAACCAACCTCCGTTTCCAGAAAAATCCGTTGGAAAACCGGTCGTTTTGGTAATGGTATAGACTGTAGATCCTCCTAAGATTCCAGTAAGCGTTAAGGTACCGTCATCGGTTGGGTTGGTACCTCCATCCGAAGAAGCATAAAAGTCAATCGCCTCAATATTGAACTCTTCGCCACCAGAGGTAGCAATGGAATAGGTTTTATCCGTGCCCAGATCACTGTCATTATCTAAGAATTGATCGGAGCCGTTTGAACCTCCACCACTAAAGAACCCAACATTAAACACAGAGCCTGTGGTCTCAAAACCTACACCGTTACTCGCAAAGACTTGATCACCAGCAATAAAGCTTTCAAAGGTCTCTTGAAAACAACGCGTAACCACATGGTCCTCTCCTGCTGTAAAGGCGGGCGCTGGAGTGTTTCCAGCAGTATCTTCAATATCATTTGATGCAGAAAGGTCCACACTAACAGTTCCTTCACCAGCAATATTATCTACGGTAATGGTATAGGTACTTACGCTTCCGCTAATGGCAGTAAGGTTTGCGGTGGTTCCTACGGCATCTAAAACAAAATCGTCTAGGGTAACATTAATAGCCTCTTCATTGAAGTTAACCAAAAAGTCTACGCTGGTAGCTGTGCTGGTTGGAGATCCCACAACAGTAATGGTCTGTACAAATGGTGGATCTGTCTCTAAAATTTCACTGTCTATAATGAAATCATCTAAGGCCATATATTGCAGTGTGCCTTGTAAGGTGATCACCAGTTCGTCAATATTTAAAATGCTGTAATCTGCGCTTGGCTCAGTTGCAAAATCAAGCTCAAAGAAACCTTCATTCACCGAAAAGTCTGTCGGGAATCCAGTGGTTTTCGTGTAGGTCCACACGGTTACTCCGGCAAGCTTTCCTTCCTAAAGCACACTCTGTCCTGCGGTAGGGTTATTTCCGGTAGCGCTATCAGATACATACATATCGATGGACTGTAGCGTAAAAGCATCACCTCCTGTAGTAATGGAATACGAGGCGCCTGTAGTAGCGATCCCGAGATTATCCATAAACTTATCAGATCCTCCCGCACCAGCATTGGCAAAGGTGGTCACATCAAAGTTCGTATTACTGGAACTGAAGGTCTTTCCATCTAGCGCAAAGCTATCTGTACCATCAGCCAGACCTTCAAAGTCTTCCGTGAATTGCGCATGAGCTGTGGTTACTGTCAAAAGCAACAGAAAGCTCGCACGTAAAAAAGTGTAAAGTAGTTTCATTGTTAATTGGTTTGGACCTGTGCTTACCTCAATAATTTTAATTAGGTAGATATGCCCGTGTCCGGTTCGTTTTAATTTTACATCTTAGCACTATGAATTCGACAAATGATTTTGCGGATCTTTTTGAAAAGATGCTAAATGCGCAAACCGAAGCAGAAGAGATCACTGCTGCTTTAGCATTGGCAGATCACTACCAAACACTTCTGGAAACCCACGCCCTTGCTCAAGATTTCTCCAATAAAGAAGAGACCTTTTTAGAAGGAGGGGTGGCCCTAGCCTCGCAATACGCCTTAGACTGTTTGCGCGATCCCTTGCGGACCACACGCTTTATTGTGGGAACCTATCAGGCCATTAAGGACCAATTGACTCAAAACAATAGTGTGAATGTGCTTTACGCTGGATGCGGACCAGCAGCACCTTTAGTGCTACCACTACTGCATCGTTTTACGAGCAAAGAGATTCGCATAAGTCTTTTAGACATTACCGAAAGTTCAATAAAAGCAGTAAAGAGTTTGGTCCATGCCTTGGACCTCCAAGGGTATATTGTGAAATATATCACTGCGGATGCAATCACCTACAAGGCACCAAAGCAGCACTTTGACATCATGGTTTCAGAAACCATGGACAAAGGCCTCACAAGAGAACCTCAGGTAAGGATAATGCAAAACCTAATTCCCCAATTAAAAGAAAATGGCCTGTTTATTCCACAGGCTATTGATGTTTACGGGGAGCTTACTTTCTATGGCAAAGAACCTTACTTTGACCTTTATAAGGATTTACAAAGTTTAGGACCTTGCTATAAAACAGCTCTTAAAAAGAAACTGTTCAGCATTGCTCAGGATGTGACCAATGATCAGCCCTTTGAGTTTACTTCTGATACAATCGAAATTCCATCAGATCTTTCACAGACTCCTGACGCCGCGGTTTATGCCGAAATTCAAGTTTACAAAGAACGTATTTTGCCCAAGGCAAAATCTCTAATTAGCAATTCATATTGCATTCGCTCTCTGTTGGGAGGAGAAAACAAACACTTTAAATATTACTATACGACCCAAGGAACCCCTTCTTGGGAGCTCCGGATCGAGTAAAATCTTAATAGTTGATTTAAGATCTAGAAGGAAAAATACCTGTTAAAGCAATTATCCAAGTTACAGTCAAATACGGCTGCATATTATTGAACGCAGTACTTCCTCCGGCGGCTCCAATAGACAAGCCATTCAAGGCTTGGTCTGGAGTCGCAGAGTTAAATCCTAATGAAGGCACAAAGGAACGTCCGGATTGTTGCCCAGGAGTTGCCAATGAAGCTCCTGTAAATGGAGCACTTGTGTCTGCGTTTGCCCCGCTAGCATTAAGCACACCTGTATGAGTATGTGATGGCAAATTTGCCAGACTTAAGGTAGTTGTAGCAGTACCTGATCTTTGACCAATACTGTAAGAAGGCAGTCCCGGTCCAGAACCAGAATGTATTGCAACGCGACCTCTGAGGTCTGGCAAGGCGAAAGTAGTTCTCCCATCCCCTCCATAAATAGTTCCGAGTAGTGCAAATAAGGCCGAATTACTCGCTATTGCTAGTAATTGTCCCTCACATTTTGCCCAACCTACAGGCGCAAAAGTAAATCCAACGCATTGGATTTGTCCAAGAAATGGCTCCATAAAAAATGTGGTTTAAATTAAAGTGAAAAATTAAAGTTAATGGTGTTTTTGGTGAGCCCGTGGCTCGTTGTGGGGAGGGTTTTATCTCCTAACACGTTGTGATTGGTCCAATGGGATGAGTGGACGTGCGCAAAATTCTGATTTACACAAAGCAAACCGTAGTTTTCACGCCCGTTTTTGGAGATTCGGAAATAAAAACGAGGTAATTCTCCTTCTTTGCGTCCTGGCCAGTCGCTTTTAAAGCTGTAGTCGCCGTTGGCATCAGTATGAAAATAACCGCGTTTGAGTTTCCAGTTGGAATTCGCGTCTTTAAACCACACTTCAACCTTGGCATTTGCTACAGGTAGAAGCGTTGTTCCGTCGAGAATTTGTCCTTTAATATTTAAGTATTTGCCGAGTTTTAATCCTGCTCTGAAGTCTGTTTTACTGTCAGAAATTGAGGAATAACCCGGAAAATCGATAGATGTATCAGTGTTGGCTAAGGTTGCTGTTCCTATAAGAGATAGGCCTACAGAGGCAGCCGCAGTAGTGCGCAAGAAATTTCGTCTGGAGTTGTTTGGTTCCATAATGATGATTAGTTACGTTTATAAAGTTATGAAAATAAAATGGTTATTAAAGAAAAAGAGCTACTCTATTAGAGCAGCTCTTTCCTCGAATCTGAACGAACACCACTTTTAACTTCTCGAAGGATATACTCCTTGCAAGGCAATGATGTAGTTCACAACCTGATAAGGTTGCATATTATTAGCTGGCGCCCCATTACCTGTAAGGTTGGTTTCTACAGAACCTGTATTTAAGGTAACATCTGGAGCTGCGGCATTAAACCCTTGTGTTGCTGTAAACGTTCTTCCCGATAAGCTTCCAGGAGTTGCAATACTAGAGTCTGCTGTCGCTGCGGATTGAGTAGCGTCTGCAGAGCTTACTTTTAGACTTGCTGCGTGGTTGTGGGCAGGCAGGTTAGCAACTTGAAGAACAGTGCTTTCTGAACCTGAAAGCTGACCTAATTGTCTGGGTGACAGCCCAGGTCCTTGCCCATTACCAATGGGAGCGCGCCCTCTAAGATCAGGCAGTTTAAATGTAGTTCTACCGTCACCTCCATAGGTGGTGCCTAATATTGAAAAAAGTGCTGTATGCGAAGAGATCGGTAAAAGTTGTCCTTCACATAGCGCCCAGCCTCTGGGAGCGAAGTTCCCTGCAAACATGATAATTTGTCCGATAAATGGATCCATAATATTGATTTAGTTGATTAGTTATGCTTTAGAGCTGTTAAATGCTTTTTTTGTAAAACTAGTTTGCCACCAAATCTTAGGTAAGGGTATAAATACGTGTTTTGAATCTTGCGGGAAATCTTAACTTCGCCTTATGAAGAATTCCAAAGACGCATTGCGACAGATCGCAGATAGTTTATACAATCCAGAACTCCATTACCAAGACCTATACAACGCCTGCCAACATTATAAGGACTTGTTGATGCAGATCACTGAGATCACTTTTGATGACGACACGCACCGCAATGACATCTACACTGCTGCCGGGCGCGCCGTGGGCACCGAGTGGGCCATTCGCTGTGTGGAGGACATTATGAGAACACGTGCGTATTGCCAGGCAGTACACCAAGCAGTCTCAGACCTTCTAGAAACCAAAAAGAGCGTCCGTCTACTCTATGCAGGTACGGGACCATTTGCCACTTTGGTCTTACCCTTGATCACAAGGTTTTCTTCTGATGAGTTACAGCTTGACCTTATGGAGATCAATCCAGAGAGTGCTAATCACCTTAAAAATGTACTGACCCATTTTGAAGCCGAAGATTATATCCGCGATCTCATCATTACAGACGCAACGACGTATCAAATAGATGATCCCGCATCCGTGGATATTCTATTGAGCGAAACCATGCAGGCAGGCCTTAACAAGGAGCACCAGGTAGCTATTTGTTACAATCTAATACCACAACTACCTGCACAGACTATAATGATCCCCGAACAGATCATTTTAAAACTCTATGCCTTAAATCAAGAAAAGCATCAAGAGTACAAAACTTCATTAGAGCCAGAAAATGTGCCAAAGTTCTTTGAAGATCTGGGAACTTTATACACCCTAGACACACCCAACATTATGGCCCAACATGAGAAGATCAATGCCATGGGGTCGGCAGCAACTTTTGAACCTGTGACTATAGAAATTCCTAAAGACACCCACAGAAAATACCATCAGCTGACCATCGCAACGCAGATCATGCTTTATAAGGACATCGAATTAAAACTGGAAGAGTCTGGGCTTACAGCCCTTCGTATTTTGCAACCGCTTAATCCTATGATGCAAACCGTTAAAAACTTACGCAGCACCTATTACACCGGAGAAAATCCCGGCTTGGATTTTGAAATGAACGTATAAAAAAACCCTCGGTAAAAACCGAGGGTTGTTTCTTTATGAGTGTTGGGATTATCCTCCAAAGTCATCAAAGCGGATATTCTCATCTGGGATTCCAAAATCTTCTCCCATCTTCTGGACCGCTTTGTTCATAAGTGGTGGTCCACAGAAATACAATTCAATATCCTCTGGAGCTTCGTGGTGGTTCAAATAGTTGTCGATCACACATTGGTGAACAAATCCAACAAAACCGTCTCCAGGAGCATCAAGGCTCTCTTTTACTTTCCAGTTATCTTCCTCTAATGGTTCTGATAAGGCCAAATAGAACTTAAAGTTAGGGAACTCACGCTCTAGCTCGTTAAAGTGCTCTAAGTAGAACAACTCACGCTTAGAACGTCCACCATACCAATAAGTCACCTTACGACCTGTCTTTAAGGTCTTGAACAAGTGATACAAGTGCGAACGCATTGGCGCCATACCTGCTCCACCACCAACGTATAGCATTTCTGCTTCACTGTGGTTGATGAAGAATTCACCGTAAGGTCCTGAAATTGTTACTTTATCTCCTGGCTTCTGAGCGAAGATATAAGAAGATGCAACACCTGGATTTACTGTCATCCATTGGTTCTTAGCACGATCCCATGGCGGAGTCGCAATACGCACGTTAAGCATGATCTCACGCCCTTCTGCAGGGTAAGAGGCCATAGAGTAAGCGCGCTCCACTGTTTCTGTATTTTTCATCACCAATGGCCACAGTCCAAACTTGTCCCATTCCATCTGGAATTTATCTGGAGTCTCGTGTTCCTCTGGGTGAGCCGTGATGTCCATATCGCTATACTTGATCTCACATGGAGGGATCTCGATCTGGATGTATCCACCGGCCTTGTAGTTCATATCCTCAGGGATCTCTACTACAAATTCTTTAATGAAGGAGGCTACGTTGTAGTTACGCACAACAGTGGCTTCCCACTTTTTGATACCAAACACCTCTTCTGGGATGGTGATATTCATGTCTTGTTTTACCTTCACCTGACAAGCCAAACGCGCTCCTGATTTAAGCTCCTTACGCGTAAAGTGTGGGGTTTCTGTTGGCAATGCTTCTCCTCCACCTTCTAAAACGTGGCACTCACATTGAATACAGGTTCCACCACCTCCACAGGCAGATGGCAAAAAGATCTTCGAGTTACCTAAGGTGCTCAAAAGCGTGCTTCCTGAAGGAACTTCAATTTCTTTTTCGCCATTGATCGTAATGGTCACAGGACCCGATGGCGATAGTTTTTCTTTGGTGAACAACAATAGGGCAACCAATAACAAGATCAGCACCAAGAAGGCAACAATCGTGGCCCCTATTACTCCTAAACTTACTTCTAGTATAAACATATTAAGGGTTCATTACTTCCAAAGCAGCAGTTGCTTCGGCCGTTTGTTCTGATTTTTCTTTTTCTAACTCATCTCCAGCAGCGGTATCGGTCTGCTCAGCAGCAGGCGCATCATCACCTTCTGGAAGCATTCCTCCGAAGCTCATAAAACCGATAGCCATAAGCCCGGTAATGATAAAGGTGATTCCCAAACCACGAAGTGGCGCTGGTACATTTGAGTAACGGATCTTCTCACGAATTGCAGCGATAGCTACAATGGCAAGGAACCAACCGATTCCAGAGCTAAATCCGTAGTTCAATGCAAGCCCGAAAGAAGCGATCTCACGTGACTGCATGAATAGTGATCCTCCAAGGATCGCACAGTTTACCGCAATAAGCGGCAAAAAGATCCCTAAGGAGTTGTATAATGATGGAGAGAATTTCTCAACAACGATCTCTACCAATTGTACCATGGTAGCGATAGTAGCAATAAAGAGAATAAAACTCAAAAAGCTCAAGTCATAAGTAGCGTACTCTTCTCCCAACCAGCTCAAAGCACCTTCTTGTAAGATATAGGTGTCTAGCAGCCAGTTGATCGGCACGGTAACGGTCAATACAAAGATAACCGCAGCTCCAAGGCCCACAGCAGTAGATACTTTCTTAGATACCGCCAAATACGAGCACATACCCAAGAAGTAGGCGAACACCATGTTCTCTACAAAGATGGACTTAAAAAATAATTCAATGTGTTCCATAATTTCTGTTCTTTAAGGCCTAGTTTTCTTCGATTAGATCTTTGTTACGGCTACGCTGCACCCAGATAATGATTCCCACCACGATAAGTGCCATTGGAGGCAGTACCATGAATCCGTTGTTCTCATATCCGTAAGCGTATAGCCCACTCTTTTCTACAGGGTTTCCAAAGATCTCGATCCCGAACAAAGTTCCAGAACCAAAAAGTTCTCTGAAGAATCCTACGATCACCAAGATCAAACCGTAACCAAGGGCGTTACCAATTCCGTCTAAGAAAGACTTCCAAGGTCCGTTACCCAAAGCAAAGGCTTCAAAACGTCCCATGATGATACAGTTGGTGATAATCAGTCCAATAAATACAGACAGCTCCTTACTCAATTCATACGAGAAGGCCTTGAGTACCTGGTCTACAATAATTACCAAGGTTGCTACTACGATAAGCTGCACAATGATTCGAATCTTTGATGGAATGATGTTTCGCATCAAAGAGATAATTACGTTACCCACACCCAATACGAAGATTACCGATACAGCCATTACCACAGAAGGTACAAGCTTAGCGGTGATCGCCAAGGCAGAACAAATTCCCAATACTTGAATCGTGATTGGGTTGTTGTCCGCTAATGGATCTAAGATCAGGTTGGCATCTTTTCTAGATAAAAGTCCCATAGTGCGCTTAGTTTTGTAGTGATTTAAAGAAAGGTACATACTTCTGCACATCCTTGCGCAGCATGCTTGCCAAACCGTCTCCGGTAATGGTAGCTCCTGCTAGAGCATCTACCTCATTGTCTGATTTGTCTTCGTTCTTTGGATCGTTATTTCCTTTGGCTACAGCAATTCCGCTGAATTGTCCGTTGTCCAAGAAGCTCTCCCCTTGGAAGTCGTCCATGAAATAACGTTGCTTGATCTCGGCTCCAAGACCAGGAGTCTCTCCTTTGTGATCAAAGAATACTCCTTGAATGGTCATGGACTCATCTACGGCTACAAAGCCCCAGATTGCATCCCAAAGACCTTTACCGCGAACCGGCATTACGTAAACGTCTTTACCGTCTTTAGTTCCTTTGAAAAGTGGAAGCTTTTGATCATAAGATGGATCTTCTGCTTTCTTCTTTTCTTTTTTGATG
>NZ_JABSPU010000089.1 GCF_013214815.1 Gilvibacter sp.
ATACCAAGTGGGAGAGTATGTCGCTGCCTTTTTTTCATTAAAGACCCGTTCTATTCTTAGGACGGGTCTTTTTGTTTGTAGAAACTTCTCGATTAAAGATGTTGTTGTATAAATGAAAGCAAGCTTAGTGTTCCATTATAGGATTAATGAGTCGCACTGTTCTTGTCTTTAACCTCAAGATAGAAATCTTTGAAATGGAACCTATCTATAGTTAACGTATGGATTCGGCAAAGGTTATAAAGATATTAACATAGTTCGCTATTAAATCAAGTAAGCGATGGCCATTGCTAAGATCACAGTCAAAAGTTTCATCAGATTAAAACTGTGATTCTTATTACTTTCAAAGAGTATGGTTGTAGAGACGTGTAGAAATATACCCACTACTAAAGCGTTAAAATAAGGAAGATATTCTAGAAGCTCCGGTAAATGTTGACTTAAATAACTACCCAGCGGGGTCATGAGTGCAAAGCCACTTAAAAACAATAAAGTGATCCATGGTTTGTATCCAGTTTTGATCAAGAAGATGCCCAAAATAGCAGCAATAGGTATTTTGTGAATGAGTACGCCATAAAGAACATGATCACTTGTGGCTACTGGTATTCCTTCGAGAAGCGCATGAATAGAAAGACTAATAAATAGAGCAAAAGGAAAGCTGCGTTGATCCGAATCTATATGAATATGTCCGTGCTCTGCTCCTTTGGAAAAGAAATCCAAGACCAGTTGGAGCAGAATACCTGCCATTATGAAGATCCCTAAGGAATCATGGGAGCTTTGATACAATTCAGGTAGATACTCAAATACCGTGACCGAAAGTAAAAAGGCACCGCTAAAAGACAATAACAAATTGAAACGTGACGTCTCTTTGGTCTTCAACGCATAGGCGACCCCGTATCCTATGATGACCGATAAGAATAAACTCAGGTACAACATCATTTAAAGATCAGTATAAGTCGTTCAGAAGTATTGGGGTCATAAAGGTCTAACTGGTAGTTTCCATAAGTTGTGATCAACTCTACACCAGCAATTTCAAAGTAAGCTTTGAATTGATCCAAGTCCATTGCAGAAACGCGCTCTGCAAAAGAGTATTCCTTTCCGTCATCTGTAAAGGAAATGGTTTTGGTAATAAACTTTTCGTCGATCTTGCGGTTGATCTTAAAGCGAATTCCGTCTACCGTTTTTTCTTCGTCAGCTACCAAGTGCTTTGCGACATGATTCACATTTAAAAAATCGATAACCCCAATACCACCTGGGGCTAAATTCTGCCTTATGGCTCTTATGGCCCGCAGATTGTCATTAGCACTTTCAAAATACCCAAAGGATGTAAAAAGATTAAAAATGGCATCAAAAGACTCCAAAAAAGGCAAGCACATATCGTGGATCACAAATCGCAATCCCGGCCGTTCGTGCTTCTTTGCAGCTGCTATACTTTTTGGCGAAAGGTCTGCACCAGTGACTTGATAACCCAATCCTGCTAAATAAATAGAATGTCTACCGCGTCCACAAGCCAGATCCAGTATGTGACTCGTTTTGGGTAAATCCAAAGCAGCCGTCAAATTATCCATAAAAGCTGCAGCTTCCGAATAATCACGATCCTTATAAAGGATGTGATAATACGGGGAATCAAACCAGGAGGTGTACCAAGATTCAGGAATCTCTTGCATGCAGATGGATTAAAGGGCTAAAATAGTCTATTTTTGGGGCATCGTACAGCGATCTTATGGTAAAAAACTATCAAATGGTAGCCAAGACACTCTTCGGGTTGGAGGAGGTTTTGGCAGAAGAACTTAGAAAATTAGGAGCATCCGGAGTCACTGCGGGAAGACGGTCAGTAAGTTTTATGGGCGATCTTGGCTTTATGTATAAGGCCAATCTTTGCTGCAGAACTGCGATAAAGATCTTAAAACCTATTTCCAGTTTCCCCGTATTTTCTGAAGACGATCTTTACAACAAGGTGAAGAAGATCACATGGGAAGATTATTTAAAAGCTGATGGAACTTTGGCTGTGGACGCTACAGTGCATTCCCAGCAGTTTACGCATTCCAAGTTTATTGCGCTAAAGACCAAAGACGCCATTGTGGATCGATTCCGGGAAAGAGAAGGTAAGCGCCCTAATGTTGATTTGATGCATCCCAATTTGCGCATCAACTTACATATTGATAGGAACCGTTGTACAGTCTCTTTAGATAGCTCCGGAGGTTCTTTGCACAAACGCGGCTACAAGACCGCGAATACCCTGGCCCCGCTAAACGAGGTTCTGGCTGCGGGAATTGTATTGCTATCCGGCTGGCGCGGGCAGTGTGATCTGTTAGACCCAATGAGTGGTAGTGGTACTATATTGGCTGAAGCGGCCATGATCGCCTGTAATATCCCTCCTAATTTGAATCGTGATGAATTTGGCTTTGAGCATTGGCCTGATTTTGATCCGGACTTGTACGAGACGATTGAAAACGCTGCGCTAAACAAGATCCGTGACTTTCGTTATAAGATCAAAGGATTTGACTTGGATGGAAAAGCACTACAGGTTTCTAGAGGAAACATAAAGAATGCCAACCTCGGTGAATTCGTAACTATTGAACGGCAGGACTTTTTTGAATCCTCCAAAGTGGATGACAGCCCGAGTTTTATCATCTTTAATCCACCTTACGATGAGCGTTTATCTATAGATACAGAAACCTTTTATCAGAAAATAGGTGATACCCTTAAAAGAGGATATCCAGGAACACAAGCTTGGATGCTCTGCGGGAATTTGGAAGCACTGAAATCGGTTGGATTGAGACCATCGCGAAAGATCAAACTCTTCAACGGAAAATTGGAAAGCCGATTGGTGCGTTACGAAATGTACTCGGGGAGTAAAAAGGCGAAAAAGCAGCACTAGCGCTTGAAGATCGGGATCAGATAACTGATCGTATATCCGTATCCCACACCAAAATTGCTCTCGTCATAGGTTCTATTAAAACCGGGAATATAAAGATTGTCAAAATTCTCCGGTTTGGTTTCACTCACTCTACTCTTAAGCTGCACATTCAAACTCAAGAATAGATTGTTGAACAGTTCGGTCTTAACACCGACAATCAGTTCCACCCAAGAAGCATTTAATCCCTCAAAGGTCTGTGGGTTTTCTCTGAGCTCAAACTCCTGCAAGCTTTGATCCGTTGTATAGATGCCATAGGAAACCAGATCCTGCTCAAAAGTGGCAAAACCATACCTCAGGCCTGCAAATATGCTGTTGTTCAGTCCTGGCCAGTTATCGTAAGCATTGAAGTCTGCTCCGATCTTGAAATAACTTCCGCGGGCTATAGAATTCAGATTCTCTTCATTGCGCTCTTTTTCCTCGGTTCCTAATTCCAAAGCAGCGTAGAATCGTTTAGATACTCTAAAGTCTGCGGTGATCTCAAATCCTGTATAACCGTCCTCGAGCGCAGTACGCAATGGCTTGGCCAAATCGAGCCCGACTCGGAGGCCGTATTTATTGTCTCGTTTCTGTAAGCCAACGGAGTCTTGAACCACTTCAGTAGTATCCTGAGCGAATCCATCCGCAGCTCCAAAGAACAATAGACTAATGAAAAAGAGTAAGGTGAGCCTCATTCTGATCGCTTATTGTGGTTTGTAATACTTCAAAACTAAAGATCCAGTTTGCGCCGGATTCGTTGATAAGTTGACCGCTTACATCGTTATAATTACTTATGAATCCGCATGCGCGATTCAAATAGATATCCTCCGTAGTGTAAAACAGATTGAATTGATCAATATTGGATTCATCAGTATCTGTAGTATCTGCCTCTCGAATGAAAAGTAAATCGGTACGTGTGGAAAAATTGCGCAATGGGATCGCAATTGAATCCGTACTGGCTGCACTAAAGAGCACAAGCTCTCCGGTTTCGGCATCTCTAACTTCTAGATTAGGAACGGTTTTAGACTCCGTTTGGTTTGCGAAGTCTTTAAAAGTAATGATCAAAAGGGGAGTGGTCTGTGTGTCCTCCGGACAGATGTCATCTCGGGTACATCCCATGACGAGCAGTAAACAACACAACAACGCAAATGTTCTTTTCAAAGCAGGCAACTATCGTTTGGTTAAAAGTACAACATTTTCTACATGATGGGTCTGTGGGAACATATCCACAGCCTGAGACTTGATTACCTCGTATTTCTCTGCTAGCAGCTGCAAATCCCGTGCCTGAGTGGCGCTGTTGCAGCTCACATAGACAATTTTAGGAGCTTCCAATTGCAACAACTCCGCTACCACGTCTTTGTGCATGCCGTCCCGAGGTGGATCTGTGATCACTAGATCTGGCGCACCATGGGTATCGATAAAATCTTGGTTGAATACATTTTTCATGTCTCCCACATAGAACTCGCAGTTGTCTATCTTATTGTGCTGGGCATTGGCTTTTGCAGCTTCAATGGCCTCTGGAACCGCTTCAACACCGATCACCTTGGCAGCTTGTTTTGAAACAAATTGCGCAATGGTTCCTGTTCCTGTATACAGGTCATAAACCAATTCAGTTCCACTTAGTTCCGCAAAATCGCGTGCAATTTTATAGAGTTCGTAAGCTTGTTCGGAGTTGGTTTGGTAGAACGACTTGGCGTTGATCTTAAATTCTAGCCCTTCCATGTTTTCAATGATATGATCACGTCCGGAGTAAACCAAGATATCCTGATCATAAAGGGTGTCGTTTGCTTTTTGGTTGATCACATATAGTAAAGAAGTTATTTCTGGAAACTGTTGCTTAACGGCTTCTAAAACAAGGCTAATGGCATCTTGGTCGTTGTCATAGAACTGTATAAGCACCATGATCTCTCCAATACTCGTATTTCTGATCATCAAAGTCCGTAGCAAACCTTGCTGTGCTCTTGGGTCAAAAAAGGCCAGGCCTTTCTCCTTGGCAAAGTCACGGACAAAATTTCTAATGCTGTTAGACGGATCTGCTTGTAAGTGGCATTGATCAATATCCAAGATCTTGTCCCACATCCCTGGAATGTGAAAGCCTAAAGCGTTTCTGTCCTCAATGGCTTCTCCGGAGTTGATCTGTTCTAGAGTCAACCACTTATTGTTACTAAAGGAGAATTCCATCTTATTGCGGTAAAAGTAAGGCGTGTCGCATCCCTTAATAGGAATGATCTCACCAGGTTCAATACCGCCCAAGCGCTTTAAGTTCTGAGTAACTTCACGCTGTTTGTACTCCAGCTGATGGGGATAACCCATATTTTGCCATTTGCAACCCCCGCAGGTTCCAAAGTACGCACAAGCCGGTTCCACGCGTTTGTCAGAGTAGCTTTGAAATTCAATTGCTGTACCGTGATAATAGGCAGAGCGCTTTTTGGTGGTTTGTATGGTCGCCACATCTCCAGGAACGGCATTATCTATAAAAACTACACGTCCATCTGGGGCTTTTGCCACTGCCTTTCCTTTGGCCCCAGCATCAATGATTTCAAGGGCTTCAAATACTTTTCTGTTGCGTTTTCTCGCCATGTCGGCAAAAGTACCACAATTCCAACATTTTTGTGTTTACTTTTTAAATACTGAATGAACTAATTAGTAACTTGCTGTCCCTAAAGGATGATTTCTCTCCTGCTGACAGTAGAAGCCAAGAAGGAATTGCTCATGTTTCAATTGAAAAATATTTAAAATGTCTGTTTTAGAAGGATTGACATCGCAAGAGGCCATGGCTTTAGAGGACAAGTACGGCGCTCACAATTATCACCCACTACCCGTAGTACTTTCTCGTGGAGAAGGAGTATATGTATGGGATGTAGAAGGAAAGAAATACTACGATTTTTTATCGGCTTATTCAGCAGTAAATCAAGGGCATTGCCATCCAAAGATCGTTGGGGCATTGTCCAATCAAGCAGAAACACTAACACTAACATCTCGAGCATTCTACAATGATCTTTTAGGGCGTTATGAGAAATATGCATCAGAACTATTCGGCTTTGATAAGTTGTTGCCTATGAATACAGGGGCAGAGGCTGTGGAAACTGCCGTAAAGATCTGTCGTAAGTGGGCCTATGAGAAAAAGGGAATTCCAGAGAATGAAGCGCAAATCGTTGTTTGTGAGAATAACTTCCACGGCCGAACTACAACGATCATTTCGTTTTCAAACGACCCAGTAGCTCGTAAGAACTTTGGACCGTACACGCAAGGATTCATAAAGATCGCCTATGATGATATTGATGCCTTAGAAGCGGTTTTGAAAGACAATGATAAGATCGCCGGATTCTTGGTGGAACCTATTCAAGGTGAAGCAGGGGTATATGTGCCTGCAGATGATTACTTGAAAAAGGCAAAAGCTTTATGTGAAGCTAATAATGTGCTTTTTATTGCTGACGAAGTGCAAACAGGTATTGCGCGAACAGGCCGTCTTTTGGCTACTTGTGGGAATTGCAGTTGTTCTGATAAGAATTGTAGCGGGACTCCAGAGGTCAAGCCAGACATGTTGATTTTAGGAAAGGCCTTAAGTGGAGGCGTATATCCCGTATCCGCAGTATTGGCCAACGATGATGTGATGAACGTGATCCGCCCTGGGAATCACGGTTCAACTTTTGGTGGAAATCCAATTGCGGCTGCAGTAGCTATGGCAGCATTAGACGTGATACAAGATGAAGCACTGGCAGAGAACGCCTACCAATTGGGTGAACTCTTCAGAGCTGAATTAAATAAATATATAGAGACTAGCAGTGTTGTTAAGCTGGTTCGGGGTAAAGGTCTTTTAAACGCCATTGTCATTGACGATGATGAAGAAGGAGATACTGCCTGGAACATTTGTTTGGCGCTGCGAGATAACGGCCTTTTAGCCAAACCAACCCATGGAAATATTATTCGTTTCGCTCCCCCATTGGTAATGAATAAAGAGCAACTCTTGGATTGTGTGCAAATCATAACAAAGACGCTCAAAACATTTGAATAACCAATAAATCTTTAATTAATCTCACACTATGAAAAGAACATTTCTAGGCCTTTGTGCCGCTGCACTACTGTTATCTTGTGCAGAAGAACCGCAACAATTACCAGAGGAAAACGCCTTTGATGTAGCTAAAGTAGCTGCATTGGCCACAGCATCACCGGATGCTACTTTGGACGGAACAAATTTGGGGATGTATCGTGGCGTATTTGTTTCCGCCGATACAAAGCTTCACGGAGAGTTGATCGTTTCTGTCACAGATACGGAGACTCCGATTGCCCTTGTCGAACTGGATAATGAAAAATCACTTTATTTTAAGGGAACAGCTCTTGGAGATAACCAATTCAGATTTAAGAACGCAGATGCTTTCTTTACCATTGATGTTTCCGATCGTGATAATGTAGTTGTTATGGGTTCTGACTTAAACAGTCGCCCAATCCACATTCGATTGGTAAAGGACGATGCGGCGAGCCGCGCAGCAGTTTCTTTGGGAACCTTTGTGGATACGGCAGATGCTGGCTTCGGAGGAACCTGGGACTTTATCAGCACGTCAACCTCTGATATTACCCAACCCATTCCGTTTCCACCTTTTACATTTACCATTACAGTAGATAATATTGATGAATTGGTGATCTGTTATGACAATGGCACTCCAGAAGGACGTATGTTTAACGATACTTCTCAAGAGAGTTTCACAGCTTCTGGTTGTGGGGTTATTCCAGAAGGAACTTATGCTCCTTTTACGCTAGGGCCTGAGACATTGGTTCTTCCAATCATCGGAGCTAGAGATGTCGATGAGATTGCGGCCTTTGGTCAAACCACAAACATTTTAGGTAATGACCTTACTTGGAATATTGGATCTACAATTAACGGTGCTACAGTAGGTACTCAAGCCTATGTAAGCCTGAGCTGCACAGAAGTGGCTTCTGGGACTTGGTCTTGGAACGGTAGAAGCGGTACAATCTTATTGGACTAAAGCGTTAATTTGCTTTAATTTACTCTTCGAAAGGGGAGTGAAAGCCTTTGAAATTCAGTTAATCTGAGTTTTAGAGGCTTTTTTTATGGTTGAAAGGCTAAGTCTGTCATTTTAACCAACTTGTAGGAATGGAAAGAGCAAAATCCCTGGGAACACCCACTATACGGGCTTTAACACTTGTTAACATTTGAAGGGTCAATAAAATATTTAGGTTTTATTTATCCATTTATCGAAAAAATAACACTGTTAAGAGATAATTTAAAATTTCCTTAACATTTTCATTGTCTTTTTTAAAATTGACTTTATATTGTCAACTCGAATTTTAGCGAACAGAACTTTTAACTTTTCAAAACCTCGCATTAAACAATGAAGAAATTTATTTTACTACTTGCTCTAGGGGTTGTGGCTTACTCCTGTAGCGAGGAACCTACCGAACTAGATCAAAATGAAACCAACGCATTTTTAGAATCGGTGGACCCAAAAACAACGCCTAGCGCGTCACTAGACGATTCAGGCTTGGGAATGTACCACGGATTTATTGCAACTTTAGACTCAGATTTTAATGCTAAGATCTGGATCAACGCCGGAAACGACGGAAAATTCAACGCTACAGCCAAGGATATTAACGGAGAGAAGTATTCTTTCTTTTCGCATGAGGCTGATATGGCGGGTACACAGTTTACCTTTAAAGGTGTAGCTGGTACGTTTGCTTTTGACATTTCAGA
>NZ_JABSPU010000009.1 GCF_013214815.1 Gilvibacter sp.
CCCTCTTTCTTCTTAGCGGCAACTGCAAAAGCACCGCCAAATGCTCCTCCAATAGCGATTCCTAGAGATAACCAGAGTCCAATATTACCTGTGATTGCACCTATGGTGGTTCTAAAACAAACTCCTAATGCAACACCCATGGACAGTGCTTCTTCTTTTTTCATTTCATACGTTTTGCTTGTTGGACGCAGAAAGGATCAATTAGTTACGTGCGCCAAAGGTAGGGATCAATATATCGCGGATCACAAATAGGGGCAGTTGTGCTTTGGGTGAATTGTACGCTCCGCCAGTAAACACGAAAACTGCATCGATCTCCGGGAACACCACAATGTATTGTCCGCCGTTTCCACTCGCCGCGAATCCGGGAATTGCTTTTCCTTCATAGGGAAAGGCGTTCATCCACCACAAAAACCCATAGCCGCTCTCATCAATAAACGTGTGCTGATTCGTGGACTGCGCAATCCAAGCTTCAGAAACCAACAGCTGGCCGTTCCAATTTCCGTTTTGTAACACCAATTGCCCGATCTTAGCCATATCTCTAGGGGTCATATAAAGTCGCTTTGCAGCAGAGATCACCTCTTTTTTAGAGGTATGGTCCCAGCGGTAGTTGCTAATCCCTAAAGGGTCTAACAAATACTTTTTAGCAAAGCCGTCTAGAGACATCCCAGAAGCGCGTTCCAGTACTTCCATAAGCATTACTGTTCCAATGGAGCAATAGCTACTCACGGCGCCTGGTTCGTTGATTATAGAGAGGTCCAATGCGTATTGCAGCCAGTCTTTTTTGCGGTAAATACGATCTTCTTGTCCTGCGGAGCCTTTGTCGCGATCGTTGCAGTCCCAGCCAGGAGACATGGTCAAAAGGTGCCTTATGGTGATTTTTTCTTTGCGATAATCCAGATTCTTTTTAGCCTCTAGCGGGCGGAGGTATTTTTGAATGGGATCATCTATACTGCCGATAAATCCTTGATCAATTGCAATACCAATAAGTAAAGAACGGATGCTTTTTGAGGCCGATCGCAAATCGTGTTGATCATCTCGTTGCTGATCGTCAAAGTATTCTTCCAATAAGAGTTCGCCACCTTGCACTGCAAGAATGCTGTGCAGTTCGTGCTCCGCTTCTGGTAACTGCGCAAAAAGCTGATACAATTTGGTGGTGTCTAAGCCTTGTGTGCGCAGATCTGCCGTTTGCCAGCCGTCATTGAGTTGTTCGGGTTGGTTGTACTTGTAACTGTTTTGCGCAATGGCGCTAAAAGTTAGCAAACTGGTAAAAAGAAAAAGATGTAAACGCATGGTTTACAAGATATCCAAAATACGTTCCAAAGCCATGCCTCGGGAGCCTTTTATAAGAAGTAGGTGACCTTCCACATCTTTTTGCTGCAATGCGACAACCAGATCTTCATACTCACTGCATTTGATCTGCCCGTCATGGGCATTTACAGCGTAAAAGTTTGCGCCTACCAAAAAGACACGGTCAAAGTTGAGTGAATCTGCAAGATCGGCGATTGCTTGATGTTCTGAAGCGGCTGTTTCGCCCAACTCAAACATATCACCCAGAATGACTGTTTTAGCAGCTTCACTGTCTAAGTCCTTAAAACTCGTTAAAGTGGCTTCCATGCTGCTTGGATTGGCATTATAGGCGTCTAAAAGGATCTTGTTTCTCGGTTTGCTGATCCATTGGGAACGGTTGTTCTCCGGATTGTAGCTTTCCACACCTTTTTTGATCTGCTCCTCACTCAATCCAAAGTGCAATCCTATTCCAATGGCCGCTCGGATGTTCTTAGCGTTGTGCTCACCGATCAAATGGCTTTGTATTTCTGTATTATTGAGTTTAAAGATCACGCGAGGATTTGTGCCTAAGAGCTCCAAACTATTGCCCTCCATCTCTGGCCCAATGAGCAACCGTTTCATTTCTTGGGTCAACTCCATCTGCTTGGCGTCGTCCTGGTTTACAAAGACCATTTTGTCACGGGCTGCGATGTTTCGGTATAATTCTGACTTGCCTTTGATCACGCCTTCAATTCCACCAAAGCCTTCTAAGTGTGCTTTCCCAAAGTTGGTAATAAAGCCATAATCCGGTTCTGCAATAGCGGATAGTTCCGCAATCTCTCCTTGGTGATTGGCACCCATTTCTACGATCCCAAAGTCATTTTCTGATGTAAAGCTGAGCAAGGTAAGCGGTACTCCGATGTGATTGTTGTAATTCCCCCGAGTTGCTTTTAGATTGAATTTTTGAGACAAGACCGCAGCGATGAGTTCTTTGGTGGTGGTCTTTCCGTTGCTTCCCGTTAAAGAAAGTATAGGTAGGCCTAGTTGTCTGCGATGATAAGTTGCAAGCTCTTGAAGCGCTTTTAGGCAATCGTCTACTAAAAAGTAAGTGCCTTCCACAGGATGCTCGTATTCGGCTTGGTCAATGACCACAGCCAAAGCGCCATCGTGTAATGCTGGTGCCGCAAACTTATTGCCGTTAAAGTTAGGCCCACTGAGGGCAAAGAAGATCTGATTGGGTTCTAATTTCCGGGTGTCAGTACAAACGCCATCACTTTTTAGAAAGGCCTGATAAAGTTGCTCTAGATTCATCACTCACAAAAATAAGGGAAGCGGCGGTCAAAAAAAAAGCCCTGCATGAATCATACAGGGCTTTTTTAATATTTCCATTTCCTAATTTCTAGGACGCTTTCTGTCTTTAGATTTTGATCCTACGCGAGACATCGCACAACGGAAACCGATATAATCAGTTGCCATGTCCTGAGGGAAGAAGCGGCGTTGTGCCGGATCCAACCAGTAGTCACGATCTCTCCATGAACCACCCTTGTAAACACGAACCTCATTGTTGATAAGTGAAGTACGCTTGTTAGACTCGTCGTATTGACGGTCCATATTACCAGTGGAGTCATCTGTTCCAACCAAGTGCTTCGGCGAGTTGTACATACGCTTTTCATCGTCGTACTCAGCATCGTCGTTAAACGATTCGAAGTAACGCGTTGAACGTCTGTCACCATCGCGGTAATCACGGTTGTCACTCTGATCAAAGTTTGTTCTTAGGTAAGTCTCGTCTTCATCAACTGGAACCTGAAGAATCTCTCCTGGTAGGTTACGAGCAACGATCTTACCGTTGTTTAGGGTATCCCAAACAATAGAATCTGCAGTTACGATCTTCACTTTACCGTCTTCACCAATGTAGTTCTTGGTGTAAACATTACCACGGTAGTAGTTGAAGTCGTTGAATTCGTCATCTACAATCGGACGGTAGATATCAGCAACCCATTCGGCTACGTTACCGGCCATGTCGTAAAGACCATAATCGTTAGGCTGGTAAGACTTCACCTCAGCAGTGATGTCTGCACCATCATCACTCCATCCAGCAATTCCACCGTAATCACCATCTCCTTGCTTAAAGTTGGCCAATTGATCACCGCGGCTTCTGCGATTTCCAGAGCGTGTGTATTGTCCGTCCCATGGGTATTTCTTACGACCACGGTAAACGTTGTATGAACGCAATCCAACCAAACCTAAGGCGGCGTATTCCCATTCCGCTTCAGTAGGCAAGCGGTAAGCTGGCAATAGCAATCCGTCTTTACGCTGAACGTAAAGGTTGGTACTGTCTGTATTTCTTTTAAGCAATGAAGCAGAACGCTTTCCACCACGTGTGATTGAATCGTTACCTCCGTAGGCTTGAGATGGCGCATTCAAATAGGTTTGGGTGCTGAAAGCCTGTCCTTCTGTAATGTTAGTCTTAGCACCACGGGCAGTAAAGCCTTCTTGCTCTAAGATCAATTCATTAACACGGTCAGTTCTCCAGTTGCTGAATTCGGTAGCTTGAACCCAACTAACACCAACTACTGGATAATCTGCGTAAGCAGGGTGTCTCAGGTAGTTGTTGGTCATAACTTCGTTAAAACCAAGTCGGTTTCTCCAAACAAGTGTGTCTGGAAGTGCTCCGTCATAAATTTTCTTGTAATTGTCGTTTTCCGGTGGGAATACGCTCTTGATCCAATCTAAGTACTCGAGGTACATTAGGTTGGTCACCTCAGTTTCGTCCATGTAGAAAGACTGAACGTGTTGCTGATTTGGTGAGTTGTTCCAATCGTGCATCGGATCGTCTTGAACACGTCCCATGGTGAAAGTACCTCCTTCAATAAAAACTAGACCAGGACCGGTCTCTTGTTCTTTGGCTTGGGGATTGTACTGAAAGCCACCTTCTTTGGAATTCATCTTCCAACCTGTAGCGCGCGAACTACTTTTGTAGTCGCGGGATTTACTACAGCTAAAGATGATCGTGCTCAGGAATACAACAGCTAATAGCTTAAGTATTGTTGGTCGTTTCATGTTTTAGTTCTGTTAAGAAATGGGTTCGCAATATAGTAAATAACGTTATATCTTCAACATTATTTCTTTATTGATACTCGCAATGGCCCGTAGGCCATAGGATAACGCAGTATTTGCAACTTTAGTATACTATCTTAAAAAAAAATACATCGAAGCCTTATTTTTGTAAATACTAATACGTCATTTACGACGTTTTGAATGTGATGACCAAAAAAATTGCTTTTCTATTTCTGCTATTGCCCTTTTTAGGTATTGCGCAGCAAAATGCTGTAGTGCTGCCTTGGCAATCGCAAAATCAATTCAGTCCAGAAGCCACCGAGATACCTTTACGCAATGTTGACCAATTGGCCGGTGCTCAGGGTTATGTGTATTACAAGCAATGGGAAGATGGTCAAATAGTGAATCCGAATTCTCTGCAGATCTCCAATTTGAGATTCATACCGCTGACGGCTGCAGAACAGGAAGGTTTGGTTGCCGATTTGGTTCCAAACACAGTCTCTGCGACTATAGAGACGGCTCGCGCTCGGGACAAACAATACTCAGTTATTGGTATTACACCCATAGTCAAGCGGTCTGGACGTTATGAAAAGTTGATCTCCTTTACTGCAGATTACAGTTATCAAGCAACGGCTGGAGTCAAGAGCACTTCATTGCCCATAACCAACTCCGTATTGGCGACCGGAACTTGGTATAAATTTCAAATTGACCAAACTGGGGTCTATCGTATCTCAAGAAGTTTCTTGGCTTCTTTGGGGATGAATTTGGATGGAATCGACCCTAACACCATAAAAATATACGGGCACGGCGGGAAACCGCTTCCGCGACGAAACAATCAAAACGACGCATTTGATCTTCCCGAGGTGGCTATTCAAGTTGTAGGAGGAGATGATGGAAGTTTTGATTCAGGCGATGAGATCCTGTTCTACGGAGTTGGGACACGCGGATATATAGAAGATTTAGACACCAACATCAACCCATACAGCGATGAAGCTTATTATTACGTCACTGCGGGAGGAACACCAGGGCGTCGAATCGCTACCCTAACCGAACCTGATGGAGCACCCACAGTGGTGATCACACAATTTGACGATTATCAATTCTTTGAAGAGGATGACTTTAGTATCGTCAACGTTGGCCGCCGATGGTTTGGTAACCCTTTTGAAATTGAAAGCGAACAAACCTTTGAGTTTACCTTTCCAAATATCGTAGGGGGAACAGACATGGCCATGACCGTCAAAACAGCCGCGGCATCAGAATCGGTAACTACCATGGATGTTTCGGTGAACGGTTCGCCTCAAGATGTTTTGAGCTTTGTTGCCATTGGAGAAGTTGCCCTAGCATCAGGTGATAATTATATAGGAGTTGTTCCGGCTAGCGGAGAAGAAGTAACGGTAACCCTTACCTACAACAACGCGGGGAATCCGGCCAGTTTTGCATTTCTTGATTATATAGGTATTACTGCTAGAAGACAGTTAACCGGTGTTGATGGGCAATTCCCCTTCCAGTACAATGACGCTGCTGGCATGACTGGAATTGGACAATACAGCCTCAGCAATGCCAATGATTATACCCAGATCTGGGACGTAACGGATCCTCGGAATCCATTGGCTAAAGCAACCCAAGGGGAAGCCACCGTAGATTTGAAGGCGAATTTGGGGCAATTGAGACAGTATGTCGCGGTGACACCAAGTGACTATTTCTCCCCGATTCGAGCTGCAGAGACCTTTGTGGCCAATCAAAATCTGAAAGGGACTTTGATGCGAGATGCCAATGGAGATTTTCAAGACATAGATTATCTGATCGTTGCGCCGCCATTTATGATGCAGCCTGCGCTGAGACTCGCTGCGCACCGTGCGGACCGTGATGGCTTACGCGTAAAAGTAGTTTCCACGGACCGTATTTATGAGGAATTCAGTTCCGGGGCACAAGACATTGGTGCCATAAGAAACCTGGTTAAATACGTTTACGACAATGCTTCTAGTTCCGCCAATCGCATTAAGTATCTCTGCTTGTTTGGAGATGCCTCAGTAGATTACAAGGACCGCCTGTCGAATAACAATAATATTGTTCCAACCTATCATACCTTTAATAGTTTTAATACGCTCGCAGGGTATATGTCTGACGATTTTTACGGCATGATGGACCCAACAGAGGGGCGTATGGAATCAACCAACCTATTGGATATTGCTGTTGGGCGTATCGTTGCAGACGATGTGGCACTGGCCAATACCATGGTGGATAAGTTGATTCGTTATGACAACAAACCGGCATTCGGAAACTGGAGGAATAATTTTGTTTTGGTTTCTGATGATGTGGATGAAGCCTTTGAGTACAACACCTTAGAGGTGAGTTTGGATAATTTGGGAGACGATATCGCCTCCAACAAACCCTTTATTAACGTAAAGAAGATCCACACCGATGCCTTTTTGCAGGAAACTTCTGCTGGGGGTAACCGTTATCCGGATGTGAATGAAGCCATTGTGAATTCTATTGATGTGGGAACTTTGGTTTTGACCTATTTGGGACACGGTGGGGAAGACGGATTGGCCAAGGAATTTATATTCACTAAGGACGATGCAGAAGGCTTGCAAAACACCAATAGATACCCGCTCATTGTCACGGTAACTTGTGAATTCTCACGATTTGACAATCCGCTCAGGCCAACGGCTGGGGAATTTACCTATTGGAATGAGAACGGTGGTGCTGTAGCCTTGATCACAACAACACGGACCATTAGTGTTGGTTTGGGAGTAGATTTCAATAATATCTTGGCGCCACTTCTTTTTGCTTTTGGATCTGATAATTTTGACGCACCTTCAGAATCACTCAGAAAGGCCAAGAACCTTATTATATCTGATGAACGTAGACGTGTAGTATTCTATGTTGGAGATCCAGCCATGCAACTGGCTTTCCCAAAGCAACAAATTCGTCTCAATACCGTAAATGGAATTCCAATCACTACGGCCACAGATACCTTAAAGGCTTTGAGTCGTGTTAAACTCGGAGGAGAAGTACTGTCCCCTACAGGAGCGCCGCTGCCAGATTATAATGGAGTGGCACAGATCAAAGTATTTGACAAGAACGTTCAGCGACAGACTTTAGGTAATGACGGAGTGACTGCGACAGACGGGACACTTTTGATTTTGGACTATCAGACTTTAGGATCGGGACTGTTCAATGGACAGGCCACGGTTACCAATGGACAGTTTGAAATTGAGTTTGTCGTGCCGCGAGATATTGCGCAACCGGTTGGAAATGGGCGCGTGAGTTTTTATGCGGAAAAAGACAACGCCTTTGAAGATCAAACCGGATTCAATGAAGATATTCGTGTGGGTGGGCTCGATGAGAATGCCCCAGATGACAACCTCGGACCAGAGATCCAACTTTTTATGAACGATGAGAGTTTTGTCAACGGAGGCATCACCAACGATTCTCCTATCCTTATTGCCAAGTTGATGGACGAACACGGGATCAATACCGCCAGTGGTATTGGTCACGATATGCTTGCCATCTTGGATGGTGATGAGGCCAATCCAATTATTTTAAACGATTATTATCTGGCCGGCGTTGATGATTTCACAGAAGGAACAGCCAATTATCGTTTGAGAAATTTAGAAGAAGGACCGCATACGCTCACACTAAAAGCGTGGGATACTTACAATAATTCCAGTACTGCAGACATTCAGTTTGTAGTGGCGGGAGATGATGAACTCCGCTTGGAGCGGGTGCTCAATTACCCGAACCCTTTTGTGAACTACACTGAATTTTGGTTCAATCACAACAGGCCTTTTGAGCCATTAGAGGTTCAAGTTCAGGTCTTTACCGTGAGCGGAAAAGTGGTTTGGACTAAGAATCAAGTGGTCACTACTGATGGGTTCCTATCGCGCGATATCGTGTGGGACGGACGCGATGATTTTGGAGATCGCATCGGAAAGGGAGTCTACGTATATAAGCTAACGGTAAAATCAACTTTGACGAATCAGCAAGTAGAAAAATTCGAAAAACTGGTCGTCTTATAAAACGGAACAATGAAGTCCTTGAAAAAGTTCAAATGACTTCGAAAAATAAATTTATATTTGCTCAAACGACGAAATCTCATGAAGAAAATATGTATAGCCCTAGTGATGTTAATGATCGCAGGGAAATCAATGGCCCAGGAAACGGCAGAACAACGAGTGATCACCACAGGTGTTCCTTTTTTATTAATTGCTGCTGATGCTCGTGCCGCTGGTCTTGCCGATATGGGTGTGGCTACTGGAGCGGACGTTTTCTCACAACAGTGGAATCCGGCCAAATATGCCTTTTCGCTTTCTAAGCAGGCGATTGGTGTGACCTATACACCTTATCTAAGTCAATTGGTAAACGATATCTTCTTGGGTAACGTGACCTATTACAACCGTATCAATGAAAACTCAGCCGTAGGTGCTTCTTTCCGTTACTTTAGTAATGGTGAGATCGAGCTTCGTGAAACGGCAGGACAAGAGCCATTGATCGTTCGTCCTAACGAATTTGCATTGGACCTGTCTTATTCCTTGCGTTTGAGTGAGCGATTCTCTATGGCAGTTGCCGGACGCTTCATCAACTCTAACCTGCGTTTTGATCAGGTAAATGACGCAAGTGCTGCAAGTACTTTCGCAGTAGATATTGCTGGTTACTATCAGAGTGAGGAAATTGCATACAACAGCTTTGACGGACGTTGGAGAGCTGGTTTCAATATCTCTAACATCGGTCCTAAGTTGAGCTACGGAGATGATGCACCTGACAACAACATTCCAACCAACCTTTCTATTGGTGGTGGATTTGATTTCATCTTAGATGAATACAACCGTATTCAGGTGATGGCAGAGATCGACAAGCTATTAGTGCCAACTCCTCGTGATTTCAACGGAGACGGTGTGATCGATCAGGAAGATGCGCAAGAATATGAAGACATCAGCTTCCTTTCTGGAATCTTTGAGTCATTCGGAGATGCTCCTGATGGATTCTCAGAAGAATTGAAAGAAATGCAGTGGGCTTTAGGTGCGGAATACTGGTACCAAGATGTATTTGCTTTTAGAGCCGGTTACTTCAATGAAAGTGAAGACAAAGGTTTCCGTAAGTTCTTCTCTTTAGGAGCAGGTTTCAAATACACTTCCTTGGCTTTTGATGTGTCTTACTTATTCTCAACTTCTCGTTCTGTTAGTCCTTTGGAAGGAACGCTTCGTTTTGGTTTGACCTTCAACTTTGGAGATACCTACGACGAATACTAGAAAAACAAAAACATTTAAAAAGGCTACCTTATGGGTAGCCTTTTTTGTCTCTAAACAATTCAGTCCGCATGAAAGAACAGAAGATCACAACCAGTTTTGAAGTATATCCCGACTTGGAAGCCCTTCCGGTTGAGGCCAAGTTTCTCATGCAAAAAGCCATAGCGGCTCGAGAAGATGCCTATGCTCCTTATTCTAAATTTAAGGTAGGTGCGGCGGTCGCTTTGGAAAATGGAGTCTATGTAATCGGCAGCAATCAAGAGAATGCTGCTTATCCAAGCGGACTTTGCGCAGAGCGGGTCGCGATCTTTAGTGCGGGAGCGAATCATCCCGGTGTGGCCATAACGCAAATTGCCATTACAGCCACGGCTCCTGACTATGAATTAAAGGAACCCGTTACCTCTTGCGGAGCCTGTAGACAAGCTATGCTTGAATACGAGTATAAGCAGGAATCCGAGATTGAAATTTTCTTTATGGGAGCCTCGGGTAGCGTGGTAAAAACCAAGTCGGTAGCCAATCTTTTGCCATTAAATTTCAACAGTTCTTTTCTCTAAAACGTTTTCGTTGTGAAAATTAATTTTAGGGGTTTTTCTTATCCTTGGGAAAACCGTATTTTTGTTATTCTGTTACTGAAAAATTGTACTGAATAATTCAGAGCGACCAATGAAAAAAATCACCAAAAAAACATACCTCGACTGGTACGAAAACATGCTTTTCTGGAGAAAGTTCGAGGATAAGCTTGCACAGGTTTACATCCAACAAAAAGTTAGAGGGTTCTTGCACCTTTACAACGGACAGGAAGCTGTCTTAGCAGGAGCGCTTCACGCCATGGATCTGAGCAAGGACAAAATGATCACTGCATACAGAAACCACGTTCAGCCTATCGGGATGGGAGAAGATCCTAAACGCGTTATGGCAGAACTTTACGGAAAGGCAACGGGTACCTCTCAAGGTTTGGGTGGATCCATGCATATTTTCTCTCCGGATAAAGGATTCTACGGCGGACACGGTATTGTGGGGGGACAGATTCCACTTGGAGCCGGTTTGGCCTTTGCAGAAAAGTATTTTGATAAAGGCGGAGTTGTATTGACCTATATGGGTGATGGTGCGACACGTCAAGGTTCTTTGCACGAAACCTTCAACCTGGCGATGCTTTGGAATCTGCCTGTGGTTTTCTGTGTAGAGAACAATGGATACGCCATGGGTACTTCCGTAGAGCGTACCGCTAATCACTCAGAGATCTGGAAGCTCGGATTGGGATATGAAATGCCGTGTAAGGCTATTGACGGTATGAAGCCAGACGTAGTTGCCCGTGAAATGGATGAAGCCATTGAGCGCGCACGTAGTGGTGGAGGTCCAACTTTCTTAGAGATCAGAACATACCGTTACCGCGGTCACTCCATGAGTGATGCGCAGCACTACAGAACCAAGGAAGAAGTAGAGCGCATGCGTGATGAGGATCCAATCTCCTATGTGTTGGATATCATCTACAAGAAAAAATACGCTACAGAAGACGAAATCGCGAAAATTGATAAGCGCGTTAAGGATAAGGTTGCTGAATGCGAGAAGTTCGCAGAAGATTCGCCGTATCCAGATAAGAACGTAATGTACGACGTTGTTTACGAACAAGAAGATTATCCTTTTTTACCGCATAAACTATAACAATGGCTACAGTAATTAACATGCCTAGATTGAGCGACACCATGGAAGAAGGTGTTGTTGCAAAGTGGTTGAAGCAGGTTGGAGATTCCGTATCTGAAGGAGATATCCTTGCGGAGATCGAAACTGATAAGGCAACCATGGAATTCGAGTCATTCTACGCTGGAACCCTTTTGAAGATCGGGATCCAAGAAGGGGGAACCGCTCCAGTAGATGAGGTTCTTGCTATCATCGGTCCAAAAGGAACTGATGTAAGCGGAATTATAGAGAACTACGGAAAGTCTGGTAGTCAGCCGGCTGCAAAGCAAGAGGCACCAGCCCCTGCACCAGAAAAGAAAGTTGAGGCTCCTAAACCGGCCGCTGCTCCGGCACCAACTGCTGCGCCAGCAGCTCCTGCTGTAGCTAATGACGGTGGACGCATCTTTGTTTCGCCTTTAGCGAAGAAATTAGCAGAGGAACGCGGAATCAACCTAGCGACTGTAAAAGGAAGCGGGGAGAACGGGCGTATCATTAAGCGAGATATTGAGAATTACCAGCCAGTTGCTGCAGGCGCTCAAGCCTATGTACCTGTTGGTGAAGAAAGCTTTGAAGAGGTTAAGAACTCGCAAATGCGCAAGACCATTGCCAAGCGTTTGGGTGAATCTAAATTCACAGCTCCTCATTACTACTTGACCATTGAGTTGGATATGGATCACGCGATTGCAGCGCGTAAAGCGATCAATACTGCTCCAGATGTGAAGATCTCTTTCAACGATATGGTGGTGAAAGCTTGTGCTATGGCCCTTAGAAAGCATCCGCAAGTCAATACACAATGGGCTGGAGATGTAACTAGAATTGCGAAGCATATTCACATTGGTGTTGCTGTGGCAGTGGATGAAGGCTTGTTAGTTCCTGTATTGAAATTTGCAGACCAAATGACCTTCTCTCAGATCGGAGCCAACGTAAAAGAGCTCGCCGGTAAGGCTAGAAATAAAAAGTTGACACCTCAAGAAATGGAAGGCAGTACCTTCACAGTTTCTAACTTAGGTATGTTTGGAATTCGAGAATTCACATCCATCATCAATCAGCCGAACTCGGCCATCCTTTCTGTAGGGGCTATAGTTCAAAAGCCGGTTGTGAAAGATGGAGCCATTGTTCCTGGAAATGTGATGACCGTTACCCTTGCTTGTGACCACAGAACTGTGGATGGAGCTACGGGAGCCGCTTTCTTGCAAACCTTGAGAACTTATATTGAGAATCCGGTAACCATGTTCGTATAAGAACATCAGCATCGTGTAAATAAAATAAACCTGCTTGCGGCCCCTAGGGTTCAAGCAGGTTTTGTAATTTAAAGCATGGGAAAAAACATAATTATTACGGGAACCAGCCGCGGCATTGGTTTGGAATTGGTCAAACAGTTTACTGCCGAAGGGCATCGGGTTTTTGCCTTGTCCAGAAACGATGCTCCAACAGCATCTATTCTTGGGTGTTCCAGCATTTCCTGTGATCTAACGGTTGAAGATCAGATAAAAGCTTCCGTGGCAAAGATCCTATCAGAAGTAGATCAAATAGATATTTTGATCAACAACTCAGGATTTTTGGTCAATAAACCTTTTGGGGAGCTCACCGCTACAGATTGGTTGCAATCCTACAGCGTTAATGTCTTTGGAGTTGCCCTCTTGACTCAAGCAGTATTGCCTGCAATGCCTAAAGATGGCCATGTAGTGAACGTAAGCAGTATGGGAGGAATTATGGGGAGCGCGAAATTCCCAGGTCTCACGGCCTATAGCTCCAGTAAAGGAGCGTTGATCACTATGACCGAAGTGCTTGCAGAAGAATTCAAAGACAGCGGACCTTCATTTAATGTATTGGCCTTGGGTGCCGTACAAACAGAGATGTTGGAAGCCGCTTTCCCAGGTTACCAAGCCCCGATAACAGCTGCTCAGATGGCGGACTATATCAAGACCTTTGCCCTAAGCGGGAATACCATGTATAACGGCAAAGTATTGCCTGTATCTTCTTCAACTCCTTAATGGACGCTGTTTTAGAAAAGTATATTCCGAGCGCCGCGGTCCCGCTTTGTGTGGAGCTGATTAAAAAGAATGGCGTACATTTAAAGATTGTGAATCAGCGCGTTACTAGACATGGAGACTATCGTCAAATGCCGGACGGGAGTCATCAGATCACGGTCAACGCAGGAACAAACCCCTACAGATTCCTAATTACGTTGGTTCATGAAATTGCGCATCTGGTAGCATTTAAGACGTATTCTCGTCGAATCAAACCGCACGGAAAGGAGTGGAAGCGTACATTTACATCGTTAATGCTTCCCTTTATAAACACGCAAGTGTTTCCATCAGAATTGTTGCCGCTTTTGGCCTTGCATTTCAAGAATCCGAAAGCCAGCAGTGATACGGATGCGAGATTGGCTTTGGCGCTCGGTGTATACGATCCGCCAAGCGATGATAAATTTATTTTTGAGATTCCTTTTGGAGGCGTTTTTAGATTGTACAATGGAAAGATCTTTAAACGCGGTAACAGAAGGGTAAAACGTTATGAATGCGTGGAGTTGGCTACCGGACGGATGTACCTTTTTAGCCCCAACGCAAAAGTTGAACCGATCAGCTAAAACATTATGAACAGTGATTATTATGCGGTCATTATGGCCGGAGGAATAGGTTCCAGATTCTGGCCAGTGAGTACTTCAGCGTATCCAAAACAATTCCACGATATGTTGGGTACCGGAGATTCTTTAATTCAAAAAACATTTAAAAGACTGTCGCACTTGGTGCCAGAAGATCAGATTTTGATCTCCACCAACGACAGCTATAAAGATCTTGTGCAAAAGCAATTACCGCAGGTGAGTGATGCGCAATTGGTTCTTGAGCCTGTTATGCGAAACACAGCACCTTGTATTTTAATGGCGGCTTTAAAGATCTATAAAGAGAACCCTGATGCGGTGATGGTAGTAGCTCCGTCTGATCATTGGATCGAGGACGAGCAGGCTTTTACAGACAATATCAAGACCTGTTTTGAGGCTGCTGCCCAGGAGGACATATTAATGACCTTGGGAATCAATCCAACCTTTCCGAATACTGGTTACGGTTATATTCAGTATGAGGGCGAGGTTGCATCCGCAGTAAAACCAGTGATTCGTTTTACCGAAAAACCCGACTACGAAACGGCCAAAGCGTTCTTAGCAGAAGGGAATTATGTGTGGAATTCTGGAATGTTCATTTGGAGTGTAGCCAGCATTGTAAAGGCTTTTGAAACCAAATTGCCAGCCATGTATGCCTTGTTTATGCAAGGGATGGAGGTTTACAATACCGATAAAGAATTTGAGTTTGTTGGAGCGCGTTTCCCTGAGGCGAAGAATATCTCTATTGATTACGGTATCATGGAACAAGTCGATAACGTTCGTGTATTGCCTGCGACCTTTGACTGGAATGACCTCGGAGCCTGGGGTGCCCTCTACGACAAACTCCCAAAAGACAAGGACAATAACGTAGTGGTTCGTGCTAAAGCGCAACTGAACAATGCTACAGGAAATATGATCTATACGGCTGATGAGAAAGTAGTGGTACTCGAAGATCTGCACGATTTTATCGTCGTGGAGAAGAAAGATGTTCTTGTAGTAGTGCCTAAAGCAAAAGAACAAGAAATTAAGCGTATCTTGAACCAAGTGAAAGAAAACTTCGGAACTGATTACGCATAATTTATGGAGCAACAATCACAACAACCTGACGACGCTAAAACGCAGGTGCAAAAAGAACATATTAGAAAAGAAGCCAAAGGGCTTTTCAAAAGTGTCCGCCAATTTGTGGTGGACATCTTTGACTTTAGAGGTGACACAGATAGAGAATCTACGGTAGAAGCCGTTAAGGCAGATATTCCCTTTAAGGGAGCTACAGCCTGGATCTTGATCTGTTCCATCTTTGTGGCCTCTGTGGGACTGAATGCTAACTCCACGGCAGTAGTGATCGGAGCGATGCTTATCTCTCCGTTAATGGGGCCTATTTTGGGTATTGGACTATCCATTGCTATCAATGATATCGATACCCTGCGCAAGTCTTTGATCAACTTCGGAGTGATGGTGGTGCTGAGTGTACTCACTGCCTTCCTGTTTTTCTGGCTGTTTCCGCTGCGGGAAGAGACCTCGGAACTTCTGGGGAGAACCCGACCGGATTTTAGGGACGTGCTTATAGCCTTCTTTGGGGGTCTGGCCTTGATCATTGCCCGAACTAAAAAAGGGACCATTGCCAGTGTGATCTTTGGAGTAGCCATTGCCACCGCCTTGATGCCGCCTTTGTGTACGGTAGGATATGGTTTGGCAGAGTTTATTAAAGAAAATCCTAATGGCCTTTCGTTTGCTTTGGGGGCTTTGTATCTCTTCAGCATCAATACCATATTTATCGCCTTGGCGACCTTTATTGTAGTGAAGGTGCTCGGTTTCCCAATGATCCGTTATGCCAACAGTAAGCGCCGCAAGCGCATTGCGCGTTTTGCTTCTGTGGCTGCTTTGATCGTAATGTTGCCGGCAGGTTATACCTTTTATAATGTGATCAAGGAAAGCAGATTCAATGAGGCGGCCAAGAATTTTATCAATAACGAACTCAACAGTCTGGACAACGCTAATTATATAAAGCGTAACGCTACCTATAATTACAACAACGGCGAAGGTGGTTCTATTGTGATCACCACCTTTGGGCAGGACAACATCCCTGAAAGTACAGAAGCAGTCTTAAGAGGTCGTTTACAGGCATATCAGCCGTTGGTTAATGCCAAGTTTGAGGTGAATCAATCGCAGTTTCAAAATGGTTTTGAAGATGAGCTCCGCTATATGGAACAATTGCGTACGCGCGATTCCTTGGATTTACTCAGTCAGTCTCAAAAGATCCAATACTACGAACAGGAATTACTCAAGCTGCGGATGTTGGAAAGAGATCTGATTCCGTTTCAGGATATCTGTGACGAGGCGCGCATCAACTACGATGCTCTGACCAGTATTCAATACGCCAAGACCTATGTCAATGACTTTAAAAAGATAGACACCTTAAATGTCTTTGCGATACGCTGGAACGATTCCTTGCCTTTGGATCAACGTTCCGCTTATACCAAAAGGCTTACCAATTGGTTGAAGTTTAAACTCAAAGCAGATACCCTAGTGGTTCAAGAACTGCAATAAAAAAAGCGCCTCTACGGCGCTTTTCTTGTTTTATAAGTTGAGGACTTATTGTTTGATAAACTGCTTGCTTACCGTTTGTCCCTCAATCTCCAATTGAATTAGGTAAACTCCTTTATTCAATCCAGAAACGTCAATGCTGTTGTTTTGATCGATACTTGTTTCAAGTACGCGTCTTCCGTTGGTGTCATAAACGGCTACAGAAGTTTCTGAAAGATTGTCTAAAGAGAACTTCAAGCTGTTTACAGCAGGGTTTGGATAAACCTGTAAACCGTTGATCTCAAAATCGGTTACAGCCAAAGGAGAATCTCCTTCTGTATACTCATGCGTAGTATTGATGTCTGGATTAAGGTATTCGTCAACATTACCACTAGGCCATTTGATGATCAATTTGTCAATGCTTCCGGCAGTACCCAATCCGAAGTGACCCGTTAGACTGCTCATGTGGCTAAAGCCAGTTCCAGAACGGATCTCACGAATTTGGATTCCCCAATCTCCGTAGATCTCAATACGGGCTCCAATTCCTTGAATATTACTCTCTACCCCGATGAGTTTAGCTTTTACCCAGTTGTTAGAGTTTCCAGAGTTGATCCAAAGGTCGTTGTTGCGAACCACATCTAGGAATCCGTCGTTATTCATATCGCCAATTCCTCCTTCATCAAAAGGAAGATCGTAACCCGTGAAGGTACCGTCACCGTTGTTGAGGTATAGTTCGCGTGCAAGCTCAGAAAAGATATCTACAAAACCGTCGTTGTTGAAATCGGCAGCTTGATTTTCCCAAGCACCAAGATCATTTGGATTGATCCCTGTAGATCCAATAATGTCTACAAAGTTTCCGTTTCCGTCGTTTTGCATAAAACGGTTCTGATTGGTATGGTTTACAATAAAGGCATCAAAGTCACCGTCATTGTCAAAATCTTGGAATACCGTAGACCAGCTTTGTGCGTTGTCACGCATTCCAATATCTAAAGCGTTTTCCGTGAAGGTTCCATCACCGTTGTTGGTGTACATGGCATTATCTCTGTCTGGATCTCCAGCACTAGCACCACCTCTACACTTGGTCAAGAACATATCGGTATCGCCGTCATTGTCGTAGTCTACCCAAAGAGAAGCATAGTTTCCTGGGCGGTCCAAAGTGACTATCAAGGTTTGATCCATTACCAAGTTTCTACTGCCGTCATTGCGGTACGGGTGAGATTCATCAACATCGTGACAAACAAAGGCATCCAAGTCTCCGTCATTGTCAATATCGATCACATTAGAACGCTGCGAGAAGATATAGGTAGAATCACTGTTGTCGTATGTGAATCCGCTAATCGTGGTTCCGTCTGTTGAATCCGCGTACAAGAAGGATGCACGGTTTCCGTTTCCTAAAACAAGGTCGGTAAAGCCGTCTCCATCAATGTCTCCAGCCGCAATACTCCAAGTTGGAGGAGAGGCAATACTCATCGAGAAAAACTGTGATGTAAAAGTTCCGTCAGGATTCTGGAAGTCAATTCCAACACCTCCACCAGAAACACGAACATAATCGTCTAGGTTATCGCCGTTCATATCAACAGCGGTCTCTGTTCCTGAGGTAGGGTAAGACGCGATCAGATCGTCTTCATTGGTAAAGCTAACAGTTTGAGAATACATGGTTGCAACAGCCAAAAGAGCAGCTGCGCAGAGCGTAATTTTTTTCATATTATCTTTTTAGAGGCTTAAATGTACTGTTTTTCTGGAACTTGACTCCGGTTTATCTGGGAGCATTTTCCTTGAGCTGTACTTCTCGGATCTTTTTGAAGAGGTTGGACGAATACACAAAATTGGTCACGTCCTTGTTATCGGTTTTAAAGATTTCGTTGTTGGAGCCTTGCCAAACCAGGTTTCCAAATTGCAGAAAGCAGATCTTTTCACCGATCTCCATTACAGAGTTCATGTCGTGCGAGTTGATCACGGTGGTGATATTGAACTCCCGAGTGATCTCTTGGATGAGGTTGTCAATGAGGATGGAAGTACGCGGATCTAGCCCAGAGTTGGGTTCATCACAAAAAAGGTACTTTGGGTTGTTGACAATAGCACGTGCAATGGCAACGCGTTTTTGCATTCCCCCTGAGATCTCTGAAGGAAATTTTTTGTTGACGTTTTCCAAGTTGACACGAGCCAGTACGGTATTTACGCGGTCCAGGAGTTCATCCTTCTTTTTGTTGCTGAACATGCGCAGGGGAAACATCACGTTTTCTTCTACAGTCATGGAATCAAAAAGCGCACTGCCTTGAAAGACCATCCCGATATCTTCTCTGAGGTCTCGTTTTTCATCATCATTCATGTCCTGAATGGCCTTGTCTTGAAAGAAGATTTTACCCTTCTCAGGAGTGAATAAGCCCAATAGACATTTTAGAAAAACAGTCTTTCCAGAACCACTCGAACCAATGATTAAATTGGTTTTCCCTTGTTCAAAGGTCGTGGTGATCCCTTTCAGAATTTCTTCTTCCCCAAAGCTCTTATGTAATCCTTCTACACGTATCATTAGCTGAGTAACATTTGGGTGATTAAATAATTCATCAAAATGATCAATACCGAGGTCCAAACAAAGGAGTTTGTATTGGCCTTACCGACTTCTAAAGCTCCCCCTTTCATAAAATACCCTTGCCAGGAAGGCACGGTGGCCAGTATGAAAGAAAATACAAAGGTCTTGATAAAGGCGTAGGTCACGTGGAAAGGCGTAAAGTCAGACTGCAATCCTTGAATAAAAGCATCGCTAGTGCTGAATCCGCCGTAAACTCCGGCAACCCATCCACCAACAATTCCAATGAACATAGAAATACCAATAACCAATGGGAAGAACATCAACGCGATGATCTTTGGGAAGACCAAATAATTCAAGGAATTGATACCCATAACCTCCAAAGCGTCTATCTGCTCAGTAACGCGCATAGAACCAATACTCGAGGTTATTGCAGATCCTACCTTACCCGCCATAATGATGGCCATAAAAGTAGGCGAGAACTCTAAGATGATGGATTGTCGCGTTGCAAAACCGACCAAATACGCGGGAATCAAAGGGTTGGAGATGTTCAATGCCGTTTGGATAGCGACTACACCACCCACAAAAAAGGAAATGAATCCAACGATCCCCAAAGAGTTGATCACCAGTTCGTCTACCTCTTTTAGAATAAGGTCACGCAGTACAGAGGCCTTAGTAGGTCTGCTAAATACACCGCGTAGCATAATAAAATACGAGCCGATGTCTGCTAAAAGCTTCTTTGGATTCATCTACAAGCGAAGGTACTAATTATTTAGGCGTAAAGACAGTCACATACTATTTAAGCGCTGCAGCGATCTTATCGAAGATTCCGGTGTTTTCATAGATGCCCGTAAAAGCTTCTGCTCCCGGGCCAAAGGCCAAAACAGGAATCATGGTAGCAGAATGTCCTCCGGTTGAAAAGCTCGAGGCAATGCTGTTGTAGTCACCCTCATTGGCTGCTAAAGTAAACCCACCAGTTTCATGGTCTGCAGTAACTATAACCAAGGTTTCTCCATCTTTCTGAGCGTAGTCTAGAACAGCGCCGATTGTTTTGTCAAAGTCTAACATCTCTCCAATCAAATAATCAGCGTCATTGTCATGCCCGCCCCAGTCAATTTGAGAGCTTTCTATCATCAAAAAGTAACCGTTCTCATTCTGAGACAAGCAATCAATTCCTTTTAAACTGGCCTGGGTTAAGAAATCTCCACGGCCTTCAATGAATTTAGGTAAAGCATTTACCGCCATAAAGATTCCCATCTTTTCTGCAGTAGTAGTTGGAATAGCGGTGGTATCTAAGGCAAAACCTTTGTTTTGCAGTTCGCTCAGTAAGTCTTTCTCATCACTGCGCTGATTAAAATATTTGAGTCCGCCTCCGGCAAAGTAGTTCAACTCAGATTCAACAAGATCTAAAGCAATGTCTTCTTGCATGTTTCTAGAAACAACGTGCGCATAAAAACTAGCTGGTGTAGCATGAGTGATGGTTGAGGTAGCTACAACACCGCTGCTCATGTTCTGTTTTACGAGCATTTCTGGAAGATTCTCAATGACTGTGCTGTCGCTGGCCACGCCAACGGCGCCGTTGTATGATTTTGCCCCACAAGCAAAGGCCGTAGCTCCAGCTGCAGAATCTGTGATCAATTGAGCCGATGAAGATGTTTTGATGAGTCCAACTACCGGAAAGCGCTCTAAGTTGGGAGTACTCTCCCCATAGAATTGCGCCGCTGACATTTGGCTAACACCCATCCCATCACCGATCAATAAGATCACATTCTTTGGTCCTTTTGATTCTGGTGTGGTGGTAACTTCTTTTTCAGAGGATTGATTTTGACAACTCAAAAGCAGTACGCTTAGGAGCAGAGAGCCCAATATTTTCATATCTATGATTTTTGTAAAAATACAAATACCCAGGCAGCTAGAAGTATCCCTAGCGACCAATTAACTTTTGGGTAATACTGCGGTAGCGTTGTTTGCGCATAAAAGCTCCTTGCGGCTTGCTCAGTAGGAATGTATCTCCGCTAAACCAGGACTTGAAATAGCCGATAATCGTATAGTAAAAGAAGCTTGCACTCTTTTTTCGAACGGCCATTTTTAAGCTGGCGATAGTGGTTAGAAAGAAGCGGTAGCGCATGCGGTAAAAGGCTTGTCCTTGCTTAAAGCGGGCTTTTCGGTTATAAGTTTTCCCTGTGGGCTTTAAATGCTTCACGGCAAGCTCAGGTAGGGTGACCACCCGCCAGCCGTGGTATTTGGTTAAAAGCTCATCAACGGTATCCCAGCCCATGGCTTCCACCAAACCTTCATTCTGCTCAAAGCAGGCCTTCCGATATGCTTTGAGAGCTCCGCGAATGTGATCTTGACTTGTCAGATTTTCTAAAACCCATTGTCCGTTTTCTAGAATATGACAAAAACCGCCAACCATCCCAATCTCGGGGTCCGATTCAAAAGTGGTTTTATGCAGTTCTAAATAGTTCTCAGGAAAAATCAGGTCTGCGTCGTATTTACAAATAATATCAACTTCTTCACTGAGGTGTTCCAGTCCAAAATTAAAAGCGGCAATGACTTTAGAACCGGGCAAATGTCCTTCTTCAACTTTGGGTTTTTGAACGAGTTTTAACTGCGGATGGGATTCGGCATATCTGGAGACGATCTCAGTGGTATCGTCTGTTGAACCGTCATCAACCACGATAATGTGTGCCGCGCCATAGCTTTGATTCAAAAGTGAATCCAAAGTCTGGCCAATGTGATCGGCCTCGTTATGTGCAGGAATGATTATGCCAAATTTCATCAGAAGTAGCTTTTACTACTGAAAGCGAAAGTAAAGAAAAAGCAGAACAACTGCTGCTTAATAATTGCCGACTTGTCCTTTGGAAGGGCGTTGAGCGTAGACCAAATAGTAACGTGGAGTAAAGCGTCTAAGAAACGGTCGTATCCCGATTTTTTTGGTTGGGTTAGTGAATTTCTTGCGCTTGATGATCTGCCAGCCCGCTTTTTCTAGCAACCAATCAAATTGCCAATCTTCAAACTCGTGGTAGTGTCTGTCACGCTCATCAGTCTTGCTTTGATACGCACTGGCAAACCACAGTTTAAGCGGCACAGAAGCCACTAAGTAGTTGGCTGAAGATTCTTGCAGCAGTGTAAAGGGTGCGACTAAATGTTCTAAGATCTCAAAGGCGGTTAGCACTTCGCGCTCCGTATTCTTTACTGCGGATACATCCAGGTCAAGATCTTCACCGGTAGTGTTCTCAACATCGTAACCGGCCTCGGTCATGTATGCTGTAAACGGATTGGTAACCCCTAGGTCTAAAATGCTTTTATCCGTAGGGACAACTTCCTTTAAAAAATCTAAAGTGAGCTGATAGCGCTTCTTGGGAAGCTTGCCGTCGTACATAGACTAGATTTGGTAAGCGATTGCGTTAATATGCATTCCGGCACCCACACTGGCAAACATGATCACATCACCGTTGTTGAGTTGGTGCTCTTCCATTTGTCCTTTGCGAACCATATCAAAAAGGGTAGGTACCGTTGCTACAGAACTGTTGCCCAATTTGTGAATGCTCATCGGCATAATTCCTTCTGGAATATCTGCTTTGTAAAGGCGATACAAACGTTTTAAGATGGCTTCATCCATCTTTTCATTGGCCTGGTGAATAAATATCTTCTTGACCTGCTCAATACCAACTCCCGCCTCATCCAAACAGGCTTTCATGGCGTTAGGAACGTTGGTTAATGCAAATTCGTAGATCTTGCGTCCATCCATTTTAATGTAACGTGTATCTGGACAGAGGTCCTTGTTGTATGACTTTCCGAAGTATAAGAAATAAGCCTCGTCATAGGTAAAACTAGCCGTTTTATGCCCCAGTATACCTCCGGAGGCCGAGTCGTCTGCTTCTACAATGGAAGCTCCGGCACCATCCGAATAGATCATGGAATCTCTATCGTGCTTGTCAACTACGCGAGAAAGGGTCTCTGCTCCAATAACCAAACAACGTTTGGCCATTCCCGCTCTAATAAACGCTTGGGCTTGAATCATTCCTTCTACCCATCCTGGGCAACCAAAGAGAATATCGTAAGCCACACAGTTAGGATTTTTGATGCGCAAGCTGTGCTTTACGCGAGAAGCCAAACTCGGCAAAATATCACTTTGGATGGCGTTGTGTTTTACATCTCCGAAATTATGGGCAACGATTATATAGTCTAATGTTTCTGGATCAATCTTGGCGTCTTCAATGGCTTTTTCTGCCGCAAAGAATCCAATGTCAGAAGCTGTTAAATGATTCTTGACATAGCGGCGTTCACCAATACCAGTGATGCCTTTAAATTTTTCAATTATGACTTCGTTAGGATGTGAAAAGGGAGCTCCGTTGCTATCTAGAAACTCATGTTTATCAAAGTCTTCATTCTTCTCAACGCTACTCGGGATGTAGCTGCCTGTACCTGTGATTTTGATGCTCATTATGGTTGTGTTGCGATTTGCAATTCGGCTAAACTAAAACATATAACGCACAATTCCTGAAAATTATGCAAAAGGCCGAAATTTTTGCCATATCTGCAAAAAACCGGCCTTGGTGTTGTAAAAATAAAACTTTTTTAAGGAATTATTGAAATTCCTTAGGCTTCCATATACTCTTCAATTGGAGCACAAGTACAGATCAGATTTCGGTCTCCGTAGGCATCGTCAACACGACGTACGGTTGGCCAAAATTTATTGTCGTTCAAGTAGTCCAATGGATACGCTGCTACTTGTCTGCTGTATGGGAATTCCCAAGTATCTGCAGTTACCATTTGAAGGGTGTGTGGTGCGTTCTTTAGCGGATTGTTTGGATTGTCTTTTGCTGCTGCTTCAATCTCCTTTCTAATCGAGATCATTGCATCACAAAAACGATCTAACTCTGCTTTGCTCTCACTCTCGGTAGGTTCAATCATAATCGTACCAGCTACCGGGAACGATACCGTTGGCGCATGGAATCCGTAGTCCATCAAACGCTTAGCAATGTCAGTTACCTCAATTCCGTGCTCTTTAAACGGGCGGCAGTCAATGATCATTTCGTGTGCAGCGCGTCCTTGCTCTCCTGTGTAAAGGGTTTCGTAGTGCCCACTCAAACGCTCTTTAATGTAGTTCGCATTCAAGATGGCATACTCCGTAGATTTGCGTAGACCACTTTCTCCAAGCATGGAGATATACGCATAGCTGATCAAACACGCCAGTGCAGAACCCCAAGGTGCTGCAGAGATTGGAGAGATCGCGTCTGTTCCGCCAGTCTCAATTAATGGATTCCCCGGTAAGAAAGGAACCAACTGTTCTGCTACGCAGATCGGTCCAACTCCCGGTCCACCACCTCCGTGAGGAATGGCAAAGGTCTTGTGTAAGTTCAAGTGGCAAACATCGGCGCCAATGGCACCTGGATTGGTCAAGGCTACCTGAGCGTTCATATTCGCTCCGTCCATATAAACTTGCCCGCCGTACTCGTGAATGATACCAGTGATCTCGCGAATTGCAGACTCGTATACACCGTGCGTAGACGGATAGGTTACCATGAGTGCGGCTAAGTTGTCTTTGTGAGCAATCGCCTTTTCACGCAGATCTTCCACATCAATGTTTCCATGCTCATCAGCTTTGGTCACTACAACCTTCATTCCCGCCATTACTGCAGATGCTGGATTGGTTCCGTGTGCAGAAGATGGGATCAAACAAATGTCTCTGTGGTGATCGCCGCGAGAATGGTGGTAGGCTCTAATAACCATCAGGCCTGCAAATTCTCCTTGGGCCCCAGAGTTGGGTTGCAAAGAAGTCCCTGCAAAACCAGTGATCTCTGTAAGCTGTTCTTCTAATTTTTTCAATACCAATTGGTACCCCAAGGCTTGTTTAACAGGAACAAACGGATGGATATTCACCCAATTCGGGTCACTCAAAGGCAACATCTCAGAAGCTGCGTTGAGCTTCATTGTGCAGCTTCCCAAAGGAATCATGGAGTGATTCAAAGAAAGGTCTTTGCGCTCCAAACGTTTGATGTAACGCATCAGCTCAGATTCACTGTGGTAACTGTTAAACACCTCATGGGTCAAAAACTCCGTATTGCGCTGCAGTGAAGTGGCCAGCGACGATTTCTCAATGAGTCTTTCTACGGTTGGCGCTTCCTTGAAGTTTGCTTCAGCAAAGATCGACAGGATGTTATTCAGATCATCCAAATTCACCGTTTCATTCAAAGCGATAGAAACAGTTTCTGCATCTGGATAATAGAAGTTCAGGTTCTTGGCCTCCGCAATGAGTTTGATGTGATTGGCATCCGCTTTAATTCGGATGGTATCAAAATAGCTTTCGTTAAGCTGCTGGTAACCCAAGGTTTCTAAATTATGCGCTAGAGTTACCGCAGCGCGGTGTACTTTAGTGGCGATATCTCTCAGGCCTTCTGGTCCGTGATAAACAGCATACATTCCTGCCATTACTGCTAAGAGTACTTGAGCGGTACAAATGTTAGAGGTCGCTTTGTCACGCTTAATGTGCTGCTCACGGGTTTGCAGTGCCATGCGTAGGGCGCGGTTTCCGTCGGTGTCACGAGTTACCCCAATGATACGTCCAGGAATATGTCTTTTAAAGGCCTCGCGAGTAGCGAAGTACGCAGCGTGCGGGCCTCCGTATCCTAAAGGAATTCCAAAGCGCTGGGTGGTTCCCACAACCACATCGGCTCCTAAAGCTCCAGGAGATTCTAGCAGTACTAAGCTCAACGGATCAGCAGCTACCGCTACTTTGATCTCCATAGCGTGAGCGCTGGTGATAAAACTCTTAAAGTCAAAAGTGATTCCGCTAGTTCCAGGATACTGCAACAAGGCACCAAAGTATTCTGTAGAGAAATCAAACTCACGATGATCTCCCACAACCAATTCAATCCCAATTGGAATCGCACGGGTTTCTAAAAGCGCTCTGGTTTGCGGTAGGACTTCTTCAGAAACAAAAAACTTGACCACGTTCGCTTTTTTCTGCGCGCGTTCACGAACGGCAAAAAGTAAGGTCATGGCTTCTGCAGCCGCAGTAGATTCATCCAAAAGTGATGCATTAGCCAATTCCATCCCAGTTAGGTCAGTGACCATGGTTTGGTAGTTCAAAAGCGCTTCCAAACGTCCTTGAGCAATCTCAGCTTGATAAGGAGTGTAAGCGGTATACCAACCTGGATTTTCCAAAATGTTCCTTTGGATAGGAGCTGGAGTAGAGGATCGGTGGTAACCCAATCCAATAAAACTTTTATAAACCTGATTGTTCTCAGAAAGGGCGTTGATATGATCGGCAAATTCCACCTCGCTCATGGGTTTGTCCAGGTGTAATTTCTGATTCAGGCGTATCTCTGCAGGAATGGTTTCCGAGATCAATTGTTCTAGGCTATCCGCACCGATGGTGGCTAGCATGCTTTGGAGGTCCGATGGTCTTGGACCGATGTGTCTTAGCGCAAAAGAATCCGTGTTCATTGGGTTGTAAAAATTTGTACACAAAAATACGACATATCGGTTATAAAAACAGCAGTTTTGACCGTAGTGGAAAATTTATTTATTGACAGTTTTAAAGCGAATTGTTCATTAATTTAGCTTACCCTATGGCCGTTCTAAGAGCTCTGTTTGATTTTTACCTTAAAAGTAGCGTACACGTTGCTCTAGCTGTCTGTGCGTTGCAATGGGCTGCTACGGTTTTTCTGGGCTTGGAATTCAGCCCAGTTTTGATGCTCTTTACTTTTTTGGCAGCGGTAAGCGGATACAATTTTGTCAAATATGCAGAGCGGGCACGATGGTATCACAAAAGTCTTCCAACAGAACTCAAAACCATTCAGATCTTTTCCTTGGTCTGTTTTTTGGCTTTGATTGGCTGCGGACTCTTTTTACCCTTTAACACTTTGGCGGGCTTTGGATTATTGTCCTTGCTTACAATGGCTTATGTGGTGCCCATGTTGCCTCAGGCTAAAACACTCAGAACCTTGGCAGGGATAAAGATCTTTGTAGTTGCACTGGTTTGGGCGGCAACTGCTGTGGTTATTCCATTGTGGCATGCGGGCGTGTTACCCACTGCTGACGGCTATCTGTTGTTTGTGCAACTCTTTTTAACGGTGTTCGCCTTGACCATTCCCTTTGAGATTCGAGATCTGCAGGTGGATGGGCTCGACCTAAAGACTTTGCCGCAAGCGTTTGGAGTTCAAAAGAGCCGTTATCTTGGCATTGCCGCAGTTCTTTTAGCTGCGATCTTAGAAGGTTTTAAAGACGATTTTGTTTGGTACTCCAATATCTATTGGTTGCTGATAGCACTATTGACGGTGCTCGGTTTGCTGCGGAGTAAAACAGAACAGCCGCCCTATTTGGCGGCTTTCTGGATAGAAGCGATCCCTGTTGCAGGTCTCCTATATCTTTATGTGGTAATTTTCTAAGCTATTTGTCTGCCAATTGCTTGTTGAGCAATTCTTGCAGATCCGCTTTTTCTTCCTTGCTCACAGTATTCACCCGTGGGTCCTGATACGTCTTTGTGAGTTTGGTGTTGCGTCTGGTGTACTCGCGACAAGCACGGCAGTAAATCAAGTGAATGTTCAAGCGGACCTTTTCCCAAAAGGTCGCTTCCTTATATTGTGATTTGTCACAAATATGATTGGCTTCATGGCATTCAAGTTTAATTTTTCCCATTTCCTATAACCAATTATTTTCTAAGCAATCTGCCATAGCCTTTCTGGCTCTGTGGATGATCACCCATAGATTAGACGGAGTAATATCAAAAGCATTACAAATTGCTTCGGTATCAAAATTTTCCATCGTTTTCATTCGGAAGATTGTACGTTGTTTATCATTCAATCCATCCATGCAATCATAAATGGCGGTACCCAATTCTTCATTTTCAATTTGATCTTCTGCGGTTCGGTCGTACTTGTCTGCAATGCGTTCTTCCAGCCAATCGCTTTCAGTTTCGCTGTCGTCATAATTGATACGAACTTCTGCTTTTCCCTTGTTTGAATTGATCTTGCGGTAATGATCAATGATCTTTCTTTTGAGGATAGAGACCAGCCAGGTACGTTCCGTGGCATCCCCTTTAAAATTCTCCATAGACTTCAGGCCGGCTAAAAAGGTCTCACTGATGAGGTCCTTAGCCAAGTCGCGGTCATTGACCCGAGCAATGGTGTAATTAAAGAGGTAGTCTGAATATCGAGCGACCCATTGGGTTGCATCTATTTGATTGTCCGCCATAAAAAGGCTCCTTGTAGATTTTACCAAAAATATAAAAGTTCTAGAACTTTAACAGGGCAGCATTTCCCGTTAACAGGGTTTTATGCTGGTTTTGCGCAATTTGTCGGAAGTAAAATCGTACAATTTGTGTACTTTTGAGGCAAACCTACGCTGTGATTAAGAGAATTACCCTGCTGGCTTTGTTGCTGGCCCTACCGGCGTCTGCGCTGTTTGGCCAAGTAGAAAGCAACTTTTTTTACGCCACCATGGATTTGGGTAGTGCCCAAGAACTTTACGAAGAATTTCCTGATGATATTACTATAGTACGTGCTGTTTCTGGGCAAGCCGCTGTTTATATGAGTCCTTTTGCGGCGCACAAGCTGCACGACAATATCTTAACGCACGGTCCGGGTTATGTTTATATGCCAAGCCGCACCGCAGCTTTGTCAGAACTCAAGCCGCTTCAAGCCGCAGCTAAAAGTAGCTTCACCTACACCCTGACAGAATCTAGCTTAGTTGAACAAGCCTTGCCTTTGGCCTCTGCGGCGAATATTGAAGCCCGTATCCTCAATTTGCAGAGTTACGGTACACGCTACCACAATAGAGGTGCCGCGACAGATGCTGTTTATGACCTCAAGACAGAACTAGAAGCAGAGATTACCGCGGCAGGACGTGACGATATTAGCGTGCGTATTGTTAATCATACCGGAACTCCCATGCCATCTTTAGTGGTTACTATTCCTGGAGCTTCTCTGGCTGATGAGTATGTGATCCTCGGAGGGCATATCGATTCGACTGCTCCAGATAGAGACAATGCTCCCGGCGCCGATGATAATGCTTCAGGTATTGCAACAATCATGGAGGTTTTCCGTGTCTTGCTAGAAATGGATTACCGTCCTAAGCGTACGGTTGAATTCATGGCCTTTGCCGCAGAAGAAATAGGATTAGTAGGTTCCTTTGAGATCGCACAAGAATACAACAATGCTGGGACTGATGTTTATGCCTATGTGCAAATGGATATGACCAATTACAACGGTTCTGCCAATGACATATATCTCATGACCGATCCTTACATAAGTAGCGAACTAAACGATTTTATGTTCGATCTTATGGATACCTATAACGCCAGTGGAGAACACGCTATTTCCTATGGAACTTCCATTTGTAACTACGGCTGTTCGGATCATTTTAGTTGGGCGCAGAACGGCTTTGACGTTGCCTTTCCTTTTGAGGCTTCCTTTAGTGGTAGAAACCCAAACATCCACACCTCAGGAGATACTTACAGTGTTTCTGGAACGGCCAATCACGCATTAAAATTTGCAAAGCTCGGGTTGGAATACATTTTAGAATCTGCCAAAAATGATCTTTTGTCAACGAGAGATTTTGGCAGACAAGCGGTTCAGATTGGCGTAAGTAACAGTCAATTGAGCTACCAACTCGGTACGCAAGGCGAGTTTCAGAAATTGAGCGTTTTTAATGTGATCGGACAGCAGATCACTACTGCTACTATTGACAATCCGCAGGGAACCTTATCCTTAGGCAGTCTTAAAAGTGGAGTTTATATTGCCGTTTTTGAATCAAGCCGAGGCGGAAGCGTGGCGAAGAAATTCGTCATCAACTAAAGAGTTTAAGGCCTCGTTTTCAATTCGACTTTTGATCTGAGCGTTTCTGTGTTTCAGAAATTGTCTCAGATGATTCTTAAGCAGGAGTTTGTCGAACAGCTTGCCAAACCAACCGTAGGGTACTTTATAGAGGAGTTCATCTTTCATGATAACGCAATCTCCGCGCTGCTGAAACTCGTGTTTGTGCACAAAGTAAGTGAAATGCCCGCGGATCATCAGATCCACAAAACAGTGGGGTTTCTCCATTATAACGATCTTGGAGGTATGGGGCAGCCAAAGGCCAAAATGCTTGCCCCTCCAACGAACAGTCTCGTTGAGGTTGATGAGCCCAGAGGTAACGCCTTCAATGGCCTTTTCTCCCGTATGACTTGCCGATTCCATGTGAAAACTGATATCTCTCGATAGGTCAAAGACCGTGTCAATACTTCCTTTAATTTCTGTGGTGAGTTCTATTTTGGTCATGATAATAGGTCTTTTAAAGCGAGTTCTGGGCTGGTGTATTTGTGTTTAAAACCAGCATTTAACAAGCGCTTTGGTTGTACATAACGGCTCTTTAAGATCAGTTCCGTCTCGGTTTTGATCAGTAGCGCGCCAAGTTCTAAAAGCGGTTTGGGCAAGTTGATTCCCAAGGGCACTTTGAGTACAGCTCTCAGGTTCTGCATAAAGTGTCTATTGCGTATGGGCAGGGGAGCAGCCAAATTGAAAATGCCTTCTTGCTCCGGATGAGTTATTATAAAGGCGATAGCACGGGCAAAATCCTCCTCATGCATCCAACTGATCTGTTGATTGCCATTGCCTTGTTGGCCGCCAAAACCCAACTTGCTAATCGCTTTTATAGGTTGTAAAGCCCCTCCTTTCTTACCTAAAACTATTGCGATGCGCACGGCGACCTGACGCACTTCTCGGCGATAAAAGTCAAAGAAAGCGCGTTCCCACTTCTTGGCTACCTCTTCTGAGAAGGTATTGCCCAATCGTCCGTGCTCTTCATCCATAGGAGTAGATTCAGAGTGCTCATAAATGGTTCCAGTTGAAGCATTGATCCATATCGTTGGAGGTGTTTCGCAATTGTGCATAGCTATACCCAATGCCTTAGTGCTGTCCACACGGGAATCAATGATGGCTTTTTTGTTAGCGGCTGTATAACGGCAGTCCACGGACTTGCCCGCAAGATTGATCAATACATCGCTTGAGGCCAACGCTTGAGTCCAATCACCTTGATTCTCGCCGTCCCAGATCAAATAGGTAACCTGTTTGTTGTTGGGTCTAAATTTTCTACTTAGCACGTAAATATGCTTTACGCGAGTCTTGAAATATTCAATGAGCACTTGACCTAAAAAGCCGGTGCCGCCAGCTATGGTAATATTAAGATTCTTCAATTCCATGATAGTGTGTTTGAAGTTGTTTTAAATGATGATAAAAAAGATCGCTAAGGGTATTGAAGCCAAAACCGTGAATACCACCGTTTGATGACCCGGGATAAGAAAGGAGTTTATCAGTACGGCTGCGCAGGGTATGGAGTAAAAAACCAATTGTCTTTGTAAGCTTCTTGAATAATCCTTGAATTTTAAGATGGCATGCAGAAACAAAAGCACCTGAACCCCTCCTAAAAGGACGTGAATTATAACTCCTGGAAAAAGTAAAAGGTATCCCGCTGCCCCAAGCGCGAACATAAGCACATTAAGGCCAAAAGCGTATTTGAATATCCAATGATAGTATCGTTCCATGACGTTCAGTTTTCAGCTTGATTGTATTTTTTTTCGATCTGATAAATGATAGCAGAGAAGTAGATCGCCAAAGGAACAGAACCTACTACCATCATAGTTAAGAGGTCTTCATTCCATGAAATCACTGCTGCTAAAACGAGCGGAAGCGTGATCCCTGCATAGATATACACCTGCAAATTTTCTAATTGTGTATTGTCCTTACGTGTGATTAAATAGCCCAGCATACAACTCAATTGAAAACCCCCTAAAAGCAGGTGACAGATAATTCCTGGCCACAAAAAGATCAGGTAGCCTGCAACAGTGAAAATTATGAGCGTGATGTTTATCGGAAATATTAAGTTTCTCATAATAGTTGCATTAGATGGTGGATAATTAAAGCGATATAACCCAAAGCGAATAAGATGAACAGTCCGTTCATGCCATAGCTTCCTATTTTGAACAATTTGGTTTGTGGAATATTGTACATCGGATAGTAAGCAATTTGAGTGATGATTTTACCAATCCAATAAGACCCAATGATCAATGAAATACCCAAACTCAATAAAGACGGCGTAAGCAGAGGGTCGATTAACAGTATTGTCAATAATCCAAAAGAGAAATTAAGTCCTTGAATATAGTGTCCATAAGTCTTTGCTATTTCTTGGTTCAAGGGTTTGAGCTGTTTGATATCGTTGTACCAGTCAAATACTTTATGTCTGATGTACGGGTAGATCAAAGCAGTAAAAATTTGTCCAATTCCAGCAGCAATTAAAACGTAGTATAAGGTGGTTTTCATTTTGTTTATTTTAAACTTTCAATAAATATTGAAACATATATTGAAAAAAATTTATTTGAATAGTTTGATGATCGTTTTGGTTACCCAGTTTTGTTCTGTGCTTACTATGCGTCCCAAAAGGGCATTGGCATTCTCGGTCAATTCATGCATGGCTTTGGTTTGCTTAATGAACTCCTCATTAGCTGCGCTACCATTAGACTCAATGCTTGAGATCTCTTTCAAGACCTTAATAGTAGGCTCAATTTCTCGGCGACTGCGCTCCTTGGCAATTTGTCGCGCCAGCTCGTTTACGTCTTTCTCACTAGCAAAGAACTCTTTACGTTCTCCAGGTTTGGTGACCTTGTAAACAATACCCCAATCAATGAGTCCGCGTAAATTCATGCTGGCGTTTCCACGGGAGATTTCCAGTTCTTCCATGATCTCTTCCATAGAAAGTGGCTCCGGAGCAATAAACAGCAGGGCATGGATCTGTGCCATGGCCTTATTGATTCCCCAAAGGGTTCCTAAGGATCCCCAGGTACTGATAAATTTCTGTTTTGCTTCTTTGAATTCCACGGTGTAAAGATATAAAAATATTTTAAACTTTCAATAATTATTGAAAATTAATAAAACCAAGGAATAAACGTGTATTCCTTTTTTTGTTGATTTAAAGTAAACCGGCGCGCTCCAAAAGCGCCTTAGGGTCTGGTTTTTGACCGCGGAACTTTACATAAAGCTCCATCGGATCTTGGGTGCCTCCTTGGGAAAGTACAAAGTCTTTGAACTTATCTGCCACGGTTCGATCAAAGATTCCTTCAGCCTTAAAGTAACTGAACGCATCAGCATCCAAAACCTCTGCCCACTTATAACTGTAATAGCCTGCAGAGTATCCGCCTTGAAAAATATGACTGAAAGAAGTACTCATGCAGGTCTGCGTAGTAGCAGGATAAAGTTTAGTGGAAGCAAATGCAGCCTCTTCAAAAGCTTTTACATCTTCAATAGCAGATGGATCTGCACTGTGCCAAGCCATGTCTAGCATTCCAAAGCTCAATTGACGTAAGGTCTGCATCCCTTCATTGAAGGTAGCGCTGGCCTTGATCTTTTTAATAAGTTCCATCGGAATGTCTTCACCGGTCTCGTAATGCTTTGCAAAAAGCGATAAGGCCTCTTGCTCGTAACACCAGTTCTCCATGAGCTGACTGGGCAGTTCTACAAAGTCCCAAAGCACGCTGGTTCCAGACAAGCTGCTGTAGGTGGTATTGGCAAGCATTCCGTGCAAGGCATGTCCAAATTCATGGAATAGGGTAGTCACCTCGTTAAAGGTCAAAAGCGATGGCTTATCTGCTGTTGAGGGTGTGAAATTACACACTATGGATACGTGCGGTCTTTCATTATTGCCATTTACCGTTTGCTGCGGACGGTAACTGGTCATCCAAGCTCCGCCGCGCTTTCCAGGTCTCGGGTGGAAATCCGCGTAGAACAAAGAAATATAATTCCCTTTGCTGTCTGTGACCTTGTAGGTTTTTACGTCTTTATGATAAACCGGGACGTCATCAATCGGTTCAAAATTCAGATCGAACAAACGAGAAGCTACTTCAAAAGAACCGGCTATAACCTTGTCTAATTCAAAATAAGGCTTGAGTTCTTCCTCATCAAAGTCAAAGAGTTTTTTCTTGAGTTTTTCTCCGTAATAGGCACCGTCCCATTTTTGCAATTGGTCAATGCCGTCCAGCTCTTTCGCAAATTGCTCCAAACGATCGTATTCCCCTTGCGCCGCTGGTTTGGCCTTGTCTTTTAGGTCCTCTAAAAAACTAGTCACCGCGGCTGGCGTTTTGGCCATACGGTCTTCCAATACAAAGTGAGCGTGGGTGTCATAGCCCAACAATTGAGCGCGTTTGTGGCGCAAATTGGCAATATCCAACACCAATTGTTGGTTGTCGTTTTCATTGCCTTTGAAAGCCTTAGCACCAAAGGCCAAGGATAATTCTTTACGCAACTCTCTGTTGTCCGCATAGGTCATAAACGGAATATAGCTCGGGTACTGCAGGGTAATCACCCAGCCGTCTTTATCGCGGTTTTTAGCCTCTGCGGCAGCCATGGCCTTGGCTGTTTCTGGTAAACCGTTCAGGTCTGATTCTTCAGTGAGGTGTAACTCATATGTGTTGGTCTCTGCTAAAACATGCTCGCCAAACTTCAAGGTCTTTTGAGCGAGTTCTGCGTCAATTTTTCTGAGTTCCTGCTGATCGGCTTCATTCAGGTTTGCCCCATTACGAGCAAAACCTTGATATTGGCGCTCCAAAAGCATGGCGTCCTCCGCAGTCAATTCCAATTGTGCTTTATTGTCGTAAACCGCTTTTACTCTTTTAAATAAAGCTTCGTTAAGCAGTAAATCGTTTTTAAAAGCCGATAGAAGCGGAGAGATCTCTTGGGCTATTGCTTGAATCTGCTCATTGGTCTCTGCGCTGTTCAGGTTGAAGAAAATAGAACTCACCTTACCCAATTGCTGACCGGTACGTTCTAAAGCTACCACAGTATTTAAAAAGGTGGGAGCTTCCGTTTGGTCGGTAATGGCCTTAACCTCCTGATGCGTTTCTGCGATCAAGGTTTTAATGGCTGGGCTAAAATGTTCGGGTTTTATTTGATCAAAAGGAGCAGCGTCAAAAGGCTGCAACAATGGATTTACTGTACTCATGGATTATTTTTCCTTCAAGGATTTGGCGCCTTCTTCTACTTTTATCTTCAAGCCTTCTTTGTAAGCGATGATCTTATCCAACACACATTTGTCGTGAGCTCCAATGATCTGTGCGGCAAGGATACCTGCATTCTTGGCTCCGTCTAGAGCTACAGTTGCAACAGGCACTCCGCCAGGCATTTGCAAGATGGAAAGCACAGAATCCCAACCGTCAATGGAGTTTCTTGATTTCACAGGAACGCCAATTACAGGCAATGGTGATAAAGAAGCGATCATCCCGGGTAAGTGCGCTGCACCTCCAGCTCCGGCAATGATCACTGAAAAGCCACGCTCGTGGGCGTGTTTTCCATAGTCAAAAAGTTTGTCTGGTGTTCTGTGTGCCGATACAATATCCACCTCAGTTTGAATATCAAATCCAGCCAAGATATCAATGGCTTCTTGCATTACTGGCAGGTCACTGGTGCTGCCCATTATGATTCCTACTTTACTCATGACTACTAATTACGCGTATTTTTTCTTTTACTTCTTGAGCGATGCGTCTGGCCTCTGCCAGATTCTCGTTGGTGATGGTCACATGGCCCATCTTTCTAAAAGGGCGGGTCATCTTTTTGCCATAAATGTGAGGCGTTACCCCTGGCAAACTCATGATCTCTGCAATATTTTCATAGCGAACCTGGCCGGTATGCCCTTCGGCTCCTACCAAGTTAACCATTATCCCACCAACCTTGCTGTCTGTATTCCCTAAAGGCAAACCGAGCACGGCACGCAGGTGTTGTTCAAACTGATTGGTAAAGCTGGCTTCAATGCTGTAATGACCGCTGTTGTGCGGACGCGGTGCCACTTCATTAACCAAGATCTGATCGTCTTCTGTTTGGAAGAGTTCTACAGCTAATAGCCCAACATGACTAAAGGCTGCGGATGCTTTTAGGGCAACTTCACGCGCCTTCTGTGCAACGGCATCGTCAATACGAGCAGGGCAAATCACATACTCTACTTGGTTGGCCTCCGGATGAAATTCCATCTCCACTACCGGATAGCTCACAGCTTCTCCGTTAGCAGAACGCGCAACGATCACAGCGAGTTCATTTTTGAAAGGGATCATCTTTTCAGCTATGCAAGGCACATCGGCCAAGCCGTCCAAATCGCTGAGTTCACGAACAATCTTTACTCCCATACCGTCATAACCACCTACGCAGCTTTTCCACACAAAAGGCAGCTCCCAATTGTTGGCTGCTACCCATGCTTTTGCTTCCCCAGTAGATTCAAAACGCTGGTAGGGTGCTGTTGGAATTTCATGCTTAGCATAAAAATCCTTTTGCACGCCTTTGTTCTGAATATTTCTCAGAGTCGCTGCTTGCGGATAGGTTTTAACGCCTTCTGATTCTAGCTTTTCCAGAGCGTCCAAATTCACACCTTCAATCTCAATGGTAAGCACGTCCACATCTTTTCCGAAGTTGTAAACTGTGTCAAAATCCATCAGATCGCCTTGAACAAAAGTGTCGCAAGAAATGCGGCAAGGCGCCTCAGCGCTGGGGTCCAATACTTTTGTTTTGATGTCGAATTTGCGGGTGTCGTACAGGAGCATTTTGCCCAGTTGTCCTCCGCCTAGAATACCTAAAGTGAAGTTTGTAGAGAAATAATCGGTCATTATTATACCAAATAAGAGACAAAAATAAGGCTTTTGAATTGAACCATAATACTCACTGCTAATAAAGCTTAAAAGCGTATCTTTGCCCCGAATTTAAAAGGCCTCAAGCGTTTTGATCACTCTAGGAGACAAGCAATTTGAAAAGTACTTAACGGCAACCGATGTGCAGCATGCTGTAAATGGTGTGGCTGTGCGCGTTGCGGATGATTACAAAACCAAGAATCCTGTTTTTTTGGTGGTACTTAACGGTGCCTTTTTCTTTGCTGCGGATTTGATCAAACGCTTCAGTTATCCTTGTGAGCTCAGCTTTATTAAAGTGGCGAGCTATGATGGACTCAGCAGTTCTGGAGACATCTCTACGGTAATGGGCGCGGAACCTTCATTGAAAGACCGTCACGTTATTGTGGTGGAAGACATAGTGGATTCCGGCAACACCATCGAGGCCATTGTTCAAATACTAAACCAGGAGCAGGTGGCCAGTTATTCGATCGCCTCGCTTTTCTATAAACCCGATGCTTATCTCAAATCCTTTCACTTAGACTATGTGGGGATGGAGATTGAAGACCGTTTCATAGTTGGATACGGTTTGGACTACAACGGCTTGGGCAGAAACTTAAAAGACATTTACATTTTAAAAGCAGAACAAATGACAAATCTCGTATTGTTTGGCCCTCCAGGAGCCGGAAAAGGAACACAAGCCGCATTGATCAAAGATCGTTACGAGCTGGTACACATCTCTACTGGAGATGTATTCCGTTACAATATGAAGAATAACACAGAGCTCGGACAAGCTGCACAGGCCTATATGGATCGTGGAGATTTAGTGCCTGATTCTTTGACCATTGATATGCTCCGTGCAGAGGTAGAGAAGAACCCGCAGGCCAAAGGCTTTATTTTTGATGGATTCCCTAGAACAGAAGCGCAAGCGGCTGCTTTAGATGAATTATTGGAAAGCATGAATTCTGCAGTGAGTGGATGTGTTGCTCTTGAGGTAGATACGGAGATCTTGGTGGAGCGTTTGTTAGAACGCGGAAAAACCAGCGGCCGTGCTGATGATCAGGACGAGTCTAAGATCCGTAACCGATTTGAAGAGTACAATGAAAAAACTGCTGTTTTAAAGGGGTACTATCAAAATCAAGATAAATTCCACGCCATTGACGGTGTTGGTTCTATTGACGAGATCACTGGGCGCTTGACGTCTGTGATCGATCAGTTATAATCCGCAGTAAAAAACAAGAGCCATGACAGAAGGCAACTTTGTAGACTATGTGAAGATACACGTTACTTCTGGTAAAGGTGGTAAGGGAAGCGCGCATTTACACCGCGAAAAGTACATTGCCAAAGGAGGTCCTGATGGCGGTGACGGCGGACGTGGCGGACACGTGATCATTAGAGCAAACCCGAACTTTTGGACGCTCTATCACCTCAAATTCAAAAGGCATTTTAAAGCAGATCACGGTGAGAATGGCGGAAAACAACGTTCCACTGGAGCTAATGGTAAAGATGTGATCATTGAGGTGCCGCGCGGTACGGTGATTCGCAGGACCGAAGATCAAGAGATCCTGCATGAGCTTACAGAAGCCAATGAAGAATTGGTCATTGCAGAAGGCGGTAAAGGCGGTCTTGGAAACTGGCATTTTAAGAGTGCTACACGCCAAACCCCGCGTTATGCTCAACCCGGTTTAGAAGGCGAGGAGAAGAATATTACTCTTGAGCTTAAAGTTTTAGCCGATGTTGGTTTGGTCGGCTTCCCCAACGCTGGTAAATCTACTTTGCTCTCTGTAATTACCGCTGCTAAGCCTAAGATTGCAGCCTACGAATTCACCACCCTAAAGCCGAATTTGGGAATTGTGGAATACCGCGATTACCAAACCTTTGTCATGGCAGATATCCCTGGAATCATTGAGGGAGCTGCAGAGGGCAAGGGGATCGGACACCGTTTTTTACGTCATATTGAGCGCAATTCCGTTTTGCTGTTTTTAGTTCCTGCGGATGCAGACGATATCTACAAGCAATACGAGATCTTGTTGGATGAGCTCCGCAGATACAATCCGGAGCTGTTAGACAAAGAGCGCCTTATTGCCATTTCTAAATCCGATATGCTGGACGATGAACTCAAGGCAGAGATGCAAGAGGAATTGGATCAGCAATTTACAGATGTACCTTATCTTTTCATATCTTCAGTAGCGCAAACGGGCTTGATGCCTTTAAAAGATGCGCTATGGAAAATGTTAAATACTTCAACCGTCGAGTAGTTCCCTGCTTTGTATTGGTTTTTTTACTCCTTGTGGGTTGCGGCCCTACGGCTCGGGTTGACTTTGATCCCGCTACGAATTTTACCAACTACAAGACCTATAAATGGTTTACCAGTCTAGATTCTGGACTCAGTGAATTAGACAACCGTCGTGTAAAACGCAGCGTGGATAGTTTGTTGCAAAGTCAAGGTTTTATTGAAAGTGAAGCTGCTGATTTTATGATCAATTTCTATGCGGTAGAAGAGATCGTTCCTGCAAATTCCATAGGAATTGGTATTGGCAGCGGAGGCGAAGGTATCGCCGTTGGCGGCAGTGGAAGTATCCCCGTAGGAGGAAATAAGATCCTTCAAACACTCACTTTAGACTTTGTAGATCCTGTTAAAGACGAGTTGATCTGGCAAGGGGTTTCGGTTCGGAAATACTTTACTACATCCACTCCTGAACAAAAAGCGGAACACTATTTGAAAGTAGCAGCAAAACTCTTGAGATCGTTTCCGCCACAATGATCTGGCGTTAAAGTGACGTAAAAAACAGCTGAGGTTTTAAAAACTTATAATAGATTTGTTTTGCTATGCGAAAGACCGCCCTTTTCCTTTTGTTCATTTTTAGTGCGACCCTGACTTATGCTCAGGCTTCTTTAACAGAGGCTAAAAAGCTCATAGAACAAAAGAACTACGCCCAATCAGAAAGAATCCTATACAATTACCTTCAATCAGACCCTAACAATCTGGAAGCCCAAGAACTCTACGGGGATGCTTTAGGATATCAAGAAAAATGGGATGAGAGTATTGTGGTTTATGAAAAGCTAGCCCTTGCAAAACCAAAACACGCAGAATATCATTATAAATACGGTGGAGCTATGGGGATGAAAGCCTTATCGGTGAGTAAGTTCAAGGCTTTGGGCATGTTGGGCGATATAAAATCTGCTTTTTTAACCGCTGCGGAATTAGACCCTAAACACATTGAGGTGCGTTGGGCCTTGGTGGAATTCTTTATGCAATTGCCCGGAATAGTTGGGGGTAGCGAACGTAAAGCTCAGAAGTACGCCAATGAATTATTGGCACTGTCTCCCGTAGATGGCTGGTTGGCCAAGGGATATATCGCTGAGTATAATGAAGATTTCAAAGACGCCGAATCGGCCTATAAAAAGGCCATAGAGGTTGGTGGTTCAGAATTGACATACAACAAGCTTATTGATCTTTATGAGGCTCACGGAGAAGGGGAGAAGGCCATAGAAACCACTCAGGCTTGTTTGGCAGCTCACGACAACAACCGTTTGCACTATCAGATCGGGAAAATAGCGGCTACTTATAATATCAACCCAGAACTGGGGATCAACTGTTTGGTCAAGTATATTGAGAACTATACTGTCAAAGATGGCGTACCTAAAGACTGGGCCTATTATCGGTTGGCACAGATCTACAGAAACTTGGGAGACAAAGGGCAAGCACAAACGTGGATCGACAAGGCACTAGCTTCCAGACCCGACTTCAAAGAGGCCAAAAAAGAAGCTGTTGCCATAGGGCAAATGAGTTGCTGCTGATTCTTATCTTTACTTTTTATTTTAACCGATGCGCGTACATTTTATAGCAATTGGCGGAAGCGCCATGCACAACCTCGCACTAGCCCTACACCATCAAGGTGATCAGGTGACCGGAAGTGACGACGAGATCTTTGAACCTTCTTATTCACGATTGAAAGCCGCTGGTCTCTTACCAGACTCTTTTGGTTGGAATTCCGATCGAATTACTGCCGATATTGAAGCGGTTATTTTGGGGATGCATGCTAAAGGAGACAATCCGGAGCTCTTAAGAGCCAAAGAACTCGGCCTTTCGATCTATTCCTATCCCGAATTTCTCTACGAGCAGTCCAAACTTAAGACCCGTGTGGTCATTGGTGGATCTCACGGAAAGACCTCCATTACTTCTATGATCTTGCATGTTTTGGACTATGTGGACAAAGAGGTTGATTTTATGGTAGGCGCGCAACTGGAAGGCTTTGACCGAATGGTGTCGCTCAACCCTGACAATGATTTTATGGTCTTAGAAGGCGATGAGTATCTTTCATCTGCTTTAGATTTGAGACCCAAATTTCACTTGTATAAACCCAATATCGCTTTGCTAAGCGGTATTGCTTGGGATCACATCAACGTATTTCCAACCTTTGAGAATTACGTGGAGCAGTTTGCCATCTTTTTAGAGCAGATCACCCCTGGTGGTGCTATTGTGTATAATGAAGAAGACGAGCAGGTCAAAGCTGTTGTTGAAGCCTGCAGTCAGCCCATTAAAAAGTATCCATACCGCACTCCTAATTATGAGGTTGAGGACGGAGAAACGCTGTTGCATACTCCAGACGGGCCTATGCCTTTGCAGATCTTTGGAAAGCATAACTTAAGCAATTTAGAAGGAGCCCGTTGGATCTGTCAATTGATGGGTGTGGATGCAGAAGATTTTTACGAAGCCATTTCCACTTTTAAAGGAGCGAGTAAACGCCTGGAGTTGGTTGCAAAATCCAAATCCGCAGTCGCTTATAAAGACTTTGCCCATTCGCCTTCTAAAGTAGAGGCTACCACCAAAGCCTTAAAAGGACAGTATCCAGACAGAACCTTATTGGCCTGCGTGGAATTGCACACCTACAGCAGTTTGACTCCGGAATTTTTAGCCCAATACAAAGGGGCGTTGGACGCCGCAGATGAGGCAGCGGTCTTTTACAGTCCGCACGCGGTGGTGATCAAGAAACTGGCTCCAGTATCGGCTGCTCAGATAGAAGAAGCCTTCCAGCGTAGTGACCTCAAGATATTTACAGACCCTGAGGCTTTTCAAGAGTTTCTATTTGGTCAAGATCTCAGCGCCAAGAATTTATTGCTGATGAGTTCCGGTAACTACGGAGGCTTGGATTTTGAAAGATTAAAGTCGCAATACTAACAGCCTTCTCAGGTACTACACTCCAAAAGACTTCAAATGGTGGTCTAGATGCTTGTATTGCATCTTTCCCCACTGTTCATGGGTAAAGTGGCCAAACATCGGGTGTGGATTCCACTCTTGATTGTCTCTGCGGTTGTAAAAGGCGTCAATAAGCTCGTTGAGCGTTTGCTTTTCTGCATTGAAATCTTTCTCCTCCAAGACTTTAAAACGTTTGGGCGTTGGTAAATTCTTGCGCCAGGCCTTGTCACTGTAGAGTGATTTTTTAAAGAATCTCGCCATCAAGGAAACCTTGGGTTTTTGGTATTCTGATTTTAAAGCGGTCTTTAAGGGAAACTGGCAATGATGCATCATTTGAGCTGAGTTCATCTTGCCCCATTGATTGGCAGCTTCTGGTGTTAATTTATCAATTCGTGCCTTTATTTCCTGATAGGCTTCTGCCTCAAACAAAGAATTCATTAGCTTGCATTTAGGTGGTTTCTTCCCACAAGATACCTAAAGTTTGACAAATTCATCTCAGAAAGATTCCCTGAAACAAAATCCAAATAGGGAGCGACCCAGGGAGCGTTTAATGAGCGCTGGAGCGTCTCATTTGACTGCAGAAGAACTGTTGGCTATTCTGCTGCGTTCCGGAAATAAGGACTTATCCGCCTTAGGGCTTGCGCGTGAACTTTTAAAAGCTGCAGATCATCGTTTGGATCGGCTGTCCAGAACAGAAGTGATGGAGCTCTTAGAGATCTCTGGTATTGGTTTGGCTAAGGCCACAACCATAGTAGCCGCCTTTGAATTGGGTCGGCGATGCCGAGACAGCTCCGCAGAAAAAACTAAGCGAATCAACAGCAGTGCTGCTGCCTACACCTGTATGGAGCCCTTGCTTGGGCATTTGGATCACGAAGAGTTTTGGGTGCTCTTTCTAAACAATGCGCATGGGGTTTTGTCACGAGCAAGGATCAGTAGCGGCGGCTATACCGGGACTTTGGTCGATGTACGGATCATACTTAAAAAAGCCCTTTTAGCCAAGGCCGTTGGGATGATCTTGGTACACAATCATCCCTCGGGAACCTTAAAACCTAGTCAGGCCGATATTACCTTAACGCAAAAGATCGTCAAAGCTGCTAAGGCAATTGATATCACCGTTTTGGATCACCTCATTGTGACTGAAAAAGCGTACTTTAGCTTTGCAGACAAACACCTGTTGTAGCCCTTGGATTCACTGCTAATTTACAGCCCTAAGAACACGCCGAGACTCACTTATGTTTTTAAACATATTTGTACGAGGCTCTTGGGTATGCCTATTGCTTTTACCACAGAGATTCCTGTCTTTGTGGCTCATGGAGGGCCAAAGATCTGGTACGGGCCTAGCGGGCAGGGAAACAACACCTTTTATATTAAAAGTCGTGAATTGCTGTTTCAGCAAGGAATCACAGATATTGAGATCCGAGTGCGTCCTTGGGAACAGACCGTTGGCTTTTTTGCGACCTCCCCAGACAGTAGTTTGCCCTTTGATATTTTTGCGGCTAGCTTTTATTTGCTCAGCCGTTACGAGGAGTATTTGCCACATGTAAAAGATGCTATGGGGCGCTACCCAGCGGCAGAGAGTTTGGCTGCGACTTCAAATTTTTTGAACCAAGCTGTGGTGGATATTTGGGCCCATAAGTTTTTAGAAGCACTGCGAGAAACCTATCCAGAAATTAAGTATCAACTACCAGAATTTGAGATTCAAAACCTAATTGATGTGCCTCAGGCCTTTGAGTATAAGAGTAAAGGCTTTTTGAGGAGTTTCTTCGGATACTTCTCTGATCTTTTTCGCTTCCGATTTAGGGCCATTGCGCACCGGACACGGGTGCTGCTGTTGCTCAGCAAGGATCCGCACAACACCTTTGATTGGTTGGCTGAGGTAGGCAAGGAGCATCAGGTTAATTACCGTTGTTTCTTTCAAGTGGGAGATTATTCCAGAGACGATTACAACATCTCGCATCACAAAAAGGCGTACCGAAGATTGATCAAATCCGCAGCAGATTACGCCCCAGTAGGTTTGCGTATATCGCACCGCGCATTGACAGATCTCAAACAGCTCAAAGAAGAGAAACGCCGTTTGGAGGCCATTACCAACAGACCTGTGGCCTGCAGTATAAATGCCTCAGGAGTGCTGAACATCCCTGATATTCTCAGAGCTTTGGTAGATCTAGAAGTGGATGAGAATTATTCCATGGGATACAGTGATACTCCGGGTTTTAGAGCAGGGACCAGCAGACCGTTTTATTTTTACGATCTCGATTTTGAGGTGCAAACTCCGCTGCGATTGGTGCCGTATTCCATTGCTCAAACAGCTCTGGAGAATCTTACCACAGAAGAAATTGAGACTTTGGTCAAGGAATATAAATCTGGTTTGATGAATGTCGGTGGTTCTTTGGTAATGCTGATGCGCAATGATACCTTTGCATTGAGTTTTGACAATCGATTTTGGAGAACCCTTTACACCCAGCATTTAACGCATGAATAAAGAGCAAATTACGGACATCTTCCTTGACCTGGATCACACCCTTTGGGACTTTGATAAGAACTCAGGCTTGGCCTTTGAGCGCGTGTTTAAGACTTTTTCTATTCCGTTGAAGCTCGCTGATTTTTTGGAGGTATACGAACCGATCAATCTACAATACTGGCGCCTCTATCGGGAGGAACAAATAGACAAGCAAGGTTTAAGACGCGGCCGGCTCAACGATGCCTTTGCTAAATTTGAGCTGAGTTATCCTTTGGAGACCATAGATGCCATGGCGGTTCAATATATTGAGGAGTTGCCTAAGGACAATTACTTGTTTGACGGTACGGAAGATCTTTTGGAATACCTTAAGGATAAATACAAATTGCATTTGATTACCAATGGATTTCACGGAGTGCAGCACAAGAAATTGCAGAACTCTGGGATTGCACACTTCTTTAGTACCGTAACGACCTCAGAAGACGTCGGGGTTAAAAAACCAAACCCCAAAGTTTTTTACCACGCCTTAGAACTGGCAGGAGTAACTGCGGAGCATGCTGTAATGATCGGGGACAGTTTTGAGGCTGATATTCTCGGAGCTGAGGCGGTAGGCTTACATACCGTGTTTTTTAATTATAGAAAGCAGCAAGTTGATCCTCAACGTATTGTAGTCGATGACCTTCCATCGATTAAAAACTACCTTTAAGGCAATACGACCTTTTTAAAAACGTTGTATATTTAGCCAACCCAAATCTAAAATATGCGACTGAAAGCCCTTTTTCTTCTCGCTTTGGTCTTTTGTTTGAGCTCCTGTATCAAGGATACAGATTTTGAGCAAGCAGATCAAATCACCCTTAGTCCGGAATATGAACTGGATCTCGTGTACTTCACGGTAGATACTTCTATGTTCGAATCCAGTGGTGAACTGGGGGAAGCATTCAAGGTGACTGACACCACGAATGTTCGATTTTTAGACGACAGTTTTATTCAGGAATCTCTGGTACGTGCAGAGGTTTTCTTTAGACTAACCAATAGCATTCCCCGCGATTTTCAGCTCGAGGTTGAATTTATGACCTTGACCAATGAAGTACAATATCAGTTTGATATTCCAATTGCAGCGGGAACTGTAGCCGCCCCCGTAATTACTGAACACCTCGAAGTCTTTGACACAGCTGCCGAACTGGGCCCCTTAACCAGCTCGTCGCGCGTGGTGATCAGTGTGTCGAGTCCAGAAACGGTAGAAGCCCTGGACGGAACTTTGAACCTACAATCTAAATCTGCTTACTTCTTGGAGTACTAGACTATGCGCAACTTACTGGCTTTTCTTTTTGTCCTGCTGATGGGAACAGGGATGCTTGCCCAAAACAAAACGATTGTTTTTGGGTATGAGGACATTCCTCAATCCCTTTTGGTGAATCCGGCGGCGGATATGCCCCAGGATTTTCATGCAGGACTGCCTGGACTATCTCAGGTTTACTTGCACGGAGGTTCCAGTGGTGTTAGTGCTTTTGACATCTTTCAAGAATCATCCGTTGATATCAATCAACGAATAACAGAAGCCATTGCGGGAATGAGTTTTAGAGACTTTTTTACTGTGAATCAACAGTTGGAGATTCTCAGTGCGGGTTGGCGCAATAAAAAAGGGGATTATTGGTCTGCTGGACTTTATCAAGAATTGGATGTCTTGGCTTACTTTCCAGAAGACTTAGCCGATTTAGCTTGGGAGGGTAACCGCAATTATATCGGCAGAAGTTTTGATTTGGGACAACTCAGTGTGACCTCTGAGGTTCTGATGGTTTATCATGTCGGGATCAGCAGACAGTTCAATAAAAATTTAAGAGTAGGAGCACGCGCCAAGTTGTATTCCAATATTGCCCATGCAAGTTCCACCGGGAACCAAGGAACCTTTGTCACCACAGAAACCCCGGGAACGGTAAATATCTACGAACATATTGTGACCAATGCGGATCTCGAGTTAAGAACTTCCGGAATTGATGCAATATCAGAGGCGGGAAGCCCAGGGCGTGAAGTTGCTAAACGCGCCATGCTTGGCGGAAACTTAGGCGTAGGTGTTGATTTGGGGATCAGTTATGACTGGAACCGAAACTGGACCTTTGACGCCAGTATTTTGGATCTGGGCTTTGTCTATCACAGCAATGATGTTAAGCGTTATACGGCTCGAGGCGATTACGTGCTTAACGGGATCGAGTTTATTTTTCCTCCCTTGAGTGATGGACAACGCACGGTAGATTACTACCGCAGATTGACTGATGATCTGGACGAGGCATTCCCTAGAGATACGTTGACCACAGCCTATCTGCAAATGCGACCTACAAAGGTCAATGCGGCCATTTCCTATGGTTTTGGAACCTTTGGAGAAGGAGAAGATTGTAACTGCTTAAACAAAGAAAGCACGCGCTGGCGCGAGAGACTCGGATTGCAGTTCTTCAGCGTGATCAGACCGAGAAGACCTCATATGGCCTTGTCTGCCTTTTATTATCGCAGACTTACAGGTTTTTTGTCAGCTAAGGTTGCTTATACAGTCGATGAGTATTCTGCCAGCAATTTGGGGGCGGGATTTGCCGCCGATATTGGCCCCGTTAACTTCTATTTTACAGTCGATAACATTTTGAGATATGGCAATGTTGCAAGGGCAAAAAATGTATCTTTGCAATTAGGGCTAAATCTTAAATTATCTTCGGAATGAAATTACGCTTCCTCGCGCTGATTGCAGCGGTTCTTTTCACTTCGCTTTCCACTGCACAAAGCAGCATTCACGATTACCATTACATCTTTGTACCTGACCAATTTGAATTCCTGAAAGGGAAGGATCAGTACCAAGTGAATTCACTGGTTCGCTTTTTGTTCAAGAAGCACGGTTTTAATGCGTATATCGGGAATGAATTGCCGCTTTATTTGAAAGAGCAACCCTGCAAAGGATTATACGCCGATGTGCAAGGGATGGAAAACTTCATGCATTCCAAGATTGTGATCAACATCAACGATTGTGAAGGAAATACCTTGTTCACCTCCGCAGAAGGAAAAAGCAAGGACAAAGATTACCGTAAAGCGTTTCACGGCGCCGTTAGAGAAGCCTTTATCTCTATTGCAGAGCTCAATGTAAATCAATTTGCACTTCCTGAGCCCACAGAAGAAGAGCAAGTTGTTGAAGATACTGTAGATCAATTAGACCCACCTCCACCACCACTTGAGATTGAAGTTGTAGAAGAAAAAGAGCAAGTTGCTGAAACCGTTGAAACACAAACGGATGCAACCCCTGCTACAGGTTCCACTGTGATTGAAGAAGTCGAGGAGATCAAAGAAAAGGCATTGGTATATAACGACTATGAACTTCTTTTCAAAGACGATGTTTATGTGATCATGTACAAGGGAGAAGTCATTGGAAAATCCTATGCATCACAAGAAGACGGTGTATATGACATCAAAACCAAGCAGTTTAATGGCAAGGGATATGTTGAAGGCGATAACTTCAAGATAGAACGCGCCATAGAGGGAATGGATCAGACTGTGACCATGTTGTTCAAACCTAAACAATAGACCATGACCAGAATTGGAATGCTGTTTTTGGCAGTGCTCAGCGTCATGATTGTCGCTTGTGAGGACTCCAATAAAGAAGAAGAACGAACGGCTAAAGCAAGTACGAAAAAGCCCAAAGATGAAGCCAAAGAGGCGCGCAAAGCCTTATTTGAGCTTTTATCGGTCGATCAGACCGGGATCAATTTCTCCAATACTTTGGTAGATGACGTTTCTACCATGGAGAACCTATTCAACTTCGACTATTTCTATAACGGAGCTGGAGTAGCTGTTGCTGATCTGAACGGTGACGGTCTAGAAGACATTTTCTTTGCTGGTAATCAGCAGCCCAACAAACTCTACAAGAATCTCGGGGATCTGAAATTTGAAGATGTCAGTGAAGCCGCTAAGATCAATGAAGGGAAAGTTTGGGCCAATGGAGTGACCGTGGCCGATGTCAACAACGATGGTTTGCTCGACATTTATGTGAGTCAAGGAGGGCCAAAGCAAAAGGAAGACCGCGAGAATTTACTGTTCATCAATAAAGGAAATTTTGAGTTCGAAGAGTCCGCCAAAGCCTACGGATTGAATGACCGAGGGATCAGCACTCAAGCGGCTTTCTTTGATTATGATAAGGACGGTGACCTGGACTGCGTAGTCTCCAATGAAAATGAATTTTACGGTTTGGATCCGCAGCGCTTCTTCGCGACTATTGATAAAAGCGACGCCAATCTATACAACAGCAGTACGCATTTGTATCGCAATGATGGAGGGCGTTTCACGGATGTGACCAAACGCGCTGGTGTTCTCAACGCCTCTTTTGGACTGGGACTCAGCGTTAGCGATATCAATCAAGATGGCTGGCTGGATATTTACGTTGCCAACGATTACTACGTGCCCGATGCGCTTTACATCAATCAAGGTGATGGAACTTTTAAGAATCAGGTTAAAGAAACTACCAAGCAAGTCTCTTTTTATGGGATGGGTGTGGATATAGGCGATCTCAATAACGATGGCCTCAAGGACATCTTTGTACTCGATATGGCCTCTAGTGATCACATCAGATCTAAAACCCTTATGGCCTCAATGAATGAAGCTCGTTTTTCTTTGCTGGTGGATACTTACGATATGCCGTATCAGTATATGTACAATTCGGTACAGCTCAATCAAGGTGACGCCAAGTTCATCAATGTGGCGCAACAGACCAAAATGGCCAAAACAGATTGGTCTTGGGCTGGCTTGATGACGGACTACGATTTGGACGGAAATAAAGACATTTATGTGACCAACGGTTACCGACGGTATGCTTTAGATAACGATTTGCGCCGTCAAGTGGCCGAGGTACAACGCGCTTATGCTGGGCAGGTCCCTGTTGAAGTGAAGAAGCAACTCTATGACGCCATGCCCTCAGAGAAGCTCTCTAACATTATGTTTTGGAACAAAGGAGATCTGGCCTTTGAGAACCAAGCCTATCAGTGGGGATTGGCCAATCCGTCATTTTCCAACGGTGCCGTTTACGCAGATTTGGATAATGACGGGGATCTGGAACTGATAGTGAACAATATTGATGAAGCTGCGTTTGTTTATAAGAACACTGCCGTGGAGCGCAGCCTGAATAATTTTATAACAGTCAAAACAGAAGGGAAGCTTTCCGAAGCCTTTCCGCAGATCTTTTTGACACAAAAATCGGGCAACACCCAGCTCATTGAGGCCAAGCGTGTACGTGGATACCTCTCTGCAACGACCAATACTGCTTCTTTTGGAATAGGAAAAGATTCAGAAGTTGCTGAGGTAAAAGTGGTTTGGCCTAGTGGAAAGCAAGAAATAAGAAACAATATTACAGCCAATAGCACATTGACCTTTAAAGAGGCAGATGCTACAGATTCTGGCCGTAATGTAAATCCGTCAAAGGCTATGCTTAAGGCCACAGCTTCAGCAATGGGCTTGGATTTTGAGCATAAAGAAAACGATTACAACGACTTTAGCTTAGAGGTACTTCTGCCTTATAAACAGTCAACCATGGGACCTTTTATGGCCACAGCGGATATTAACGGTGACGGATTGGAAGATGTCTTTGTAGGCGGTGCTGCAGGGCAGAGCGCTTATTTGTTCAAACAAACGGAGAGCGGTTTTAGCCGCGTGCGTGTTCCAGCTTTTACTACAGATGCGGATGCTGAGGATATGAAAGCAGTTTTCTTTGATGCCGATGGTGATGCAGATATGGATCTGTATGTGGTCAGTGGTGGAAACGCTTTTGCTCAGGGATCCATTAAATACACCGACCGCTTGTACCTCAATGACGGTCAGGGCGGTTTTACCAAAAGTGAGAACTCAGGTTTAGCGTCTTTTAAACAAAGTGGACATGCTGTTGCAGCAATAGATTTTGACCAGGATGGCGATATGGATTTGATGGTCGGGAATCGTATGCTTCCACAGCAATACCCACAAGCCGCGCCGAGTTATTTGCTAAAGAACGACGGTAGTGGACAATTTTCACCGGCGGGAAGTGCTGCATTTCCAGATGCTGCGGGTCTAGGATTAGTAAACGATCTATTGGTGACTGACTTTGACAATGACGGTTGGTCCGATCTTATCTTGGCTACCGAATGGGATGCGGTGAAAATGTATCGCAACAATCAAGGCAGTTTTGAGGCCTATCAAGGCGTAGCTGGTCTGGCCGACCAAAAAGGATGGTGGTTCTCCATCAACCAAGCCGATCTCAATAAAGACGGGAAACCTGATTACATCCTCGGCAATCTTGGCGTGAATAGCAAGTACAAGGCTACTGCGAGTTCCCCACTTAAGGTTTACGGATATGATTTTGATGATAACGGAACCTTTGATCTGGTTTTGAGTAGTAAATACAACGGTCGGGATGTTCCGGTTAGAGGTAGAGAGTGCTCTTCTCAGCAAATGCCCTTCATCGCTCAGAAATTTGAAACTTATGCCGCCTTTGCGAACGCTTCATTGCAAGACATTTACGGCGCCAAATTGAACAGCGCCTACCAACGAGAGGTCAATCAGTTTCACTCAATGGTGCTACTCAGTAATAGTTCTGGTGGACACGATCTCACCGAATTGCCAGCTTATGCACAAACTGCTCCTATTTTAGGCGGGATTACTTTGGATGTTGATACGGAAGGTTCTCCGGCGTTTGTGGCAGTGGGTAATATTTACAATACAGAGGTAGAAACCCCGCGTATGGATATGGGAACCGGATTGGTATTGCAGTGGCAAGACGATTCGTTCAAAGCTAGTGGCGGGCCATCAACTTTTTACGTAGAAGGTGACGCCAAATCCATAACAGCAATAAACCACAAAGGGACGGGCAAAACACTCGTGCTTGTTGGAAGGAACAATGCGCCTCTGGCAGTGTTTGAGCTCGTAAAATCCTAAGCTAGAATTTGTACTTGTCTTTCCAAAGCTGACTCAGGTAGTCTTTAAGGGCGCGTTCTCTTTTGTTATTCCCAGGTCGGTAAAAGTTGTAATTGCTGAGTTCTTCCGGTAAGAATTGATGCGGTACAAAATTGCCTTCATAATTATGGGCGTATTGATAACCTTCTGAATAACCCAATTCTTTCATCAATTTAGTAGGAGCATTGCGAATGGATAAAGGTACGGGTAAATCACCTTGCGCCTTTACCGCCGCTTGTGCTTCATTTATGGCCACGTAAGAGGCATTGCTCTTTGCTGAGGTTGCTAAATAAATGGCGCATTGAGAAAGTATGATTCGAGCTTCCGGATAACCAATAACACTTACGGCTTGAAAAGTATTGTTGGCAACCATTAACGCCTGCGGATTCGCATTGCCAATATCCTCAGAGGCTAGGATCAAAAGTCTGCGCGCAATGAATTTTACATCTTCGCCGCCTTCGATCATCCGGGCCAGCCAATAGACTGCTGCGTTAGGATCACTTCCTCGTATCGATTTAATAAAGGCAGAAACAATATCATAATGCTGTTCTCCGGTTTTGTCATAGCGCACTACGTTCTGTTGTACCTTTTGGGTGACCAGATCATCAGTGATAGTTACACTATCAGAATCTGCCGTGGCAACAACCAATTCGAGGATATTGAGCAATTTTCTGGCGTCACCTCCAGAAATGCGTAACATAGCTTCTGTTTCCTGCAGTTTTATATCTTTTTTACTCAGTATGTCATCCTGAGCAATTGCGCGCTTTAAAAGTGCCTCTAAATCGTTTTTAGAGAAGGCATTGAGCACATAGACCTGACAGCGTGACAATAATGCGGGAATTACCTCAAAACTTGGATTTTCTGTTGTGGCGCCAATTAGGGTAACCCAACCTTTTTCAACGGCTTCTAAAAGAGAATCTTGTTGAGACTTACTGAAGCGATGAATCTCATCTATGAACAGCAAAGGGTTTTTGGTAGTGAAAAGTCCATCTTCTTTTTTAGCCCGATTGATCACCTCTCGGACATCTTTAACACCACTGCTAATTGCACTGAGTTTAAAAAAGGGACGTTCTACCGTATTGGCAATGATGGTAGCTAAAGTTGTCTTACCCGTTCCCGGTGGTCCCCAGAGGATCAAAGAGGGCAGTATGCCTTGTTTGATCTGATTGGTCAGTGACCCTTCAGGCCCTACTAAGTGTTGCTGACTGATATAGTTGTCCAGCGTTCTGGGTCGGATCCGTTCTGCCAAAGGTGCATTCATGGCCTAAAAATACAAGATTTTAAACCAAAAGCACTGCTACTATTTTTAGCAAATTCCTTAGAGTTTTGTAAAGAGCAATTCAACGTCTACTTGCTGCCCCGAACAACTGTTGGTAACGTCATCGAGAAACCGCAAAGTGAAAATGGAATCGTTTGCGACATCAAAGCGGCCAGTAGCGCCTAAGGGAAAACCAAGAGTTATGTTCTCGCCACCGCAAGCCAATCCGGTGTATTCTTCATATGGGAAGTACGCTCTCTCTGAAAAGAATTCAATAATGAAAGTTGTCGGAATGTCGAATCCGAGTTCTGCCAAATAGACGGCGTCAAATGCGCGTTGCATTTCATTTAATTTGACAGCCTCTGCAGTAATCCCTGATGCCATGGCATCGTTGAGTAAGGTGAGCATAACTCCGCCACCGTCAGGATCAAAGGTGTCATAACCAAATATGCTGGGTGTGATCTGTTTTACCCAGTAATCTCCGGTGAACTCGTCTTCGTCTAGCGGAGTCAGCAGTTTTTCAAAAGGCAGTTTGTTTTCAATTTGTTGGGATACGCGAATTGAAGCCTGCTTGCTCGGGCCGGTTTCTGCTTGTTGTTCAGATCCCTCAAGGTTATCTGTCTTGCTGCAGGCTGAGGCGAGCAGCGCTAAGAATAGCATTGTTAATCGGTTGATGCGTGTTTTTATAGTGATCTTTTCTTTTAAGACTGCGGAGGGGCTAGAGGGTTGCGTAAACTGCCAAATAATCAGGTCAGAACACTTGGCCGAATTTTTGATACTTTAGTTGCGCATGCAAAAAATCGAATATCCTTCTGTTTTTGAATTTCGCCGAATCGCTATTTCGGTGGGTTTGGTCATGTTGTTGTGGATTGCACTATGGGCGGATCTCCGGTTTGATCTAAACTTGCGCAGCTGGGGTGTTTATCCAAGAACTTTTGAAGGCTTAAAGGGAATTGTGTTTACTCCTTTCATCCACAAAGACCTCAGTCACTTGACCAACAACAGTATTTCTCTAGTAGCACTGCTGTGGTTTCTGTTTTACTTTTATCCAAAAGCAGCCTGGAAGGTCTTGCTTTACGGCGCCATACTTTCTGGACTAGGGACCTGGCTGATCGGTAGACCTGCTTTTCATATAGGCGCTAGTGGTATCGTCTACATGCTTGTGAGTTTTCTATTCTTTAAAGGAGTCTTTAGTGGTTACTACAGACTTATAGCTTTATCCCTAATAGTGGTATTCTTATACGGTGGACTCTTGTGGTATGTGTTTCCGATCGATCCAAAGATCTCCTGGGAAGGTCATTTATCCGGATTCTTTGTGGGTTTTGTATTCGCTGGAGTTGTTAAAAGCGGAGTGACCCAAGAATATCACTACCCCTGGGAGCATCCAGAATTTGATCCTTCAAAGGATCCATTCATGAGACGTTTTGATGAACAGGGTAATTTTGTACCCGATGAGCCGGAACCAGAGCCGGAGGATGAAACAGATCATCAACCGCAAAAGATCGAGATCAAATACAATTTTAAGCCGTCCTCAAAGGACAGTGAGTAAGTTTAAGACAGGCGTTGACGTTTGGCTTCAAACAGAATGACCGCACTGGCAACTGCTACATTCAATGAATCTACTTCTGCAGCAATAGGAATGTGTATTTGCGTGTCGATCATCTTAAGTACAGAAGGGTTAATACCACGACCTTCTGAACCCATAACTAGCGCAAAACCATTTTTAAGATCAGTATTGTATAGCGATTGTTCGCCCTTCTCGGTAGCGGCAATCAATGGGATGCCTTCAGCTTGAAAATAGAACAGGGCATCTTTGATATGATCAACCTTACAAATTGGGATTTTGAATAAAGTACCTGCAGAGGTTTTAACGGCATCTGCATTTACAGGTGCGCCACCTTTTTTCTGAATGATGATACCATGGGCGCCGGCTGCCACCGCAGATCTAATAATAGCGCCAAAGTTTCGGACATCACTGATCTGATCTAATAAGATGAAAAGGGGAGGGGTAGAAGCCTCATTGGCCATAGTGACCATTTCTTCTAAGGTCACAAAAGAAACCGGAGCAATGTTAGCAACGATTCCTTGGTGATTGCGTCCTTTGGAGAGTTTTTGAAGTTTCTCCATGGGAACATAAGAGATCGTCGCACCTTGTTTTGCGCATTCGTTAAGTAAGGCCTTTACTTTTGGATGTTGCTGATTGGTTTGAGCAAATACTTTAGAAATATTCATTGAGGCTTGTAGCGCTTCTTCTAAAGCGTGAATACCGTAGATACGACTGACTTGTTCTTCCATAGGGCAAAAATAAAAAAGCTGCCTCGAAAGGCAGCTTTTTCTATATAATAAGTGAGAATCTTATTGTTTAGTAAGTGTAGCGAACACGTCTCTTGGTCCTTCACCACAATCGCTTCCTTCATTATCAGTAAAGCGGATGATGAATACAGAGTCATCTCCAGTTGTGTACTCACCCAAGTCTCCGTTTGGAGATGGGCCAATAGTTAGACCAGAAGAACACTGCAGTCCAGAGTTCTGTCCTGGAGGAATCACAACTGTGTTACAGATAAACTGCATTGCGAAATCTACAGGATCTTGTCCTACACCAGCATCAGGAAGGTATACGTAGTCGAAAGCACGATCTACAGAAGTACCACCTTCTGGGAAATACATCTCTACGATTACTCCTTCTTCAAATACGTTGAAGTCAAGTACTCCAGGAACACCGTTTGTGATTTGGTATGGTCCTAGGAACTCTTCTTCACCTACAGGACATACTACTGGAGTAGTGTACTGGAATGGAGAAGCAAAGAAACCACCGGTAATGATACCACCAGCGTTGTTTACAGAGAATACACGTCCGTCAGTTAGGTTAAGTGCGAAACGAGTAGTAAAGGTGTCACCACCAAAAATCGCATCACCAGTTAATCCTACTGCCGCTAACATTTCAGTTAAAGTAAGCGTGTAAGTAGTTCTTGGAAGACCGAATGGTCCTGGAGAGAACTCGCTAGCTGGAATGTTACGGATAAATACTTCCTCAGTGGTAGCTGCAGAAGAATCACCTTCGTCAGCAGAACCATCAGCAAAAGTCAAGTAAGCGTCAACACTTTCTAGAAGTGCTCCACCTTGATTGTCTTGCTCTTCGATCTCAACAGAGAATACAGCGTCAGTAGAACCTAAAGGAAGTTCATTTGAAGTAATAGCGATAGTTCTAAGAACAGCACCATTAGTTACACCGTCAAATACCTGATCAATCGTATTGTTTGAGTCTTCCTCACAAGAAGTTGTACCCATAACGAGTACAGCTCCTAGTGCGGCAAATTTTAATAGATTTTTCATTCTTATCAATTTTTTTTCAATTAGTTAGCAGGTGGGAAAGCTGGTCCAGCTGGTTGAGTATCCCAGAATACCTGCGTTGCGTTGTCTTGTCGTTGAGTAACGTTTGGATTCGCAATAACCTCTACAGATGGGTACAAGAAAGTTCTTGGGAACACACCTGGATCTGGCTCTACGTTTGGATCAAGTGTAGTTGGGTAACCTGTTCTTCTGTAGAAGTTGTAGGCATCACCAGCACCACCAAACATAGTAACGAAGTACTGCTCAGCAAGAGCATTCCAAGAGTCGTCAGAAGTATCAGTAATCATCCCTGATTTAGCAGCGATAAAGTCAGATACTGTAGTCGCGTCTGGCTCGAAAGACGTGTCGCGGTTTGTATCAAGTGCACCGAAAGATTGAACTTTAGCGATAGACTTAGTTAAACCAGCTTCAACAAATCCAGCAGCAGCTGTTGGAGATCCACCAGCAAGAGCTACTTCAGCTCTCCAGAAGTCAACGTAAGAAGCAAGAATGATAGGCTCAATTCCTTCTCCTAGTCCACCAACATCTTGGTTAAGTCCTCCAAAACTGTTGTCATCAAATAATCCACCAGCAGGATATACACCTACAGCAGTACGTGTAAAGTTATCTGGAGGAGTACCGTCATCATCACCGTGGTTACGACCCCAGTATCCATCTTCTAAGAAGCAGTAAGGGATACCAGCGTATTGTGGTGGAGCAGATTCAAGAGAACAAGAAAGTGTCTCACCATTTCCTTCAGGCTGACAAGATGCACCAGGAGTACAATCTGCCTGACGGAAGAAATAGTAACGAATACGTGGGTCATCATCAGAACCATCAGCAGCATCAGCATCTTGCATAAGACGCATCAACCACATTGACTGGTAAATGTTAGCACCAGATACAGTGTAGTCTGCATTATAGTCTGGGTGACGAGTGTTCGGGTTCAATAACTGAGTACCATATTTGAACTCAAAGTCTTGAGAGCTATCAGCGATAAAGTTACCGCTAGAAGCGATCGTGTTGAATTCAGCTAGGTTTCCAGTAGTCAATGAATGACGCATGATCAATGTGTTAACCAAACGAGTCCAGTTGTCTGTGTCTCCTTCGTAAAAGAAGTCAGTAGCTGATCCAACGCTAGCACCAGATAAGAATGCTTTAGACTCATCCAAGCGAGCACGAGCAGCAGCGTAAACTGTAGCGTCGTCATCTAGGGTTGGATTAGGGAACTCATCTGGGTTAAGAGCTTCTGAAAGTGGAATATCACCTAAGAAGTCTACTAACATCATCAATGTATAAGCTTCGATAGCTTTAGAAACTCCCAAGTGAAATTCAAGTCCTCCACCGTTAGCTTCGTTTTGTTGCTCAATAATACGAACGTTAGCGAAGATGCTGCTGTAGGTACGACTCCATACACCATCAAAGGTAGAAGAGTTGTAGTTGTTGAAGTAGTCACGTCCAAACATGTAGTCGATACGTGTCAATTCTGCAGATCTATCGTTAAACGTGATAGCGTTTGTTACAAAAGCACGCTGAATGGTGTTAAGTAACAGATCTGGGTCTGCCTGTTCTGGCGAGATTGCGTTCGGACTTACAAGTTGTTCCAACTCGGTTGTCTCACAAGAGTAGAATAATGATCCACTCGAGATTAACGCAAGTAAAAAGATTTTATAGATTGTTTTCATAACTAAATTAAGAGATTATAATTAGAATGATGCTTTAACGCTAAGTCCGTATCTTCTTGATGAAGGACCGTTGATGTAGTCAAATCCACGTCCGTTACCAATACCAACACCGGCTACGTTAGGGTCAAAGTTTGCTCCGTCAGGAGTGTTGTAAGCATCATACCAAAGGTTGAATCCACTTGCTGTAATTGATAGTGAACCAAATGGTGTTTTTTCTAGCCATTTCTTAGGAACTGTGTATCCGAAAGAAACTTCTTGTAGACGAACTACAGATGCATCATAAACTTGCAATTCTTTAGGTCCGAACAATACGTTCGAGAAGTAGTACTGCGAGTTGTTGATCTGGATTTCGTTAGGCTGACCAGTAGACTGGCTAACACCTGGTAAGATAAACGTATTTGCACGATCTTCAGTCTCAACAATCAAACCACGTCCAAGCAATACTGCGATAGTAGAAGATGCGATATCTCCACCTTTAGTATGGCTAAATTGGAATCCTAGGTTGAAGTTCTTGTATGAAAGACTGTTGATGAAGTTCATTACGTAATCCGGGTTCGGGTTACCGATGATCGGAGTAATCTGACGACCGTCATCAAGAACAACTTGGTCTTCAGTTACGTAGTTACCAGCGCTGTTTACTACGAAGTTTCCAGCGTCATCACGTAGAATACGAGTACCAACTAATACACCTAGCTGCTCACCACGGATAGCGGCGTTAGCTCCAAGGAATGCTGCAGTAGAACCAGCGAAAAGAATTTGATCTTCTTCTTGCTCAGTTACGATCTGCTCACTCTGTGTAAAGTTAACACGAGAATTCCAGTTGAATCCGTCTTCTTTGTCACTCTTAAAAATATCTACACTTAAGTCAACTTCCCATCCGTCACCTTCTACTTTACCAATGTTATCCTGAGTCTGGGTAAATCCAGAAGAAGGAGCCAATGGCTTGAATACGATAAGGTCTTCAGTAGAACGGTCGAAGTAAGAAACGTTCAAGTTAACACGGTTGTTCAAGAAACGAGAGTCAAAACCAAGTTCGAATTCTGAAATAAGTTCAGGCTTCAAGTCTGGGTTAGCACGGAATCCTGAGATCGCGTTTGTAGTAATAGGTCCAACAGCACCACCGTTTCCGTTGATCGCTAAGTTCAAGTTCTGAACTGTTGGGAATCCAGTTGGGAATCCAGCGGAAGTACCAAGACCTGCACGTAACTTCAAGTAGTTAAGTCCCCATTCAGATGAACGAATAGAAGGGAATGCAGCAGTTGGCAAGAACGATGCAGAGATCGAAGGATAGAACTGGCTGTTGTTTTCAGTTGGTAAGTTAGAAACCCAGTCATTACGAGCAGATAGCGTCAAGAACGCCCAGTCGCTGTAGTCGATAGAGGTTTCAGCAAATACACCAACGATGTTTCTGAAAGTTGTATTCTGGATTGGGGTCTGAGTCAAGAAGTTGAAGTGACGTAGTACGCCAAATACGATCTGTCCGTCAGACTGAACACCTTGCTGATCGAAGTTTCTTGAACGGCTAGTTGCACCAGCTGTGAAAGTAATTCCGATATCGTCAGTTAGGTCATAATCACCACTAAGAGTTAAGTAGTGGTCCCAAATACGTACGTTGTTATCCCAAGTGATGTACTGACCAAAGATAGCTTGGTTGAAGTTTACACCATTCTTGTTAGAAAACTGAGTGTTACGTTCGTTATAGAAGTCAACACCCGCACGATATAGTAAGTTCAAGTTGTCGTTGAAGTCATACTGCAGCTGAGCTGTACCGAATACACGGTTAGTCACCTGAGTAGATCCAGCGTTTTCTACTGTCCAGCGTGGGTTTATGATATCGTTACCGTTACGGTAGTAGATAGATCCACCTGTTTCTGGAATAGTATATGGAAGTCCCATCAAGTCTACTGAACGCGGTGTAAAGAATACGTTTGCGAAAGTAGAGAAACCTAAAGTACCGTTACCACGAGAGGCCGCTACTGGAGGAGATGCAACTGCGTTTCTAGAGAAGTTCAATGTTGCAGATACAGTGAAGTTGTTGGTAAGCTGTGCGCGTCCACCAACTGCAAGTGTATTTCTACGAACGTTGTTCCCTGGAGTAAATCCTGTTTCGTCTAAGTGACCGTAGTTAACGTTGTAAGCTAGTTTACCGTCATCAGAGTTTCCACGGATGTTGATAGAGGTGTTAAGTACGTTTCCAGTACGGAAGAAGTTCTCAACACTGTTGTATGGTCTCCACTCGTAACGCTGACCAGCAAAACGATTAGCAAGTTCGTTGTCACCACCATTAAGGTTGTTCAAGAATGCTGAAGTATCGTAAGGGTGAGCCAAAGTTCCTTGAGCGTCGATCAGACCAGCAGGGTCATTCAAATAACCATCAACTCCACCAGCGTCGAAAGAAGGACCCCAGTTAGAGAAGAACCATCCGAAAGACTGGTCGAAACCGTTACCGTATCTGTCTTGGTAGTCAGGTAGAGAAGCAATTTCATTTACGAAGTACGATTGGCTAACTGTGATCTCGGTCTTCTTAGTTGCTTTGTTTGCTCCACCGCCACCAGACTTGGTAGTAATTACAATTACCCCGTTACGTCCAGCTGTACCGTAAAGAGTTGCTGCTGCAAGACCTTTAAGTACGTTTACGCTTTCGATGTTGTTAGGATCTAAGTCTAGGAAACGAGAAGAACCGACGTTACCGTTAAGGAAGTTACCTTGGGCGTTAGTATCACTAGAGAATGGTACACCATCTACAATGAATAATGCCTGGTTACTACCGGTAATCGAATTGTATCCTCGAATTACTACGTTAGTTGCAGATCCAGAAGTACCACTCTGAGAAGTGATCTGTACCCCAGAAGCTTTACCAGAAAGCACACGAGCAACGTCACCTTCTGTACGTTGTTCAATGTCTGCTGATTCAACAGTACTTACCGCATAACCTAGGGCCTTAGCCTCACGCTTGATACCCTGGGCAACTACCAATACTTCTTCAAGCTCGGTTCCCGGTACCATTTGTACGTTAAGAGTAGATGTACTTGCAGTTACTGCGATTTCCTGTTGAGTAAAACCTACGTAACTGTAGACAAGCGTCTGTCCAACTGATGCTCCGATGCTATAATTACCATCAAAGTCAGATTGAGTTCCAGTCGCGGTGCCTTTTACAATAATGTTAACCCCAGGTAAAGGTAAACCGGTATCATCGGTCACGTTACCCGTGATTGTTTTGTCTTGTGCGAACGTCAGTTGCACTACAAACGCCATGAATAGCGTTAAAATTCCACTAAACTTTGTTCTCATTTTTATAATTTATTTGAATTAGCCAATGCCAAAAATCACAATAAAAAGTTAATTACACAAGTTTTTATACTTAAAATTTACTTTTTTTTAAGGTTATTGTTACCCCTGTGTTAAGGCGGTTTTCCTAAAAATTTGAGCGTAAACTGAGGTGGATTTTCGTGTTCGAAAATGAGAAGGGAAGTGACCCTGTTTTTCCGTTTGCGATATTGATCTTAAATACCCCTGCTTTAGATAAAAATCCAAGTCCGATTCCGAAGCTAATCAACTCTTCTTGTGTTTGATTGAGTTCGTTTTCGAGATATCCAACATCCGCAATGCTATGGACATAGAGTCCAGGGTTGACTAAATAGCGGTATTCCGTATTGAGTACGGAGTAGAACTGGGCGTCAATGCTATTCTCGTCAAAGCCCCGTATGGAGGTGATACCTCCAAAGCGCATCAACTCATTGGTGAGGTAGTTGTCACTTATTAAGGTCTCCGTGGTGTTTCTCAGAAAGATAGAGTTGTTGTCATTCAGGTCTAAGATGTAATATCCATCAAAACTGATCTTGACTTGATCGCTGGTCATAGACGCGCTGCGGTTACCGACTTGTCCTTTGAGCTCCCAGCGTGTTTTGTTTGGGAAGAGCAAACTCGGTTGTGGAATCTGGTATTGCAATCCGCCTAAGACAAAATCAGAATTATAATCGTCAATGTTGTTAGCAGTCAAAGTTTCTTCCAAGAGGTTGTTGGATTCAAAGTGGGTGTAACCGGCTAAAGCGCGTAAGCGCGGATTGATCTGATAATGCACTTGAGCTTTTTGCTCTACGGTCACAAAACTGGAATCACGCTTGAAGATGTACAATTCCAAATCGACACCTAAGGGTGTCTTGAATAGATAAGGTAAGGAAGTGGCCACTCTAAAGTTCTGTTGATCACGGCCATCGCTTTTGTAATTGAGGCGGATCTCTTCTCCGAAGTTCAAATTGTTGCGCAGCTCCAGATCGAGGTAGCCGTTAAAAATGATCTTGGAGTCGGTCTCATTATTGGCAAATCCCAGTATGCCGTCAAAACTGTTGCTGGAACGCTTCTTTAAATAAAGGTATACTTCTGTACTGTCTGGCCGAAACAGAACCTCAGGTGCTTTGGTGCTGGTTGCAAAGGGAAGACTTTCTATGGCTTCATAGTTCTTGAGTAATTCTCTGCGATCAAAGACACCTCCAGTTTTTATGCCCGCAAAATATTTCAGATAGGATCTCGGGAACTTTTCATAGCCCTTAATAATGACCTTATCTAAAGAGCGAGCTGTTCCAGACTCTATGCTTAAGGTTCCGCGCATGGTTTGTGGATCTTCAAAATCCAAGTCGACGAGTTGGGCGGCGGCAAAAGCGTTACCCAAACTGTTTTGGTAATCGGTAATGACTTGCATGCTCGCTTCAAGATCTTCAAAGTCTATGAAGATGGTCTTGCTGTCTACCTCTGAAAATAATTTTTCCAGGTCCTTTATGGGGATGCCTGAAAGGCTGTGGTCAATTTTAAATTGAGTCACACGAACTCCTAAATCGTACTTCGCTGTAAAAATGCTGTCCTGTGATTTAACTGGGGTAGTGTACTTCAGATTGAGGTAACCGCCTATGCGCAAGTTTTCTGCCGCTGCTTCTGCAGCTTGATTCATGCTGAGTAGATCTGAGAATTCGCTGGGGCCGATCAGGTTTTGAACTAGGTCTGATTCAGTGTTGGGAATAACCTCAATTTCCAGTTTAAAATTCTGGGCCGAGACCAATCCGCAGAATAGTGTACATATATTAAGGTATAAAGCGCGTTTAAAAAATCGGTTCAAAATCCCTGCTATTAGCTCTGTAAAACTAACGCAAGTGTTCGGTTTTTCATATAAATCAAGTTATCAAAATGTAAGGTTTTGAAAATTACAGACTATACGTTTGAATACTAGAATAATATTTCTACCTTTGCATGCCCTTAAAAAGGGCCTTTTAGAATTTAAAAAAAAGTATAACAAAGGATTTTATGCCAACAATTTCACAATTAGTACGAAAAGGAAGATCCAAAATAACCAAGAAGAGCAAATCGGCTGCTTTGGATTCGTGCCCTCAAAGAAGAGGGGTATGTACTCGTGTGTACACTACCACACCTAAGAAACCTAACTCAGCAATGAGAAAGGTTGCGCGTGTGCGTCTTACCAATGGTAAGGAAGTGAACGCCTACATCCCTGGAGAAGGACACAATCTACAAGAGCACTCGATAGTATTGGTTAGAGGAGGAAGGGTAAAAGATTTGCCGGGAGTTCGTTATCACATTGTACGTGGAGCACTTGACACCGCTGGTGTTGAAGGCCGTCTACAACGTAGATCGAAGTACGGAGCGAAACGCCCAAAGAAGTAAATTAACACCCGTTAAGACGAAGACATGAGAAAAAGACAAGCGAAAAAACGTCCGCTTTTACCAGACCCAAAGTTTAACGATCAACTAGTTACACGTTTTGTGAACATGTTGATGTGGGACGGTAAAAAATCTGTGGCGTTCAAGATATTCTACGATGCGATCGATATCGTAGATCAGAAAAAACAAGACGACGAGAAAACGGCTTTAGAGCTTTGGAAAGACGCACTATCTAACGTAATGCCTCACGTAGAGGTACGTAGCCGTCGAGTGGGAGGAGCAACGTTCCAAATCCCAATGCAAATCAGACCAGACCGCAAGGTTTCTACAGCAATGAAGTGGTTGATCCTTTTTGCGCGCAAGCGTAATGAGAAGTCAATGGCTCAGAAATTGGCTGCAGAGATCCTAGCTGCGGCTAAGGAAGAAGGGGCTGCTGTTAAGAAGCGTGTGGATACACACAAAATGGCAGAAGCAAACAAAGCATTCTCACACTTTAGATTCTAAGACATAAAATGGCAAGAGATTTAAAATTTACTAGAAATATCGGGATCGCTGCCCACATTGATGCGGGTAAGACAACTACAACAGAGCGTATCCTTTATTATACTGGTGTTAGTCACAAGATTGGTGAAGTGCACGATGGTGCTGCAACCATGGACTGGATGGAGCAAGAGCAGGAGCGTGGTATTACAATTACCTCTGCTGCAACTACTTGTACTTGGAACTTCCCGTTAGAGAACGGAAAGCCAACTCCAGACACTAAAGGCTACCACTTCAACATTATCGATACTCCGGGTCACGTTGACTTTACCGTAGAGGTAAACCGTTCTTTACGTGTACTTGACGGATTGGTATTCTTGTTCTCTGCAGTAGACGGAGTTGAGCCTCAATCTGAGACCAACTGGCGTTTGGCAGACAACTACAAAGTGCCACGTATCGGTTTTGTGAACAAGATGGACCGTCAAGGATCAAACTTTATGGCGGTATGTCAGCAGGTAAAAGACATGTTGAAGTCTAACGCAGTGCCAATTGTAATGAACATTGGTGATGAGGCAGACTTTAAAGGTATCGTTGACCTTGTAAAGAACCGTGCTATTGTATGGCATGATGAAACTCAAGGGTCTACTTTTGACGTTATCGATATTCCAGAAGAGCTTAAAGAAGAGGCTGCTATGTTGCGCGGACAACTTATTGAAGAAGTTGCTGCTTATGACGAGAACCTTTTGGAGAAGTTCATGGAAGATGAAAACTCTATTACAGAAGAAGAGGTTCACGCTGCATTGCGTGCCGCTGTAATGGATATGAGTATCATTCCTATGGTTTGTGGATCAGCATTTAAGAACAAAGGTGTTCAGTTCCTATTGGACGCAGTTTGTCGTTACTTGCCTTCTCCAACAGACAAGGAAGGTATTGTAGGTACTAACCCTGATACTGAAGAGGAAGAAGTACGTAAGCCAGATGTAAAGGAGCCATTTGCTGCCCTGGCATTTAAGATCGCTACTGACCCATTCGTAGGTCGTTTGGCTTTCTTTAGAGCGTACTCTGGACGTCTTGATGCAGGATCTTACGTATTGAACAACCGTTCTGGTAAGAAAGAGCGTATCTCACGTATCTACCAAATGCACTCGAACAAGCAAAACGCTATCGAATATATTGAAGCTGGTGATATTGGAGCAGCTGTTGGATTTAAGGACATCAAAACTGGTGATACCCTATCTGACGAGAAGAATCCAATCGTACTTGAGAGTATGGAGTTCCCAGATCCTGTAATCGGTATCGCGGTAGAGCCTAAAACTAAGGCAGACGTAGATAAACTAGGTCTTGCTCTTGGTAAATTGGCTGAAGAGGATCCAACCTTCACCGTACGAACTGATGAGGCTTCTGGACAGACTATTATCTCAGGTATGGGTGAGCTTCACTTGGATATCATTGTTGACCGTCTGAAGCGCGAGTTCAAGGTTGAAGTAAACCAAGGACAGCCTCAGGTAGAGTACAAAGAAGCAATCACACAATCTGCAGATCACAGAGAGGTTTACAAGAAGCAATCTGGTGGTCGTGGTAAGTTTGCCGATATCGTATTTACCATGGAGCCTGTTGAGGACGAAACCAAAACTGGTCTTGAGTTTGTAAACGAGATCAAAGGTGGTAACGTACCAAAAGAATATGTTCCAGCGGTTGAGAAAGGATTTAGAGATGCCATGAAGAACGGTCCTTTGGCTGGTTTCGAAATGGATTCTATGAAAGTTACTTTGAAAGACGGTTCCTTCCACCCTGTGGATTCGGATTCTCTATCTTTCGAATTGGCTGCAAAACTAGGTTACAAAGCTGCTGCTAAGGCTGCACGTGCTGTGATCCTTGAGCCAATCATGAAACTAGAGGTTATTACTCCAGAAGAGAACATGGGTGATATCGTAGGTGACTTGAACCGCCGTCGTGGTCAAGTTAACGATATGGGAGATCGCGCAGGAGCCAAGGTTGTTAAAGCCGAGGTGCCACTTTCTGAAATGTTTGGTTATGTAACTACGTTGCGTACCCTTTCTTCAGGTCGTGCGACTTCAACTATGGAATTCTCTCACTATGCAGAAACTCCTTCTAACATTTCAGAAGAAGTGATCGCTGCTGCTAGAGGAACTGCTAACGTATAATATTCAACAGATGAGTCAGAAAATAAGAATTAAGCTTAAATCTTACGATCACAATTTGGTAGACAAATCTGCTGAAAAAATCGTAAAGACCGTAAAGAGTACTGGTGCTGTAGTAACTGGACCAATTCCACTACCTACACACAAAAAAATCTTTACCGTATTGCGTTCACCTCACGTGAACAAGAAGTCTCGCGAACAGTTCCAATTGAGCTCTTACAAGCGCCTTTTGGATATCTATTCGTCTTCTTCTAAGACCATCGATGCTTTGATGAAGCTTGAATTGCCAAGCGGTGTTGAAGTAGAGATCAAAGTCTAAGTGAAACGCAAGCAGACAGGCTGGTACTGTCTGTAACATGTCCCGAGCGGTTGTCGAGGGAAAAACGGAGAAAAATACATTCAGGGTTGAAAGTATTTTGACCCTGAATTTTTTTGAAATAGGAAGCGTAAGAGCTTCAAAATAAATAAGTAAATAACAATTAATAATTATGTCTGGGTTAATAGGAAGAAAGATAGGAATGACCAGCATCTTTGACGAGAACGGGAAGAACATCCCTTGTACCGTAATTGAAGCAGGTCCCTGTGTTGTTACCCAAGTCAGAACCACAGAGGTTGACGGGTATGAAGCTCTTCAGCTTGGTTTCGATGACGCTAAAAAGGCAAACATGGCTGCCGCTGGGCACGCCAAGAAAGCTGGAACCGTTGCAAAACGTAAAGTCGCCGAATTCCAAGGATTTGAAGAGGAGTATAAACTAGGTGATACGATCACCGTAGAACACTTCGCTGAAGGAGAATTTGTTGATGTATCAGGTACATCAAAAGGAAAAGGATTCCAAGGGGTAGTAAAGCGCCACGGATTTGGCGGGGTTGGACAGGCCACTCACGGTCAGCACAACCGACTACGTGCTCCTGGTTCTATTGGTGCGGCATCTTATCCTGCACGTGTATTCAAAGGAATGCGCATGGCAGGTCAGATGGGCAACGAGAAAGTAAAAGTTCAAAACTTGCGTGTATTGAAAGTAGTTCCTGAAAAGAATCTACTTGTTGTGAAAGGGTGTGTACCTGGACACAAAAACGCTTACGTAACCATTCAGAAATAATGAAAGTAGCAGTATTAGATAAGAACGGAAAAGAAACCGGAAGACAAGTAACCTTGTCTAAGGAGGTTTTCGCAGTAGAGGCTAATGAGCATGCTGTTTACTTAGATGTAAAGCAATACCTAGCTAATCAGCGTCAAGGGACTCACAAGTCTAAAGAGCGCGCTGAGATCGCAGGTTCTACTCGTAAGATCAAAAAGCAAAAAGGTACGGGTACCGCTCGTGCTGGTAGTATCAAATCTCCTGTATTCAAAGGAGGAGGTCGCATCTTCGGACCAAGACCGAGAAACTACCGCTTTAAACTGAACAAAAACCTAAAGCGTCTGGCTCGTAAATCAGCTTTGACGATGAAGGCTAACGATAAGGCCATCCTAGTTGTAGAGGATTTCCAAATGGATACTCCTAAGACTCAGGAATTCTCTCAAGTGATTAAGAATCTGGGACTTGAAAACAAAAAGTCTCTATTCGTGTTGGGAGAGTCAAATAATAACCTATATTTGTCGTCTCGTAATTTAAAAGGTGCAGAAGTTGTAACTAACACAGAATTAAGCACTTACAAAATTATGAACGCAAGTAACGTCGTGTTATTTGAAGGTTCTTTGGAAGGAATTGAAACAAACTTAAGTAAATAAGAAGCGATGAGTGTCTTAATAAAACCCATTATTACGGAAAAGGCTACTGCAGCTGTAGAAGAATTAAACGTCTACGGATTTGAGGTAGCTCCGACGGCGAATAAGGTAGAAATTAAGAAGGCAGTTGAGGCTGCTTACGGCGTTTCTGTTACTAAAGTTCGCACAATAAATGTCCGCCCAGATCGTCGTACTCGTTATACGCGTACGGGGATGCAAACTGGTAAAACAAATGCTTACAAAAAAGCACTTGTACAGGTGGCGGAAGGTGATACAATTGATTTTTACAGTAACATCTAGTATTTCTAGAAAACTAAAACGACAATAATGTCAGTAAGAAAATTAAAGCCTGTCACCCCAGCACAGCGATTTAGAGTAGTTAATGGTTTTGACGCCATTACTACTGACAAGCCGGAGAAAAGCCTATTGGCTCCGAAAAAACGTTCTGGGGGTAGAAACAGTCAAGGAAGAATGACCATGCGCTACAAAGGTGGTGGTCACAAAAGAAAGTATCGAATCATCGATTTTAAGAGAGACAAAGCCGGAGTTCCTGGTACTGTTGCCTCTATTCAGTATGATCCGAACAGAACCGCGTTTATCGCCCTGTTGAACTATCAGGACGGTGAAAAGCGTTACATCATTGCCCAAAACGGCCTTAAAGTAGGACAGAACGTAGTGTCTGGTTCTAAAGTAGCTCCTGAGATCGGGAACGCTATGCCGTTATCGGATATTCCATTAGGTACTATTATTTCATGTATTGAACTGCGTCCAGGACAGGGAGCTGTTATGGCGCGTAGTGCTGGTGCTTTCGCGCAGCTTATGGCTCGTGACGGAAAGTACGCTACCGTGAAATTGCCTTCTGGTGAGACCCGTTTGATTTTAGTGACTTGTATGGCAACTATCGGAGCTGTTTCTAACAGTGACCACCAGTTGTTGGTGTCTGGTAAGGCAGGACGCAGCCGTTGGTTGGGTCGTCGTCCAAGAACTAGACCAGTAGTGATGAACCCAGTCGATCACCCAATGGGTGGTGGTGAAGGGAAGTCCTCTGGAGGTCACCCACGTTCTAGAAATGGTATTCCTGCTAAAGGATTTAGAACCCGTTCTAAGACGAAAGCGAGTAATAAGTACATTGTAGAACGTAGAAAGAAATAATAAGATATGGCACGTTCATTAAAGAAAGGACCTTACGTTCACTATAAATTAGAGAAGAAAGTTCAACAGAATGTTGAGTCGAACAAGAAAAGCGTTATCAAGACTTGGTCTCGCGCTTCTATGATCACTCCTGATTTTGTTGGTCAGACCATTGCCGTTCACAACGGACGTCAGTTTGTTCCTGTTTACGTAACAGAGAACATGGTAGGTCATAAACTAGGAGAGTTTTCACCAACGCGTTCCTTTAGAGGTCACGCGGGGGCTAAAAACAAAGGAAAAAAATAATACGCCATGGGAGTTCGTAAAAGAGAAAGAGCCGAGCAAATGAAAGAAGCCAAAAGAAACATGGCTTTTGCTAAGTTGAATAACTGCCCTACTTCCCCTCGCAAGATGCGTCTGGTAGCAGACCTTATCCGCGGAGAGAAAGTAGACAAGGCGTTGAACATATTGCGCTTCAGCCAAAAAGAAGCTGCTGGTCGTCTAGAAAAGCTTTTGCTTTCGGCCATCGCTAACTGGCAAGCCAAGAACGAAGAAGCTGACGTTGAGTCTGCAGATCTATTTGTAAAAGAGATCCGCGTAGACAGCGCTAGCATGCTTAAGCGTTTGCGTACTGCACCGCAGGGACGCGCGCACAGAATTAGAAAACGCTCTAACCATGTAACCTTGGTACTAGGAGCAAACGATAACTCACAAAGCTAGAAAGT
>NZ_JABSPU010000090.1 GCF_013214815.1 Gilvibacter sp.
AAACTACAGGATAATCCCAAAGTTCTTATATTTGTGAGCTAACCACCACACTAAAAACTGAAGCGAAAATCATGGAATATCTTGATTTTGAATTACCGATTAAGGAACTGCAGGAGCAGTATGAGAAAGCCTGTAAAATAGGCGAGGAGAGCGATGTTGATGTGACCAACACCTGCAAGCAGATCGAGAAGAAACTCAAGGAGACCAAGAAGGATATCTATAAAAACCTGACCCCTTGGCAACGCGTCCAATTGTCTAGACACCCTAATCGCCCGAATACGCTGGATTATATCAAAGCTATTTGTGGTGATTCTTTTTTGGAACTACACGGTGACAGAAATGTAAAGGATGACAAGGCCATGATCGGTGGTTTGGGTAAGATCGGTGATCAATCCTATATGTTCATCGGACAGCAAAAAGGATACAACACCAAAACCCGTCAATACAGAAACTTCGGTATGGCAAACCCAGAGGGCTACCGCAAAGCCTTACGTCTAATGAAGATGGCCGAGAAGTTTGGAGTGCCCGTGGTCACTTTAATTGATACTCCGGGAGCTTATCCTGGTTTGGAAGCTGAAGAGCGTGGTCAAGGAGAAGCCATTGCTAGAAACATTCTAGAAATGACTCGCCTTAAAGTGCCGATCATCGTGGTGATCATCGGAGAAGGAGCGAGTGGTGGAGCTTTAGGCATTGGAGTAGGTGATACCGTACTGATGTTAGAGAATACTTGGTATTCGGTGATCTCTCCAGAGAGCTGTTCTTCCATTCTTTGGCGTAGCTGGGAATACAAGGAGCAGGCGGCAGAAGCACTTAAACTTACTGCTACCGATATGAAGAAGCTCAAACTGATCGATACTATTGTAAAAGAACCTTTAGGAGGTGCGCATAGTGATCGCGAAGGCATCTACACTATAGTAGCCAAGGAAATCGAAAAGTCATTTGATGAACTCAAGAACTTATCCCCAACCGAGCTGGTTGAAAAACGCATGGATAAGTATTCAGAAATGGGAGTCTTTAAAGGATAAGTCTCCTAAAATAAGGACTTAACGAATCCCCCCCCATTTTATCCCTTTTACTTTTCAAGGGTTATCAACAATAATCTGCAGTTCTTAACAGTTAAAATGTTAATAGCTGGTGGACATCGGCTGCGCCATATTTCATGCTGCCGATAACAATTTATTTACATTCGCCTCATGGAAAATTTACAACCTCGCGCTAACTACGGACAACGGAAATCTCAGGTGATTTCTTTGGAAAAAGGGAAACTACCTCCTCAAGCTACTGATTTAGAGGAAGTTGTGTTGGGAGCGATGATGATCGACAAAAAAGGTGTCGATGAGGTAATTGACATTCTCCATGCCGACGCCTTCTACAAGGAGGCACATCAGCACATTTTTGAGGCCATCCACAAATTATTTGAAAACAGTCAACCTGTTGACTTATTAACCGTTTCCGCTCAGCTCAAGAAAGACGGGCAACTCGACTTGGTTGGCGGTGAATTTTACCTCATTCAACTCACTCAAAAAGTATCCTCTTCTGCGCATATCGAGTTTCACGCTCGAATCATTCTGCAGAAGTTCATTCAACGCAGTTTGATCAAGGTTTCCAACGAGATCATTGAGGAGTCTTACGACGAATCTACAGATGTATTTGACCTTTTGGACACTGCTGAATCCAAGCTGTATGAGATCACACAAGGGAACATTAAGCGTTCTTCAGAAACGGCTCAAAACTTGGTGATCCAGGCCAAAAAGCGCATTGAAGAAATTGCCAACAAGGAGGGGCTGTCAGGTATACCTTCTGGGTTTACCCAATTGGATAAACTGACTTCCGGTTGGCAGCCATCGGATTTGATCATCGTGGCGGCACGTCCAGGTATGGGTAAAACGGCCTTGACCTTATCGATGGCCAGAAACATGGCTGTAGAACACAACATTCCCGTAGCCTTCTTTTCGCTGGAGATGTCTTCTGTGCAGTTGATCACCCGTTTGATCTCATCAGAAACTGGTTTGAGTTCAGAGAAGCTGCGTACTGGAAATTTAGAACAACACGAATGGGAGCAACTCAACGTGAAAGTAAAAGACTTAGAGCGTGCACCGCTTTTTATAGATGATACACCTTCACTTTCCATCTTTGACCTGCGTGCAAAGGCCAGACGACTTAAATCTCAACACGACATCCAAATGGTGGTTATTGACTATTTGCAGTTGATGACCGCTGGAGGTAGCCAAAAAGGAGGGAACCGTGAACAGGAGATCTCTACCATTTCTCGTAACCTAAAGGCTTTAGCCAAGGAATTGAATGTCCCCGTGATTGCACTGTCTCAGCTATCGCGTGCTGTTGAGACGCGTGGTGGAAGTAAAAGACCATTGCTTTCAGACCTTCGTGAATCTGGGGCGATTGAGCAGGATGCGGATATTGTTTCCTTTATTTATCGTCCGGAATACTACAAGATCGATGAATGGGATGATGAAGAGCGCAGTCCTACCGCTGGTCAAGCTGAGTTTATCGTAGCCAAGCACCGTAATGGTGGTTTGGATGAGATCCGCTTAAAGTTTGTCGGACACCTGGGTCGCTTTGAGAATTTGGAGACCTTTGATTCTCCCTTTGAATTCCACTCGCGAATGAACGCCGCTGCCAATGACGATACCTTTAAGCCAGACAGCTTCCCATCCGCAGAAGACGCCTTCGACGGCCCAGCAACGCCACCGGATGACGATATTCCATTCTAGGAATTTTTCCCAGCTGCTAAATCTATATTAAAGGATAAGCTTGGAACGCTTTTTGTCGTTATCTTAGCCTTATGCGATTATGGATCTTTATCATATTATTTCTCGGAGCCTTTAGTGCTCAAGCTTCCTACATCCTAATACCAATGGATGCTGAGGGGCAAACGGAGCATTTGAAAGCCTATGGAATTACCTATTGGACCTTGGAGAAGGACCTCAAAGTAAAATGGTTATTGAATTACCGAGGAGGAGCTTTTTTACTTCCAGACTCTGAGGTAATCCGCAGGGAATGCCAGATTAGAGGCGTTCAATTTGAAGTGTTATCAGATTCCAAGACTGAAGAGATCCTTACTCTAATCGCAAGTCCTTCCCAGAATATGGAGGCGGTTGTACTGGAAAAAGCACCGCGCATTGCCGTTTATTCTCCTAAGGGGAATCAGCCTTGGGATGATGCAGTAACTATGGTTTTGACTTATGCAGAGATCCCTTACACGGTAATTTATGATGAAGAAGTATTGAGTGATCAACTCATTCTTTATGATTGGTTGCACTTACACCACGAAGACTTTACTGGTCAATACGGTAAATTCTACCGCAGTTTCAGATCTGCACCTTGGTATATTGAAGAGAAGCGACTTGCGGAGGAGCGAGCTGCTAAACTGGGTTATAGCAAGGTTTCTGAGTCCAAGCGTGATGTAGCCCTGAAAATACGCGACTATGTTGTTGGAGGCGGTTTTATGTTCGCCATGTGCAGCGCTACAGATAGTTTTGATATCGCTTTATCTGCTGCAGGTGTTGACATTTGTGAATCTATGTTCGACGGCGACCCCTCAGAAGGAGGCTATCAAAGCAAGCTGGATTATTCCCGCACCTTCGCTTTTAAGGACTTTATTTTGGAGCGTAGCCCAAATGTGTATGAGTTCTCCGATATCGATATGACACGTAAACGAGCCATTCCTAAGGAGACGGATTACTTTACTTTAATGGATTATTCGGCTAAATGGGATCCTATCCCTACCATGTTGGTTCAAAACCATACGGCTTTGGTAAAAGGGTTTATGGGGCAAACTACCTCATATGATCGCGATCTGATCAAAGCTAATGTCTTGATCATGGGTGAAAACAAAACCAATGGTGAGGCCCGTTATATCCATGGAATTAAAGGCAAAGGGTTCTTTACTTTTTACGGCGGACATGATCCCGAAGATTATACCCATAGAGTAGGAGATGCACCCACCGAGCTGGCATTGCATCCAACCTCTCCAGGCTACAGACTTATTCTTAATAATGTTCTTTTTCCAGCTGCCAAGAAGAAGCGTCAAAAGACCTGATCATTTATACAACCTAAAAAACTTAAAGTATTTGGGATATTTCTCCCGAGGCTTAAATGCGATCACTGTTTCTTGATGGTCTAAGGTAGATTCTGTCATCACCACTCGATCTGGTTCTGATTTTGCCTTTTCAAATTCCTTTTCATTGACCAAACAAACCGTTTTGTAAAAGGGTCCATCCAACCATTGTTTTATGGCTTGGTCATCTGCAAATTCGAGATAGCAGGCCAAGCTAGCATGCGCAACTCCTACAACAGCCTTACCTGGCGGGATACTGTCTTTGACTAGGATGTACATTTTTAGGTTTGACATTGCGTTGCTTTATGCTGCTTAGGGCGTTTGTTAAAACTATAAAGAATTTGGCGAAATACACCAATTGATAAATCCGTATTTGGACATTTCAAAACACACTTTAAAAATGCTTAATTTAAATCTGGGGAGGGCATGGAATGCCCCGGCATTTTGATAATGAAACATCATCACTCGTCTCTATCCAAACTAAAAGCCCCACTCCAAAGGAGCAGGGCTTTTAAGCGAAATAATATGTTATTGATTAGGCCTAAAGCCCTTACTTGATCTTATCGACAATCGCTTTGAAAGCTTCTGGGTGATTCATGGCCAAATCGGCAAGAACTTTTCTGTTCAAGTCGATATTGTTGGCTTTCAAATGTCCCATAAACTTAGAATACGACATACCGTGCTCACGGGCACCTGCATTAATACGGGTGATCCATAGAGCTCTAAACGTTCTTTTCTTAGCACGACGGTCTCTGTAGCTATATTGCATAGCTTTTTCAACCGCGTTTTTCGCTACTGTCCAAACGTTTTTACGACGTCCAAAGTAACCTTTGGCGTGCTTCATCACCTTTTTTCTGCGGGCTCTTGAAGCAACTGCATTTACTGATCTTGGCATAATTTACTTGTTTTTTGTAGCAGGCGATTCTGTGAAGAATGCTTTTATTGGGCCTGACTCCAGGGTTATTACTCGTTTAAACCGGTGAAAGTTATTACTTCATTCGAAGCATTTGTTTCACATTGTCCTCGTCCGCTTTGTGTACGACAGTGTCGTGCGTCAAGGCTAGCTTACGTTTTTTAGACTTCTTGGTTAAGATGTGACTTTTAAACGCGTGCTTTCTTTTGATTTTACCAGTTCCAGTCAGCTTAAAACGCTTCTTGGCGCTGGATTTTGTTTTTTGTTTAGGCATTGTTCCTAAGGTTTATAATTATCTCGCTTTCTCTTTATTTCTTTTTAGGAGCGATGAACATGATCATACGCTTCCCTTCCAGCTTAGGCATTTGTTCTACCTTGCCGTATTCTTCTAATTCTTGAGCCAAACGCAGTAGCAAAATCTGCCCTTGGTCTTTGTAGATGATCGATCGACCTTTAAAGAAAACATACGCTTTTAACTTAGCACCATCTTGCAAGAATTTAACGGCATGCTTCTTTTTAAATTCGTAATCGTGATCATCTGTGTTAGGACCAAAACGGATCTCCTTGATCGTTACTTTGGTCGCTTTGGCTTTTAAGGCCTTTTCTCTTTTCTTTTGTTCGTAAACGAACTTCTTGTAATCGATGGCCTTACATACCGGTGGCTTCGCATTCGGCGAAATCTCTACCAGGTCCAATTCCAAATCGGCTGCGATTTGCTTTGCTTTGGCTAAGGTGTAAACACCAACTTCTACATTGTCTCCAACAAGGCGTACCTCGGGAGCTTTGATCTTGTCATTAATTCTGTGTTGATCTTCTTTAATGATCCTTGCCGGACCTCTTCTTCCTCTTTTTCTTCGTATTGCTATGACTTAAAATATTTGTCCCTAAACGGGCTGTTAAACATTAAATTCTTTTATGGTACTCTTAATATCGTTCTCAATAATGGCGGCAAAGTCTTCCACTTTCATGGTTCCCATATCGCCTTCGCTGTGTTTCCTTACAGCAATTGTGCCATCTTTCTCTTCCTGCTCCCCAACAATAATCATGTAAGGGATCTTCTTCATTTCGGCTTCACGGATTTTTCTTCCGATGGTCTCGTTTCGGTTATCGACGAGCGCGCGAATTTCGCTATTTTCTAACAAATTTAAAACTTTTTGCGCGTAATTCTCGTATTTCTCGCTCAAAGACAGGATGCTAACCTGCTCAGGCATAAGCCATAAAGGGAAGTTTCCACCCGTATGCTCTAAGAGGATCGCAACGAAACGTTCCAATGAACCAAAGGGAGCACGGTGAATCATAACCGGTCTGTGTGACTCATTATCTGAGCCCTTATACGTAAGATCGAATCGCTCTGGAAGATTGTAATCTACTTGGATTGTTCCTAGTTGCCAACTGCGGCCTAAGGCATCCTTAACCATAAAGTCAAGTTTTGGCCCGTAAAATGCAGCCTCGCCTTCCTCAACCACATAATCCAAACCTTTCTGTTCGGCGGCATTGATGATGGCTTGTTCTGCCTTTTCCCAAACTTCAGGATCTCCGATGTATTTTTCTGGCTTACTCATATCACGGATCGATACCTGAGATTTAAAATCTTCAAACCCTAAGGAACCAAATACGTAGAGTACCAGATCAATCACCTTCATGAACTCATCGTTGAGTTGGTCCGGCGTACAGAAAATGTGCGCATCGTCTTGAGTAAACCCACGAACTCGTGTCAAACCGTGTAGCTCACCACTTTGTTCGTAACGGTAAACCGTTCCAAATTCAGCATAGCGAACAGGGAGTTCTTTATAAGACCACGGTTTTGCCTTATACATTTCACAATGGTGAGGACAATTCATAGGTTTAAGCATGAATTCTTCGCCTTCGTGTGGAGTTTGAATCGTTTGAAAACTGTCCTCTCCGTATTTCGCAAAGTGACCGGAAGTCACATAAAGGTCTTTGTTTCCAATATGCGGACTCATCACCGTTTGGTAACCGGCTTTTTTCTGTGCTGCTTTTAAGAAGCTTTCTAGGCGTTCTCTTAATGCTGCCCCTTTAGGCAACCAAAGTGGAAGGCCTTGTCCGACACGTTGTGAGAAAGTGAACAATTCTAATTCTTTACCCAACTTTCGGTGATCTCGTTTTTTAGCTTCTTCTAAAAGCTCTAAATAGGCAGTGAGCTCTTTTTGCTTCGGAAACGAAATCCCATAAACCCGCGTTAATTGCTTCTCATTTTCATCACCTTTAAAATAGGCTCCAGCTACGTTTAGAATCTTTACTGCTTTGACAATTCCTGTATTTGGAATATGCCCACCACGGCATAGATCGGTAAAGCTGCTGTGGTCGCAGAAGGTGATCTCTCCATCCTCCAGTCCTTCTATAAGGTCAACCTTATATTCGTTCTTTCCTTGATAATAGGCTAGAGCATCAGCTTTTGAAACCTCACGCATTTTGAAGTCGTGCTTCCCGCGAGCGATCTCCAGCATCTTGTTCTCTATAGTTTTAAAGTCTTTATCGGAGATCACTTGACCCTCCGGCAGATCAACATCATAATAGAACCCACGTTCAATCGCCGGACCCACCCAAAGTTTGATCCCTGGATAGAGTTCTTCTAAGGCTTGTGCTAGGATATGAGCAGAGGAGTGCCAAAAGGCTTTTTTTCCTGCGTCATCATTCCAAGTGTGTAGGGTTAAACTACCGTCTGTGGTTAATGGGGTTGTTACTTCTACGGTGGTGTCATTGTAAGTTGCTGAAATAACATTGCGCGCCAAGCCTTCACTAATGCTCTTGGCGACATCCATAGGCGTAGTACCTGCTTCCACAGATTTTACGCTACCATCGGGTAAGGTAATCCCTATCATAAGTTTAATTTTAAAGGGGCAAAGATAGGTAGCTTTTAGAGTGTAAACAATACGTTTGGGTTAATTCTGATGGGTGGTTGCTGCGGAATTTATGTCGATTGTGATTTTGGGGTATATATATAAAGGTATAAAAGGGTGATTTTGCCCAATTCTCAGCCTTTCAGCGGCTTGTAATTTAAAGGTGAAATTTTATTAAAAAAATTGTCATTTATGTCTTGCGGAATATAAAAAGCGATATATATTTGCAACCGCTTTTGGAAAGGATAACAGCCCAAAAGAAGTTCATAAAAATACTGGCGCAAATTTTTTCAAATTATTTTTTGAAAGTATTGCAGGAATTAAAAACTGTTGTATATTTGCACCCGCTAAACGGATGAGTGACTACAAAACACGAGTTACGTTAGGCGAAAAAAAAGAACAGAAGTTCATTGATATATTGAATTGACAGTGTACAATACTAAAGGAAACTTTGGTGTTGAAACGAATAAACCGAGTAAAAATACCCTGAGAGATTTTTTTGGTCAAACTTGGATATAGTAGTTGTTTAAAATTATTTAAGATTAAACGATGAAGAGTTTGATCCTGGCTCAGGATGAACGCTAGCGGCAGGCCTAACACATGCAAGTCGAGGGGTAACAGGAAGAAGCTTGCTTCTTTGCTGACGACCGGCGCACGGGTGCGTAACGCGTATACAATCTGCCTTGTACTGGGGGA
>NZ_JABSPU010000091.1 GCF_013214815.1 Gilvibacter sp.
ACCCGGACAATTCCGATGTGGGCTATGTAGCCTCTATTGGTCCTTTATGGAGTAGTGGAGGAGAACGCGGATTGTATAAAACAGAAGATGGAGGTAAAACCTGGACGTCTATAATTGAGGTAGATCAACACACGGGAGTCAATGATGTGGTGATGGATCCACGGGATCCAAACGTGCTGTATGCTTCCACATTTCAAAGACGCCGCCATGTGTACACCTATGTGGGCGGCGGGCCAGGTTCTGCAATGCACAAGAGTGTGGATGGAGGTAAGACTTGGACAAAGATCAATAAAGGCCTACCAGGAGAAGAACTCGGACGTATTGGTCTGGCCATATCTCCTGCAAATCCAGAGATCATCTATGCCATTGTAGAAGCGGCCAATGGCAAAGGAGGATTTTACGCCTCTACCAACCGCGGGGCGAGTTGGGAAAAGCGCAGCGGACACGTAACCAGCGGCAATTACTATCAAGAGATCATCGCAGATCCTGTAGATGAAAACACGGTGTATTCCATGGACACTTGGATGGCTGTCACCAGAGATGGTGGACGCAGTTTTGATCTTGTGGGTGAAGACACTAAACACGTGGACAACCATTGTATGTGGATCAATCCGCACAACAACAAACACTTTATAGTGGGTTGTGACGGAGGTATCTATGAGACCTTTGACGGAGCAAAAACTTGGGATTTTAAAAAGAATTTACCGGTAACTCAGTTTTACAAAGTAGCGGTAGATAATGACTATCCGTTTTACAACATCTACGGAGGAACTCAGGATAACTTTAGTTTGGGAGGCCCTGCTCGTGTATTGACCAATCACGGGATCCGAAACTCTGAATGGTTCATCACCAACGGTGGAGACGGGTTTGAATCTCAGATTGACCCGAATGACCCTAATATCGTTTACGCACAATCACAATATGGTGGACTGGTTCGTTTTGACAAGAAAAGCGGCGAGATCGTGGGGATAAAACCAAAAGCCAGAGCAGGTGAGGACGCATACCGTTTCAACTGGGATGCACCTTTGGTGGTCTCACGCCATGTTCCCGGTAGACTTTATTTTTCTGCAAATAAGGTTTTCCGCTCTGACGATTATGGAAATTCTTGGGAAGTGATCAGTGATGATCTTTCGCAACAAATTGATCGAAACACGCTCAAAGTATACGGCCGTGTAGTGAGTATTGATGCGGTAGCTAAGAACGGCTCCACATCGCCTTATGGGAGTATCGTTGCCTTTTCAGAATCAGCCCGAAATCCTAATTTACTCGCAGCAGGAACAGATGACGGCTTGGTTTATATTTCAGAAGATGGCGGTCAAAACTGGCGTAAAATAAGCAGTATTCCTGGTGCGCCACAACAGTCTTACGTGAACAGTGTGTACCTCTCTCGTCATGATGAAAACGTGATCTACGCTGCTTTTAATCATCATAAATTTGGAGATTTTAAGCCGTATATTTTTAAGTCCGAAGATAAAGGTACCAGCTGGAAGCCAATAGCCTCCAACTTACCAGAACGCGGTAGCGTATACGCCATTGAAGAAGATCACAAAGACGGTGAATTACTTTTTGTAGGAACCGAGTTTGGGGTTTTCTTTTCTCCGGATAAAGGACAACATTGGAAGCAACTCAGCAACGGACTTCCTACCATAGCTGTTAGAGATATTGCCATTCAAGAACGTGAGGATGATTTGATCCTAGGAACTTTTGGGCGCGGTTTTTATGTGATGGATGACTATTCTGTTTTAAGAACGGTAGAAAATGAAACGCCGACAGAAACTGCCATGATCTACCCAATAAGAACGGCTTTAATGTGGGAACAGAGTAGTCCTTTGGGATTGCCTGGGAAATCGTTCCAAGGAGACAATTTTTATACTGCAGAGAATTTAGGTCCTGAAGCCATGATCACCTACTATTACGGAGATAGCTTTAAGTCCCTTAAAAGCAAACGACAAAAGCAAGACAAGGAGCTCACGGCTGATGGAAAAGATACGCCATATCCGAGTTACGATGATCTCAAGGCTGAAAACGATGAGGAGAAACCAGAACTTGTCTTTGTCATTAAGGATGCCAACGGTACAGTCATCAAAAGAGAATTTAAATCCGTCAGTGAGGGAATTCAGCGGTTTCATTGGAATTTGCGTTTTACTCCAAACGGACCTATTGATCTAAGTAGTTCTTCTTTTTACAATCCGTTTGCCGGAGAAGATGAAGGTACTTTAGTAGCGCCGGGCATGTACACGGTAGAAATGCATTTGTTGGAAGGGGATGATATGCGCCTTTTAGTAGACCCTGTTGGATTTGAAGTGAAAGCATTGGATAATGTTACCATGCCGGCAGCGGACCGAGCAGAGAAGGTCGCTTTCCAACAAGAGGTTGCCAAATTAGAAGCCGATATGGGCATCACACAACGTCTCATGTCTGAATCCAGAAACAAGTTACGCTACATCAAAGAGGCCATAAAAAAGGCTGATATGCCACTAGGTGCTTTAATGTCTGATGTTAAAGCTATTGAAGCATCCCTTGAGGAAGTTCAATTAGCACTTTACGGAGATCCAGTCAAGCGTCGTTTAGATATGGACCAACCGCCATCACCGGCAAACCGTTTGGGTACCATTGGATGGGAACAAGCCTATTCTACGGCGACTCCAACTAAAACGCATCGGGATAGCTATGCAATAGCCAAAGAGCAAATTCAGCAGATCAAAGCTAAAATGGAACGTATTTACAACACCAACATTAAAGTACTGGAGCAAAAACTCCTCGATGCTGGTGCGCCTTATACGCCAGGACGCGGATCTGAGGATTAATCGTTTTAAATTAGACCAACAAAAACCCGCTTCGAATAAAAAGCGGGTTTTTTTATTGTTTGCCATTCGCTATTGGAACGGCTAGTCCATATTGATAGCTCCAATTCCTGCATCCCACAACTTTTTGTTATAAGCGGGAACCTGATTGTTGATCAGATCATCTGCAGTCTTTTTTAAACCTATCCAACGCTGATCCATTTCCGCCTTTAAGTCTACGGATGCTTGTGTGACTTTAGGCAGCCTGCTGTTGGTTTGATTCATAAGGAAAAGGTATTCTGCTGTGAATTTGTTCTCAAAATTCTCAACATCATCGTAGGCCTGAGATCTGCGTTGGATCATTTGCTCATCCCATGCTTTGATCGCAGACAATAGCGCTTCCCCGTCAGCAACCAAACTAGCATTGTTTCCTTCTTTCTTAAGCTGTGAAACAGCCGCTTGAATGTCTTTAGAAGCTTTGGTAAGCATATTTACTCTTGTATGCATCTCAGTAGCCTTAGCTTCCATATCGCTCATGATGGCGTCGTATTGCTGGTATTCCTGAGCACTGATATTAAAATTCGTATTTGGGGATATATTCCCCTCGGCAGAAGTCGTTTGACCGTTGTACTTTAAAGTGAAGGTATAGTCTCCAGGAACTGCGCGGTGACCGTTAAAACTGGCCTCAATATAAACGCCAGGAACGCCAGGAACTATTGGGTGTTGCATATTCCAAACAATTCAAACCTTTCCTTTTAGATAAGCGTGGAGCAGGGGGAGCCCCGCCACCATTATGAGGCACATAACTGTCATCTGCTTCAGAGGTATAGGTATTAATCACTTTACCTTCACTATTGGTAACCACCAATTCAACGACCTTATCTGCATCAACCTCAGGCAAATGATAATAAAGTACCACTCCATTGGCTGGATTTACTCCCTCAAAACCTTGTGTCCCATCAAAGCCATCAATATTCCCACTCATTCGGCTTCCCCAGAATCCATAGGTCAATGCCTCTGGCTTGAATACTTTTAATTCTTTTATCTCAGGATCATATGCTGATAAGAGCGAGAGGTTGTCTAAAATCCAAAAGGAACGCCCAGAAGTGGCTACAACCAAATCGTTTCTATGCACTTTTAAATCTAAAATAGGGGTCACAGGCAAGTTGCGCTGAAAAGATTCCCAGTTGGCACCATCGTCAAAAGAAATATAGATTCCCAGTTCTGTTCCCGCATATAGCAAGCCTTTTTTTGTTTGGTCCTCGCGAACCACTCGGGTGTAGGCTCCATAGGGGATTCCATTGTTAATAGCCTTCCAAGTCTTTCCGTAATTATTACTTTTAAAAAGGGCAGGGGTGTAGTCTCCAAATTTGTATTTAGTAGTAGCTATATAAACCACCGCAGGATCATGAGGGGATACTTCTATAGCGTTGATGAGGGTTTCACCGAGGTTTTTAGGAGTGATGTTTTGCCAAGACTTTCCGTTGTCTTTGGTGATGTGTACCAAGCCGTCATCACTTCCAGAGTAGAATACTCCTTGTTGGTGTGGCGATTCCACCAAATAACTTATGGTTCCGTAATTCTCAGCTCCTACGGCTTCAACGGTGTAAGGGCCACCACCTTTACCTTGTTTCTCATCCAGATCACGGGTCAAATCCGGAGAAAAATGAGTCCAAGTCTTTCCGAGATCCGTAGACTTTAATACCAATTGAGCACCGTGATAAATAGTGTTAGGCTCGTGTTGAGACCAAATAATAGGAGCATTCCAATTGTAGAGGTACTTCATATCACGAGCAGCTTTACCCAAATACTGTAAAGGTGCGGCCATGATCTTGGTGCTTACTTTAGTTTCCATATCTAAAGCTTCAATGGTCCCCAAATAACTTCCACCGACTACTACCTTTGGATTGTCCTTATCAAAGGCCAGAAAAGCGCTTTCTCCGCCAGCAGACCAAGTCCAATCAGACTCTGAGATGGACCATCCTTGTAAATTAGCACTAGCAATACGTACAGAAGTATTGTCCTGTTGTCCTCCGTAAATATTGTAGGGTTCCATATTGTCCACATTGATGCGATAGAACTGCGCAGTAGGCATAATGCTTTGTGTGGACCAAGATTGACCAAAGTTGAACGAGATGGCTGCGCCGCCGTCGTTGGCAATGACCATATTCTTAGAGTTATTGGGATTGATCCAGAGATCGTGGTAATCGCCATGAGTTCCGTAAAGTCTTTCCCAAGACTTTCCTCCGTCTTTTGAACGCAGCGCAGGAGCACTCAACACATAAACAGTTTGATCATTCAAAGGATCGGCAAAAACCTCAGTATAATACCAAGCGCGCTGAGTGAGGCGGTTGTCTCCGCTTACTTGATACCAGCTTTTACCTGCGTTATTAGAGACGTAAAGCCCACTTTGCTCCGTTTGACTATCGCTTTCTATGAGCGCGTAGACCTTGTCGCTATTGCTTCTGCAAACCGCAATGGCCATTTTACCCAGCTCCTTGGGCAAGCCTGTTTCCAGTTTATTCCAAGTTTCTCCTGCATCGGTAGACTTGTATAGTCCACTGCCATCGCCACCGCTAATAACCTTCCAAGGCGTGCGCTGATGATGCCAAAGGGCCGCATACAAAACATCCGGATTGTTCATGTCCATAGACAGTTCAGAAGCTCCTCCGTATGGGTTGGAATACAAAGTCTTCTTCCAGGTTTTTCCACCATCTACGGATTTGTAAACGCCACGGCCCTCAGTAGGAGCTGTGTATTTACCTTGTGCTGCGACATAGACTATATCTGGATTCGTCGGATGAATGACGATACGAGAGATCTGTTCTGTTTCTTTCAAACCCAAATGCTCCCAGGTCTCACCACCGTCTGTGGATTTATAGACTCCATCACCATAAGAAGACATTACTCCGCGAATTGCGTGTTCACCCATGCCCACATACACAATATTTGGATTGCTTTCTGAAACAGCTACAGCACCAACTGTTCCCGTTTTAAAAAATCCATCGCTAATGTTTTCCCAGTGCTGGCCTGCATCCTGAGTTTTCCAAAGACCTCCTCCAGTAGTTCCCATAAAATAGGTTAGGGGGTCTCCCACAACTCCAGAGGCACTAACAGAACGGCCACCGCGATAGGGGCCTATGTTTCTGTATTTCATGGAAGAGAAGTAATCATTGGCTTCTTGAGCCAGCAATAGTACAGGAAACAGCAAGATTAAAAGTGTTGTTTTTCGCATGGTTGGTGTGTTTAGTTGTATCAGTTGATGTTTGTTGTTGGGTTTAGTCCAAAATAGAACTCACGCCGTTTTCAAGTCCGTATAAAGCCGCAACTTCTTCTGCATTGAGCATACGACTGTAAATAGAGAGTTCATCCATTTGGCCAATGTATCCAAGGCCTAAATAAATATTTGATAAGGAATAATCCCAAGTAAAAGGGGCAATAGGCAAGGGGTTACTGCCTTTAAATTGCCCATTCATGTAGAGGGAAGCCTCTCCGCCAGGTGTATTTAAGCCAGAAAAGGCAATCACAATATGCGTCCATGAATCACTGGAAAAGGGAGGGTTTTCCACAGCGATCAAACGGGCATTAAAAATAGGATTCTCATTGTCTGGACCTTCTGGATTCGGATTCCAAACTTCTCGATCTCCAATGACTCCCAATCTAAAGTCTCTGGGGTTTTCCTTGGTAAAATCTACCCAAATACCTGCATCGTTATAGCCAGAATCCGTGATCTGAATAGGGTCACAATAGCCGGGTTCTAAGTCGGTTACTGGGTCTAATTTGAGCCAAAATGAGACGGTAGCCGCCCAATTGGTAGTATTGTAAGTGATGTTTTTTTCGCTGGGATAGTAGATGTATCCTGGGCTACGCTCGGTAAAGACCAATCCGGCACCAAATTTTCCTTGACCGTCTTCACGACGAATATCAGGCTTGTGCAAACCAACGCGAGCAGAATCTCTGGCTTGACGGTTAGGCACCGTATACAAGCGGGCATCTCCCAAAGCAAAATCAGCATCAATGGACGTATCAAAAGATGCGTAAAAAGTTAGAGACTCCTTTAAAACATTGGTTGTTGAATACTGCTCAGTTGCAGTTCCTGAATCTGTTGGTGTAGTATCTTCGGATTTGTTTTGCTTGCAGCTGATTAAGGATGCAGACAGAATTAAAAATGCAAAGGCGAATTTGATTGGTGATTTGCTCATGGTTGGATTGTTTGGTTTTAGTATTTAAAGATAAGGATGATTATTCAGTAAACTTGTTACAGGCTAAAATCCACCGTAAATAACTTTGAGATAATATCTGCCGATATAATTCGCTAGAGCGAAGTTATATCTGATATTATGCCAAATAGCGAGCTATGCATTATTTGCAATAATTGCACTATAATTTATATTATGTAAAATAGAGTATTTTGAGTATTCCCTCCTAATCCCTTAAATACCTTCGGAAATCGCAGATATAGCGCGTATCTTTAAAAAACTTCTACGCTGTGTCATATACGCGCCCCATTTTTAAGACTAAGGGATAACCGATGAAAAAGAATCAACTGGAATCATTAATTCGCGAACATCATGAAGCTGCATATTATTGGGCACTTCAATTGTGTAAGCACCAGCCAGATTCTGCTCAGGATGTATTACAAATGACGTATTTGAAAATTTTAGAGAATAAAGCGCGCTACAATGAACAATCCAGTTTTAAGACTTGGTTGTTTTCCGTCATTCGTTTTACAGCCTTAGATCATTTTAAAAATCAGCGAAAATTTCAAGCTTTAGAAACTGTACAATTGACCACAGCTATAGATCCCTTAGCGGAAACGCCAAACCTAAGGCCTATTCTAGATCAATTGCCAGAGCGTCAAAAACAAGTCTTGTTGCTGGCTTTTTATCACGATTTGACTCTAGCGGCCATTGCTGAAGTCCTGGACATTATACAGCCGTGGTAAAGAAGCCTTAAAGCAATACTTAAAACCGATTCGATCATGAATAAAGATCAAGAATTAAGGGACTTATTCACTGCAGAGCGAAATCGAGATCAAATTGATTTTCCTGCTCCGGATGTGGATGATATTATGTCAAATAGTAAAACGATCTCCTTTAAATGGTATCATGCAGCTGCAGCTGTATTGGTTCTTGGAGGTTTGATCGGAATACTAAGACAAAGTGATTCCATATCTGGTCAAGACACTGTAAGCGAGGAAATAACGCTGAATTTAGATTTAACACAAACAGAAACTACAGATCAATTAATGGAAGAGAACGCTTCTCTTTTTAGCTGGGAAGCCTCTACTGATGTATTGATCCAAGAATTTGATGAATAAAACACACACCATGAAAAAGTACACCCTTCTCCTCTTTTTATTTGCCTTTGGTTTTATTAGCCAGGCACAAGACGCACTCACCACAGAGCTTTTTGATATTGACAATATCATGAAGTACAAAACAGAGATCAGCCTTACCGACAAGCAAATGGAAGCCATTAAAACCCACTATTATGAGGGCAATAAGAAGTTTACGGACGCCAAATGGAAGCTGGCTGAGCAAAAAGCCAAACTCGATGAAATGCTTAGAAACTCTGAAGTCGCTATAGAAGAGACCATGGCACAAATGTATCAGGTAACC
>NZ_JABSPU010000092.1 GCF_013214815.1 Gilvibacter sp.
ACCGCATTTAACATTCCCATATCAAACGGTTCTTTGGCAGAATAATTACGTCCTAAAAAGAAAATTTCACGTGCTTTTTTCTGACCAACCATTTTAGCTAAATATGCAGAACCATATCCTGCATCGAAACTTGTTACATCTGCATCAGTTTGCTTAAAAATGGCATGTTCTTTACTAGCCAAAGTCATATCACAAACTACATGTAAGCTGTGTCCACCACCTACGGCCCACCCTGGAACGACCGCAATAACTGCCTTAGGCATAAAACGGATCAAACGCTGTACTTCCAAAATGTTCAATCGGTGATAACCATCTTCGCCAACATATCCTTGATGCCCACGTGCCTTTTGATCACCTCCGCTACAAAAACTATAGATTCCGTCTTTGGGAGAAGGTCCTTCAGCGCTCAGTAAAACCACACCGATGGAAGTATCTTCTTGCGCATCGTGAAAGGCATCTAACAATTCACTGGTGGTCTTGGGACGGAAAGCGTTGCGAACTTCCGGTCTATTGAAAGCGATACGTGCCACACCATCGCACTTTTTATAGGTGATATCGGTATAGGTTTTGGCGGTGATCCAATTTGCTTTAGACATATTCACTATTTTCGTGTAAAAATAAGGCTTTTTTAGCTGAGCCTCTCTTAAAAAACTTTGCTGTTATGCGTCGTATTATCACCACTCTAATTCTGTTATTCACCTTTGTTTCTAACAACCAAGCACAGGAACCCTATCAATTTACAACGCTCATTGATCTTGAAGCGACACCTGTGATCAGTCAAGGAGTTACAGGAACCTGCTGGAGCTTTTCAACCTCTTCTTTTTTGGAGTCTGAGATCATGCGGATCTCAGGAAAACAGATAGACCTTTCTGAGATGTACAACGTGCGCATGACCTATCCTAAAAAAGCATGGAATTACGTAATGAGACAAGGCAAAGCACAGTTTAGTGAAGGTGGATTAGCGCACGATGTGATCAACTCGGTCCGAGATTACGGTTTGGTGCCTAACCGCGCCTATACGGGCTTGGAAGCAGGTGTTGATAGACACAACCACGCAGAAATGGTGGCGGTGATCAAAGCTATGCTGAATACCTATATTGAAAATCCGGGACGCAATTTAAGCTCGAATTGGCAAATGGCAGTTGCGGGTGTTTTGGATATATATTTAGGAAGTATTCCAGAGCAGTTCCTTTATGAAGGAACAAACTATACGCCGCAGTCCTTTTTAAAAATGACGGGCTTGGATCCTGAGGCTTATGTGAGTATTACTTCTTTTTCTCATATGCCGATGTACGCCCAGAGCATTTTGGACATTCCCGACAACTTCTCCAACGGGAGTTTTTACAATGTTTCTTTGGATGAGCTGATGCAAACCATTGATAACGCCTTAGAGAATGGCTATACCGTTGAGTTGGATTGCGACGTAAGCGAACGCGGCTTCTCTTCTAAAAATGGAGTTGCTGTGGTTCCTGCGGATGCGAGTCTGACCCCAAAGGCCTGGACCGCGATCTATCCGGAGCTAAAAGTAGACCAAGACCTGCGTCAAGAGCGTTTTGAGAGTTTCAGCACTAAAGACGATCACCTAATGCATATTACTGGAATTGTAAAAGATCAGCAAGGCAATCGCTATTACAAGGTGAAAAACAGTTGGGGTACGGCAGAAGACCGAACTGCTTTTGGCGGCTATGTATACTTCTCCGAGGCTTATATGCGCCTAAAGAGCATCAGCATTATGGTTCACAAAGATACAGTGCCAAAAAACACAGCTAACAAACTGAACCTCTAAGACTTAGGGTAGTTTATCGAATTTACCGATCTGTTCTTTTTTGATGATTTTGTGATCTCGCAAATGCACGAGGTTTCTGTTTATGATAGAGACGCAGCCTACAGCATTATTTTTGCCATCTCTAATTTCTACCCCGAGAATAAACCCTTCCATTATATTTCTAACCGCATTCACGACTACAGCATCAATCCCGTAGACCTTAAGTGGTTTTTGGAGCTTTTCCCCGCCATGCAATCCTATCATGTAGTCTTTTACGAAAGTCCAAGCAAAAGTCATCTAGAACTTGAATCCCTTTTCGCCCCTATCCCCATTATTGCACATGAGCAATTGATTCACGCTCTAGATGCCCTTTTGTTACCTAACAACCGCATATCCAAATACAAGCGTTAACATTCTACTAGTATATTTTTGGTGCGATTTTTGCTATTTTAGCCATAGCTATGAGAAGGCCAAGGATCTATTTACTGTTATTCTTACTGCTTGGGTCTGCGTCTGTTTGGTCGCAAGAGCCGGACACCTTCACTATTGATTTTGGTGCCTTTGTTTTAGAAGATGAGCCGGATATTTTTTCTGAGGAATACAACTTTGTTTATACCGGATCCTACCCATTAACGCCAATAGTTTTCAATACAGAGGCGGGTTCCTTCTGGGAGCCTGTAGATATGTCCGCAGCCATTGATAAGACCAATCGAGATCGGGTGCGCGCAATGTCTATTAGACCAATCAGAGTGAAATCACTGGGCTTTACGGTTCAAAGTCCGTATACCAATGACAAGCAATCAAAAGTGACCAATACCGTCTATACAGAAATGCGTGGATTGCAACTCTTTGATCCTTTAACCTCTCGTGGATTTTGTTGGCGCTGCTCGCCTTACAGTGGGAATCGTTTTTTTAGGTAAGACTGATTCCGTCTTCTTCAATCTTAACCTTTCTGGCCTTATATAGAGATCCAAGGGCTTTTTTGAAACTCTTTTTGCTCATTCCGAGCAATTCTTTTATTGTTTCCGGATCACTCTTATCGGTAACAGCTAGAAAGCCTCCAGCCATTTCAAGTTCCTCTAAAAGGAATTCAGCATTGGGTTCAATACTGCGATAACCCTCTTGCTGAAGCAATAGATCGATCTTGTTATCCGGTCGAATCTTTTTCACATAGGCTGGCAATCGGTCCCCGCTTCTAATATCCTCAAAGATATTTTCAATATAGATCAATCCGTCATGCTGCCCGTTCACAATGGCATTGGCGCCGCGCTCTGTAATGTGGGTGATTAAAATATCTACTTTGTCGTATTTCTGTAGGCTGATATTCTCGTTAGAAAGGTATTTCTTGGTCTTTGAGGATCCTACCAAGCGCTCCGTTTTAGGATCGATGTAGATATATACAGTATACCAGCTGCCAGGATTCATTTTACGGGCTTGCTCTTTGAAGGGTACAAACAAGTCCTTCTCTATGCCCCATTCCATAAAAGCACCGTGAGATGTTTGCTGTGAGCAGCGCAAATAGGCGAACTCACCGACTACTGCTTTGGGAGTTAGTGTTGTAGCGATCAGCCGCGCTTCATTATCACGATACACAAACACTTCAACAGCATCACCAATAGCGTACTTTTGAGGCTTGTATTTGTGAGGGAGCAAAACTTCGTTTTCCTCGGGATCTCCTAAGTAAAGCCCGGGATCTGTCTCCCTTAAGATGGTAAGTGTATTGTATTGACCCAATTCCATGCGGCAAATGTACAACTTAGACCAACGCTAAAAACAAACAGCTTTTAATTTGTTCCTCATTGTAGGTTTGAGTACTTTAGGCCTGCGATATGAATCTCACTCCCCACACCCACTTCGATGACGGTCGAATCCCCCGTCACGTTCAATATTCCGCCTTAGGAAACATCTATTTCTACGATCAATTAATTATTACTGAGTTCAACGAAGGTGTAAATATTTCCTATGTTACGGGTATTCAACTTTTAATGGAATGCCTTAAACACATCGGCCCTAAACCTTTTATTATAATCTCTAATAGGGTCAATAGTTATTCGGTTCAACCGAATGATTATAAGTACCTAGAGCGGGTCCCTAATCTAAATGGAATTGCTATTGTTGCGAAAGACTCCGTTAGCGCTGCAAACGCCATGTTAGAATCCAAATTCTTCACCAAGGCCTTTGCGGTTTTTGAGGATATAAAAAGTGCGAGTGAGTGGAGTCAGTCTTTAATTGATCCCGATTTAACTGTGGCAAAGTAGTCCAACAATAACTGATCGTTCGCCTCTCTAGGGGTGAATACCTCTAAGATTGCAGGTCTATCTCCTTTCCAGAAACCACCTCCTAAGTGCTGTTGTAATTCGGTAATTGAGTTCGCACTGCTGTAACCCCAACCATACATTTGGGCTAAGGACTCAGCGCGCAATCCATGAACCGTTTCAAAATAAGTAGTGAAGTTAGCTTTGGACTTATCTCCCGGAAGGATCCTAAAAATTCCGCCTCCTGAATTATTGATCAAAATGATCCTAAAATTAGCAGGAGTGTAATTGTTCCAAAGTGCATTGCTGTCATAGAAAAAGCTGAGATCACCTGTTACGAACAACACAGGTTTTTCACTGCTGACTGCATGCCCAATAGCTGTGCTGGTGGAGCCATCGATACCGCTGGTCCCTCTATTACAATACACGGCCACATTTTCCGGTAATTCAAAGAGTTGCGCGTAGCGTATCGCAGCACTATTGGCCACTTGCATGATAACTCCTTTTGGCAAGGCGTCAAACACAGCACCGTAGACCTTCAGATCAGAAAAGGGAATTGCTGCTAAATAACGGTAATGATTCTCTCTAAAGTTGTCTCTTTTGGTCAACCAGTCTTCTTGATAGGAACTTCGATTAGTTCCTTGCTTTTCAGGAAGTTCATTTACAAAATGAGTCGCAGTAGATTGAATATGTCCTTTCAAAGCAAAATAGGTGTCATAAGCCTCTAAAGGATCTACATGCCAATGCCATTTTGGTGCCTGCCCTCGCAATAATGCCTTGATCTTTTTAGAAACCACCATCCCCCCAAAAGTGATTAACAAATCAGGTCTGAGTTGCTCCAATTCTTCCGAGTCCAAGGCCGCGATCAATTGATCAATACCACTGACAATCTTAGGATGATGTAAGTTAGAAGTGGTCTCCGTAAGCATTAAAACCCGGGGATCGTTCAGCAACTTATCCAGAGTCTCAAATGACACGGATTCCGGAGGCATAACTCCAGCGATGATCATAATCCGCTCAGCCCGATCAAAATCGTCTAAAAAATCTACCGGCAACTGCATAGCAGCAACCTGAGTTGGTGTATGTAAAAGCGTATAGTTAACTAAGGGCTTCTCTACCAATTCATACAAGGGTTCTTCAAACGGCAAGTTGAGATGTACCGGGCGTTTTGCTGAAAAAGCGATATTCAGTGCCTCTTGAAAATAATGATGATTGATAGATTCCGGACCACAATCTTCTTGACACTGAGCGGAAAAGCTTACGTGGTCGCCAAAGACACCAAATTGTTTAATGGTTTGCCCATCTGCAATATCAATCTTATGAGCAGGTCGATCCGCAGATAAAACAACTAGCGGGATTCTGCTGTAGTAAGCCTCTGCCACAGCTGGAAAATAGTTCAATACTGCAGAACCTGATGTACAGATCAAAACCGTTGGAATTCCGTCAAACTGACTCATCCCTAAACCAAAAAATGCCGCTACGCGCTCATCAACTATGGAAAAACAGTCAAAATAGGGGTCATTGGTAAACCCTAAAGTAAGGGGTGCGTTCCTGGATCCAGGAGAAATAACAACTCGAGAGATCCCATGCGCCTTACAGGCTGCAACAGCCAATTGCGCTAAGGGTATGCTGGAATATGTCTCTGCTTCGGGGTTTTGGGCCATCGCTTTAAGACGGAACCGGCAATCGTAGAATTTGCTTCATGGTTTCGGCTTTATTCACGGTCTCGACCCATTCATCAAAAATGTTTGAGCCTTCTGTGACGCCTCCACCTACAAAAATCTCGGCTGCTTGATCCGTAATTTTCATACAACGCAAATTTACGTATAGTTGCGTATTTAAACCAGAAGTTACCCTACCTAAATAGCCGGTATAATACTCCCGATCGTAATTTTCGTGTTTGCTGATGAAATTCTTTGCCTTTGTTTGCGGTAAACCGCATACGGCCGGTGTTGGGTGCAAAGCTTCCAAAACGCGGTGAAGCATTTCCTTTTTGTTCTTGAGCGTACCCGAGATATCATTACAAATATGCCAGAGCGATCCCGCTTGTTTATTGTAGGTCTTAGAAACCACAATGACCTTTGCCAGGGATTCCAAGTTTTCTGTAATTGCCTTGGTTACAAAGCTTTGCTCATTGACCTCCTTCGGAGTCCATTGCGGATTGATATCTGGAAAGACCTTTTGCGTTCCGGCTAAGGCCATGGTCTTAAAAGTCGTCCCATCTACTTTAATAAAGGTTTCTGGGGTTGCACCGATCCAAAACCCAACTTTAGGATGAAAGAAGGCGTATACAAAAGCATCGTGGTAATGTTTTAAAGTGGCCATAAATAATGCGATCGGATCAAAACTACCCGAAACCACTTCTTTTCTGCTACAAACTACTTTGAGCAGGTTTCCTTTATTGATTTGGTCAATAGCTTCTCCCAACATTTGCTCATAGTTGACCTGCACAATAGGTACATCCGTTGCAGCCACTCGAGGAGCTAAACTTTGGAAATAATCTGCATTGAGTTCTGCCGATAGCGCATCAGCGTGTTCGTCTGGGATCAGTATAGCGCGGTTCTTATTGGAATAGGGCATAAAAACAAAGCCCGTACGCGTAAGGTTTTTCACCAAGTGTTGCTTGTCACTATGTTGTAACAAGGCATGGACTTGTAGGTTTTTTGGTTCATTATAGATTACAAAAGGAAGGTTGTTTTTAAAATGCGATTCAACTTGGGGAGTAAAATCTGAAAGTGTCATGGTTTTTCCTTGTAAAGGGTTAGCGTTGTTAGTTTTACGAGTGAGATTAAGTTATTTTGATTATCGGTAATTCGAATCTGCCAAAGCTGCGTGGTCCTTCCCTTATGCATGATCTCCGCCTTGGCGAAAACCTCCCCTTCCCGAATGGATTTTACGTGATTTGCTGCAATTTCAATTCCGCGGACCTGTACATCCTTTTTTCCGAGAAAAATAAAGGCCGCTGCGCTTCCAACACTTTCTGCCAGTGCTACTGAAGCTCCGCCGTGCAGTACACCATCAGGCTGATGAACTCTTGAATTAACGGGCATTTTTGCAGTAATGGAATGATCGTTAAAATCAATAAATTCAATCTGGAGTGTTTCCATCAGGGTGTTTTTGCACATTTGATTGCAACGCGCTAAAAGTTCTTCTTTGGTATACTCCATTTGAATCGTTTACTTTGTAAATATACAAAATTAGGCAGCAGCATTTATGACTACAAAACGGGTTATTTACCAAAATTCTAACAGCTATGAAACCTTGAATGAGCGCCGAGAAAAAGACCAGAATCTCTGGTTTGCTTTTCACGGAATGGGCTATTTGAGTCGGTACTTTTTGAAGTATTTCAAAGCTATGGATCCAGGGTCGAATTATATCGTCGCGCCTCAAGCTCCAAGTAAATACTATCAAGGCCCAGATTTTAAACACGTAGGTGCGAGCTGGCTTACCCGAGAAGACACCCTAGCAGAAACCCAAAACGTCCTGAAGTATATTGACGCCGTCTATCAGGCCGAGTCTTTTGATACATCAAATTTAATTCTGATGGGATACTCCCAAGGCGTTTCTGTAGTTTGCCGTTGGATGGCCAGTAGAAAGATCCAACCAAAAATGTTGGTATTGCATTCCGGAGGGATTCCCGTGGAACTAAAGCCATCGGATTTTGAATATTTGGATCCGCAGACACCCGTCTATTATATCTACGGAGATAAGGACCAATACATCACTCCAGAAAAACTAAAAGATCAGAAGGAAAGAGGCGAAAGTCTCTTTGACAACCGCCTGCGCATTCGTACCTTTGAAGGAACACATGAGGTGCACACCAAAATGCTGAACGAATTAGCAGAAAAAGGACAGCTTTAAGCCCAAAAGAGCACCTCTGACCTAAAGCCATTTAGCGATGAGAATCTTATTCACTTTTCTTTTATTAGTGCTGATCCTTGGAAGTTGTAAAGAGGCTAACGAGATCGCAGTAGTCGCTCCTCAGGATACTGCAGAAGCGTCATTTAAATACACACCCTCTCAAGAGCACAAAGATTACTGGTTTAACGGAACCGCAGAGATATCAAGTTATACACTTTCGCAAGCCCGTTATGGAGAGCTTAGAGAAGGACAGGCAGCCATGATCTTTGTCACAGAACCCTTTTCTAAAACGAGTTTTACCAAAGCTGATAATCCAACGGCAGCAGATCCATCCGTGCC
>NZ_JABSPU010000093.1 GCF_013214815.1 Gilvibacter sp.
GCCCGTACGCCAAACTTCTCCGTAGGGTACTAAGCTGCCAAAGATCTCTCTGCCTGTTTTGGCGGGGCTGCAATAGAATACATCTACATGCAGGTTGCCTTGATTAAAAGTGATGGTCTGCTCCGGGCTGTATTTCTTGGTTTGCGACCGCATAATTGGTCCAATGACAAAATAAAACAATGCGATCAGAAGCAGTGCGCCGCCCAAGATCCGCATTAAAATTCCTTTGGATTTACCCATAAATTCTCGTCTTTCTGCTCAAAAGAATAAAGGTAGTAAATTTACAGGGAAGCAATTTTATGTGCTGCGATCAAACTTTTTTTAAATTTTTTGAAACGCTGTGAAAATTGTCTCGTCTTTAGACCGAATAGCAATCCAAAAAAACCATCAAGTGTCCGATCTGCTACTTATAGAGCGATGCAAGCAAAACGATAGAAAAGCCCAAATGGCGGTATACAATAAATACTGTGAGGGCATGCTGATCATCGCAAAAAGGTATATGAAAGACACGGCTTTAGCCGAGGATGCCATGCAGGAAGGTTTTATCAAGGCCTTTCAAAAATTGGCACAGTTCAAAGGGGACGTCACCTTTGGAGCCTGGCTCAAGCGAATTGTGATCAATACTTGTTTAGACGCCATCAAAGCACAGAAGGCAGTTTGGACCGGTATTAATGAAGAAGTGATGAGCGTGGTGGATGACCAGGACCATACGGTTCCCGATCACGCTACAGTTCAAGAAGTCAAGCAAGCAATTGCGCAGCTTCCTGAAAAGTATCGCTTGGTCACCCAACTCTTTTATTTAGAGGGTTATGACCACAGCGAGATCGCATCGATCATGAATATTAGTGAGGCGGCTTCCCGAACGAGTTTGTTCCGAGGAAAAAGTCAGATTAAAAAACAACTAAAGCATTTAGACCATGGCACAGGATATTAGAGATTTACTGCAGCGAGATGCCGAAAACGAGCAAGCGCAACTCTCGGCTGACCATCAGGACAAGTTCGCCCGCTTGTTGGACGAGCGTCTCCCTGAGAAGAAGAAGCCGATGTTCTTGTGGCTCAAAGTAGCCGCCATAGGGATTTTGCTTTTAGGGATCGGATATATTTTAATGACCAACAGCAGTGGGGAACCCCAAGAGCAAATGGCTGTAGAAGAAACCGTTCCTGCAGATAACCAAGACAATCAAGAAACGACCAAAGGCTTAAGTGATTTCTCTCCGGAGTTTAAAAAACTGGAGGACTATTACACCAGAAGCATCACCATGGGAATTGCCTCTTTGGAGGTCAACCCAGAGAATCAAGAATTGATCGACGGCTATATGAGACGCCTGTCGACCTTAGATAAAGAATACAAGAGACTGAATGCGGAATTGGTCAATGTAGGTCCTAATGACCTGACCGTGAACGCTCTGATCGATAATTTGAAATTGCGTTTGGAATTGCTACTCAAACTGAAAAACAAATTACGAGAACTTAAATCAGCAAATAATGAGAACAACAATCAAGTCTAATTGGATATTTGGGCTGCTCTTTTTGAGCACAGCCGCACTCTTTGGACAGGTTAAAGAGCAAAAGACCTTTGACACTGAAAAGGATGTCAGTATTCAGGTAAACAGTTCCTATGTGGACTTCGTTTTTGAAACCTGGAATAGAGGAAAGGTAGAAGTTACTGCGGAGTTGATCGGAGACGATCTTACTGCAGAAGAAAAGCAAGAGCTTTTAGATGCTTGGGACTTTAGCGTAAGCGGAGATGCAGACAATATTGTGATCACCAGCGGAACAAACTTCTCCATTGATTGGAGCGGAGACGCACTAGAATCCTTGGAGGCTTTAGAATCTTTAGAAGCACTTAAAGAGCTAGAAAATCTAGAAATCAATTTAGAAGGACTGGGAGAAGGCTTAGAGAAATTAGGGCCTATGTTACAAGATGTTTTAGGACCTATGATGGCCAATATGTCAACCAATCCTTTACCCCCCGATTTCCTAGAGGGACTGGAAGGGCTTGAGTTTGACTACGATGCCTATGAAGCCGACAAGGAAGGTTATATGAAGAAGTGGGAAGCCGAATTGGAAGAGCGCTTTGGAGATGATTTTGAGATCAAAATGGAAGCTTGGGGTGAAGAATACGCTGAAAAGTGGGAAGCCTGGGGCGAAGAATTTGGTGAGAAATGGGCCAAAGAGTTTGAAGACTGGGGCGAAGAGTTCGGTGAGAAATTTGCCGAGAACATGGAAAAATGGGCCGAAGGTTTTGGTGAAGACATGGAAAAGTGGGGAGAAGCCTTTGGAAAAGACATGGAAAAATGGGCCGAAGAACTTGAAGCCGAAATTGAAGAGCTTGAAAAGCAGAACGGCGGCAAGGTCTATATTCTTAATGGTGACGGTGTTGACCTTAAAGGAGCACGCCGTGTGATCAAGATCAAGATGCCTAAAGATGCTAAACTGGACCTCAACGTACGTCACGGAGAAGTGAAGTTGGGTGCCGTGAACAACATCAAAGCCAATCTGAACTACAGCACTTTTGTAGCTAATACTGTTGATGGAGGGGAAACCTCCATCAACGTATCTTACGCGCCAATCTATGTAAAGCATTGGAAGAACGGCGCTTTGGGAGCTGACTACGTAGATACTTGTGTGATCAATCAGGCAGACAACATTACCATGGAGGCCAATTCCAGCAATGTGACCTTTGGAGTATTGAGTAAAGATGCTATGCTTAATGGGTCTTACGGGGCCTTGGTGATCAATAATTTCGGATCTGAGTTTGAATCCGTGGCCTTGAATCTAGACAATACCGATGCCAATATCTTTTTGCCAGAAGTAGCTTTAGATCTGTTCTTTAACGGAAGAAAGTCTAGTATTGATCTGCCTTCTGGAATGCAAGCTACCTCTAACGAGATGAACGGGAACTCTATGTTAAAGGGGTATCACATCAATTCAAACTCCAACAGACTCATCAATATCACAGCTGCCTATAGCAATATAAAAGTACACTAAGCCTTATTTCATTTTAATGAGCTAAGGCTTTTTACAATTTTCTGACTACAACGGCAGTACCAAGATACTGCAGGTAATTGGAGCATTCTTCAGGTGCAGCGCGCACTGTAAAACTTCCGCTTTCTGTCACTCGTAAAGTGATGTCATTTTGGCCCTTGATGGGCTTTTCGTCTTTATACCAGGTAATGTTAGTGGTGTAGGGAAGCAGTAAACTCAGATCTACATATCCACTGTCTTTGATGATAATACTGGATCCCTCGGTGGTGAAATCGCCAGAGGTTTCTACGACCAGATTAGCAAATACCAATTCATCCACTTGTACTTCTGCTGTCCAGACTTGCTGCTCATCGAGCTTAAAATGTACAGAATAATAGTTGCCGCGGGCTAGATCCAAGGGAATGATTAATTGCGCTTCATCGGCTCCGGGTATGGGGCGCCTGTCCTTTTCTCCATAAATGCGCTGATACCATTGGTAGTCTTCTCCTTCTGTTTCTGAACAGGTGAGAGCTACAGGACCTCCGTCTGGACATTAGAGCGTTCTGCCTTCTATAGTGACTTCGTTTTCTTCTTCTGACATAGTTCATTGTTTTAGTAGGTAAAAGCTACAAAATCAGGTCTTTGGCGTCAATGGGTGAATCTACCTGAATTTAAAACACAAAAAAACCGATAGCTACTCCAGTAGCTATCGGTTTTTGATCCGTTGCTAACCTTCGGATCAACCAACTAAAAACAAGGAATGTGAATTAGTCCTTGGTTACTAACCTTTTGGTCATAAAGAATCCGCTTAAGAGCCCTGCGCCGGCCATAAAGAAAATTGAACCTGGAAAGGCAATTTCTTCGCTCATGCCTAAAACTTCGTGGAACAGCCCTCCAAAGAAGATCCCGGCACCAATACCCATAGAAAGCAGGGCTAAATTCAAGATTAGAATTTTAGATGTTCCGTGACTACCTCTTTTGTTACTAAAGAAGATGGAGGCGTCCGCGCCTTTTTCAATTAATGCGAGGCGCTCTTTGTTTCTGGCGCTGATGAATAGATAATAAAGGCCAAATAAGACTCCGAAAATGATTGGAATTATAATTACTTCTGATCCCATAGTTGTATAGATTTTGTTCGTTTTTTGTTTTGATTCAATTTAGATGATCTGATCATTTGCTATTAGGACGACCCCTTTTTTAGATCGGTTACAAAAACTTTCAATTATTTTTTTTCGGACCTTTTGTAACCGTTTTATAATTTGAAGCGTCTTACCTTAAAATGATCAAGACCACTGACCAACACCATATCGAGCAAACCCTTGCTGGAGACCCTCAAGCATTTGGGGAACTGGTAAGGCGCTACCAAGACTATGTCTTTACGGTGGTCAATCGTATGGTTCAGCACAGGGAAGAGGCGCAAGAGATCACCCAAGACACTTTTGTGAAGGCTTATAGTTCTTTAAAAAGCTTTAGAGGCGAATCCAAGTTTTCTTCATGGTTATATACCATAGCCTACAGAAAGGCCCTGGACAGACTCAAAAAGAACAAGCGCTACGTGGCCTATGAAGGTTTGGAGCAGATCTCAGATGCCGATCCGGATGTGGAAACGCACGGTCTTAAACGCATGATGGCCCAAGAACGATCCGAAGCGATCAAACAAGCCATAGCGGCTTTAGATCCGGTGAGTTCTGCCTTGATCACTTTTTATTATTATGAAGAGATGTCGGTCAAAGAGATTGAAGCCATCACCGATTTGACCGCAGACAATATAAAAGTTAAATTGCATCGTGGACGTAAACGTTTGCTGACTTTACTGCAGCAGAGTAACTTCCCGGAAATACAACAGAGTTATGGAACCCTTTAAAGATCCAAAAGACGCATTGACCAGAAAGTATATGAACGAAGCCGGTTTAGATCCAGCTCCGGAGGATACCTACATGGCAATTATGGATCAGATCACTGCGCTGAACACGTATTCATTGGCCTACAAGCCTTTGATCAGCCGTAAAGGATGGGCGCTGATCCTCGGAGGTTTTGTACTCTTTCTCATCGGCATCTTTTGGTTACCGATAGAACGCTTCTACTTAAATAATCTGCCTGAATTGACGTCGTTTAACCTGAGTGAGTATTTAAGCGGAATCCAGATGTCTTCAACCACGCTTTATGCCATTGGCTTCTTAGGGCTTTTCTTGGTACAGTTGCCCTTTCTCAAACGTCTTTTGGATTCTAAAAAAGCTTAGAAGAGTTGTTCCAAAACATAAACGCCTTCGTCACCGTGGCGGAATACCCCGCGAACTTCCTCCGCAGCATCGCCTACAGCATCTAATGGACCACATAGACCTGAACAATCAATTGGAATTTGTCCGTCTATCGTAAAGCCAAGTGTAGTATTTCCACGGATCCAATTGTAATAGAAGGAAGACGGGTAAATACGCGTGAGTGGTACGGTGAACGTAGTCTCTAAAGGTACTTCTGTCTTGCTGTCAACACTGATCAGCTCATATCGGGTATTGATGAACTCCGTTCCAGGATTACGCACCGCAATACGATTTACAGTGAGTTCGTAGGTGAATCCGGGTTCAAAATCGAAGCCTTCAATAAAGGCAGCTTCAATGTATTGATCGGTTCCGATACGGTCTTCTTCTTGAATCAACAATACCAGATTCAGTGAAGTCAGAGAGGTGGTCTTAAAGTGGTTGACAAATAGGTTGATGGTGTCTTCGGCCTGACTGCCGTCGTCAGAGGAACAGCCAAAAGCTACAGCTGCAAGCATCATCATTCCAAAAAGCTTTGATTTCATAACGAAGGGTTTAAGTTTTACTATAAGACTGTCACTTATCACAAGGGTTGCGTCTGACTTTAAAATTAAGCATAAAAAAACCGCCTCGAATAAAAGGCGGTTTTCATTTTTACTGCGGATGGGATTAATCCTCGGTCAGTACCCATTCTCCTTTGTCTAATAAAGGAATGGCTTGCTTGTACTTCACCGTTTTGGATTCACCGCTCATCACGTGTTTGATGGTCACCTTTTCGTTACGCCCGATCTTTGGACGCTCTCTGGTGATGGTTTCTGTTACTTGCTGTTGCTGTCCTTGTGTGTTTCCAGCAGCACGAGCTTGTGCAGCGCGTTCATCCATGTTCGGGATCTCGTCTTTTTGGGTAGTGAGTTTGTCGTTAGACTTCACTTGACGTGCCTCCTGAATGTTTTGATTCTCTTGAGGCAATTCTCCTTTGTACAAGAAAGAAAGTACTTCTTTGTTCACCTTGTCGATCATCTCTTTAAAGAGTTCAAAGGCTTCAAACTTATAGATCAAAAGCGGATCTTTTTGCTCGTGTACAGCCAACTGTACGGATTGCTTCAACTCGTCCATTTTACGCAGGTGAGTCTTCCAGCTATCGTCAATGATGGCCAAAGTGATGTTCTTTTCAAAGTCTTGAACCAATCGCTTACCTTCAGTCTCATAGGCCTGCTGCAAGTCCGTAGCTACGTTCAAGGTTTTAACACCGTCGGTGAAAGGCACCAAGATGCGCTTGTATTTATCGCCTTGGTTCTCGTAAACATTTTTGATCACCGGGAAGGCCTGCGCTGCAGCGCGCTCCATCTTGTCTTGATAGTGTCCGTAGGCTGCTGTGTAAACGGTTCCGATGATATCGTTCTCATTACCTGCATCAAACTCTTCTTCACTCACCGGGGAGCTCATAGAGAAGTAGCGGATCAATTCAAACTCAAAGTTTTTAAAGTCCTTTACTGGTTTGTTGGCTCCAACAATACTTTCCACGGTATCGTAGATCATATTGGCGATATCCACACGCAAACGCTCTCCAAATAAGGCGTGGTAACGACGTTTGTAAACCACTTCACGTTGGGCGTTCATCACATCATCGTATTCCAAAAGACGCTTACGAACTCCAAAGTTGTTCTCTTCTACCTTTTTCTGCGCACGCTCAATAGATTTAGAGATCATGGAGTGTTGGATCACTTCTCCTTCCTTAAGTCCTAAACGGTCCATCATTTTAGCAATTCGCTCACTACCAAACAGACGCATCAAATTGTCCTCCAAAGACACATAGAATTGCGAACTTCCCGGATCTCCTTGACGTCCGGCACGTCCACGTAGCTGACGGTCCACACGTCTGGAATCGTGACGTTCTGTACCAATGATCGCTAAACCACCGGCATCTTTGATCTGCTCAGTCAGTTTAATATCTGTACCACGACCGGCCATGTTGGTTGCAATGGTCACCTGTCCAGGCTTTCCTGCTTCCGCAACAATGTCGGCTTCTTTTTTGTGGAGTTTTGCGTTCAATACATTGTGCTCCACATTGCGGATGCCCAACATACGGCTCAAAAGTTCTGAGATCTCTACAGAAGTTGTACCGATAAGTACCGGTCTTCCAGCGGCAGAGAGTTCGGTAACTTCATCGATCACCGCATTGTATTTCTCACGCTTGGTTTTATAAATCTTGTCCTCTCGATCGTCACGGGCAATTGGACGGTTGGTTGGAATTTCCATCACGTCCAATTCGTAGATCTCCCAAAGTTCTCCTGCTTCAGTGATCGCCGTACCGGTCATCCCCGATAGCTTGCGATACATTCTAAAGTAGTTCTGCAGGGTTATGGTGGCAAAGGTTTGAGTAGCCGCTTCGATCTTTACGTTCTCCTTGGCTTCTATCGCTTGGTGCAGTCCGTCACTGTATCGACGGCCATCCATGATACGACCCGTTTGCTCATCCACGATCATCACTTTGTTGTCCATCACCACGTATTGGGTGTCCTTTTCAAAAAGTGTGTATGCTTTTAAAAGCTGATTCAAAGTATGGATACGTTCACTCTTTACAGAGAAGTCTCTAAAAAGGTCTTCCTTGAGTTCA
>NZ_JABSPU010000094.1 GCF_013214815.1 Gilvibacter sp.
CATCCTTTGGTGGATTTGGAAGCTTCTGGAAAGGCCGCTCGCGAACGCATTTACGGGCACAGAAAACATCCGCAGGTACAAAAAGAAAAACAAAGAATTTTAAAAACACATACCCGACGCAGCAAATGAAAACACAATACACCCATAACGATATTACCGAAATGGATCGGATTAAACGTTTGCATTTGATCAATTCCATCACGGGCGTTAAGCCTGCAAATCTAATTGGTACCGTGAGCAGTGACGGCCAGGAAAATCTAGCGATCTTCAGTTCTGTAGTGCATTTGGGGAGCAATCCACCTTTTTTAGGTTTTGTGCTGCGCCCGCATTTTGAGTTTAGACGCGACACCTATAATAACCTCGAGCAGAGCGGTTATTATACCATCAATCATGTGCCTGCTGCTCATACAGAACAAGCGCATTATACCTCTGCTAAGTTTGATGAAGGGGAGAGTGAGTTTGAGCGCTGCGGATTCACTCCGGAATACCTCGGAAACTTCCCGGCGCCTTTTGTAAAAGAATCTCCGGTTAAGATCGGCTTAAAGAAAGTCAATGAGATCCCTATACCTCAAAACGGAACCCTTTTTGTTATTGGACGAATAGAACTTATTGAAGTCCCTGAGTGGGTAGATGAAGCGAACGGAAAACTAAACCTCGAAAAGTTAGCAATAGCGGGTATCTCTGGTTTGAACACCTATTATAAAATGACTGAGGTAGGCGACTATCCCTATGCCCGTGTAGCGGATCTGCCCGATTTTAAAAAGAACCAATAAATGCGAAAACCACTGCCTACAAAGATCTGCCTTAGTTGCGGTCGCCCTTTCACCTGGAGAAAAAAATGGGAGCGCGACTGGGAGCAGGTAAAGTATTGCAGTAAGCGCTGTAGTGGTAACAAAAACAAGAACTCATGAGTGCCGTTAGTATCGTCTTTCCTCATCAATTGTTTGAACACCACCCAGCTTTGGCTAAAGGGCGCGATGTAGTTTTGGTGGAGTCACCGCTACTTTTTACCTATCAAAACTTTCACAAGCAGAAGTTGGTCTATCATCGCGCTAGCATGAAAACCTATGCTGAGTTTTTGGAAAAGGAAGGATTTAAGGTGACCTATCTGGAGTTTCACGAAGAATACGCACCCCTAAAGAAGCTCATTTCTCAGTTAAAAGAGCAGGGGTACACCAAACTTCATTTGGTGGATCCCGTGGATTTCTATTTGGATAAATGGTTGAACGAGGCTGTTGATGCTGCAGGACTTGAATTAGAGGTCTGTGATACTCCAATGTTTCTGAATAGCAGAGAAGAACTCTCTGGTTTTTTTAGATCGGATAAAAAGAAGTTTCATCAAACTACTTTTTACAAGGATCAGCGCAAGTCTAGAGATATCTTGATCACTGCGGGGGACCAACCCGAAGGTGGCAAATGGACTTATGATGTGGACAATCGGAAAAAATATCCCAAAGGGAAAACGCCTCCGCCGATTCAATTTCCTGATCGAACGGATGCCTATAAAGAAGCCTTGGAATATGTGGAAGAACACTTTGAGAACAATTATGGAAAAGTCAGTGATTCTCCTTTGTATGCCATGGATTTCCAAACCGCAAAGGATTGGTTTGAACAGTTTTTGGAGCAACGCTTTGCAGGCTTTGGACCTTATGAAGATGCCATTGTGAAAGAGGAGATCTATCTGCATCATTCCATTCTAACGCCCATGATGAATGTCGGCTTATTGACTCCGCAGTACGTTTTAGATCGCAGTCTGAGTTTTGCCCAAGAAAACGGCATTGAGATCCAGAGTTTAGAAGGTTTTGTTAGGCAGATCATGGGTTGGCGCGAGTTTATTCGCGGGATGTATGTGGCCAAAGGCGTGCCGATGCGAACTGAGAATTTTTGGGGCTTTGACCGAAAGATCCCAAAGTCCTTTTACACGGGAGAAACCGGAATACCGCCTATTGATGATACCATCAAGAAGGTTCTGAAAACCGGTTACTGTCACCACATTGAACGCCTTATGGTGTTGGGTAATTTTATGTTGCTCTGCGAGTTTGACCCCAAAGAGGTTTACAAATGGTTTATGGAATTGTTCATTGATGCCTACGATTGGGTTATGGTCCCTAATGTTTATGGGATGAGCCAATTTGCCGACGGCGGACTTTTTGCAACCAAGCCCTATATAAGCAGTAGCAATTACATTTTAAAGATGAGCAACTACTCCAAAGGAGATTGGCAGCAAACCTGGGATGCTCTTTTTTGGCACTTTATGGACAAGCAAAGGGATTTCTTTGGTTCCAATCCACGTTTGGCTATGCTTTTACGCACTTTTGACAAATGGGATGCGGAAAAGAAAAGTACTTTGATCAAAAGGGCAGAGAAATACTTCGAAACTTTAGAATATGCCTAGATTACGGCTCGGCCTTACCAAAAAATAGGAAAAACCCTGTCATAAAAAGGGGGAAATTCCCTTTGTGCTCCCTTGAGGAAATCGTCAACTTTACATCATAGATTTTTTCAATTGGGGAGTTGATAAAATCAGGATTCTATTAAAAGGGTGGTGCTTAGCAGCGCCCTTTTTTTTATTTGAATTAGAGGAGTTTAAAATCTATTGCTGGACTTAGATTGCTATACAGAGTCAGTTGTCGCGCATCTTTTTTGAGTCCAAAAATATCTACGCGGTATTGGCCGTCTGGCGTTTGTTTGATCCGATCAACTTCTACGATCTCTCTTTTGCCGTCCACGGCATAGAAAAGAGTCCGTCCTTTGGGAATGCTGGAAAAAGTAATGCTCACCTTTCTTCCGTCAGCCGTTAGGATACCGTCTTCTTTTGCACTCAAAACAAAACAATCGCGATAATAACTCGGGTAATAGATAGGTTCCTCAAAAAAAGCCTCATTACTCAAAGGGAGTTGAAGCAATTGCCAATTAGGATCGGCCGGTAAGTGGGTGCTGATCAATTGCTGTGGATCGGTCTTAAAGTAATAATCATTTCGCTCGCGTAGCCAACGGTCTTTCAATATATCAGTATAACCCGCAGCCCATGTCAAATCAAAGAGTTGCCACTTTCCATCCAAATAAACCGCGTTCCAAGAATGGTTTTTAAAAGGCGTGGGGTCTCCAATTACGGCGACCGCTTTTTTGGTATAGCCGTTTATGGTAACTGCATTTAAACCCATCAAATCACAGAGTCGTTTAAATAAATTGCTGTATCCATAACACAAGGTGTGTTTTACGCGCAAGATCTCATTGAGACGAATATCTAAGGCCTGTTGTTCTTTACGCTTTTTTTCTTCCTGACTGCGGTAACGGATCCAAGTGTTCTTGGGTTTTTGTTGGAAGATTTGATTGTAGTCATAACGAATGTTCGCGGTGATCCAACTGTAAATGGCCTCCACGCGATCCTCATCGGTTTTGAAGTCATAAGCGATCTTTTTAGCCAGATCATTTACCGTTTCAAATTCCGTGGGGTAAGTAGCCAAAACGGTTTGGATCTTTGGGTTCTGCTGCCCCAAAGCCGTCAGACTTAAAAAAAGTAAAGCAATTAAGTTGCGCATTTGTATCTTTAATTCTCCAAAAAGTTACGAAATATCTTGAATCCCGCTGAAGCATATATTTTAGATCAGGCAGAGCCTTTTAAAAGCATACTCTTGCACTTTGAGGCCACGGTTAGACGCTTGGCTCCAGAGGCTGTGCTCAAATACAAGTATCGGATTCCTTTCTTTTATATCGATGACAAACCCTTCTGTTATTTGAATGTCACTAAGGGTTATGTAGATCTGGGATTTTGGCAAGCAGCACATCTTACGGTCCATTTGGAGCATTTGGAAACCAAGGGGCGTAAAGTCATGAAATCGCTCCGCTACAAATCCCTTGAAGCGATAGATCAACAAATTTTAGAAGAGGTGATTGCGAATGCTCTGAGCGTGCGCGATCGTGGTTTTTACAGCTGATTGATCGTTTTACGAATAGCGGTAAGATCAGACAATACCTTTTCCAACAAGGAAAGATCCAACATATTGGCGCCATCACTCTTGGCGTTTGCAGGGTCAAAATGCGTTTCAATGAATAAGCCATCAACACCTGCCGCAATTCCCGCACGAGCAATAGTTGCTATCATCTCTGGGCGTCCACCGGTTACTCCGCTAGTCTGATTGGGTTGTTGCAAACTGTGAGTCACATCCAATACTGTTGTCGCAAAATTCTTCATGGTTGGGATTCCTCTAAAATCTACCACCATATCTTGATAGCCAAACATGGTTCCGCGGTCGGTCACCATCACTTTATCGTTTCCGCTTTCAAGCACTTTGGTCACTGCGTGCTGCATACTCTCAGGACTCATGAACTGCCCCTTCTTCAAATTGACCACTTTGCCCGTTTTAGCAGCAGCCACAACCAAATCAGTTTGGCGTACTAAAAAGGCCGGGATTTGAAGCACGTCCACATATTCTGCAGCCTTGGCAGCATCTTCTACCTCGTGGATATCGGTAACTGTCGGTAGATCGAAGTTAGCTCCAACTTTAGCTAATATTTCCAAAGCTGTAGTGTCTCCAATGCCTGTAAAGCTATCCAAACGGCTGCGATTGGCCTTTTTGAAACTGCCTTTAAAAATGTAGGGAATCTCTAATCGACTGGTAATGGCTTTGACTTTTTCTGCTATGAGCATGGCCATTTCTTCGCCCTCAATGGCACAAGGTCCGGCCATAAGAAAGAAGTTATTACTGTCGGTGTTTTTTAGCTTTGGAATACTGCTGAGGTTCATCAACTTGATTTTAAGGTGCAAAGATAGGAATCTTCTGAGTCATATAGCTGCTAATCCAATAATTGCGTGTACTTTTGCACCGCCTTAAACATAGGAGCCATGAATATCAAGAACATCGCCATTATTGCGCACGTTGACCACGGTAAAACAACCTTGGTAGACAAGATCATGCACCACTGTCAGTTGTTTCGTGAGAACCAACAGACTGGGGAACTCATTCTAGACAATAACGATCTGGAGCGCGAACGCGGAATCACCATTACTTCTAAGAACGTAGCGGTAAACTACAAAGGGACCAAGATCAACATCATTGATACTCCTGGTCACGCCGATTTTGGTGGAGAAGTAGAACGTGTATTAAACATGGCAGACGGGGTGCTTTTGTTGGTAGATGCCTTTGAAGGCCCAATGCCGCAGACGCGTTTTGTATTGCAAAAGGCGATCTCCCTAGGTCTCAAACCTTGTGTGGTGATCAACAAAGTAGATAAAGAGAATTGTACGCCAGATTTAGTGCACGAAGCTGTTTTTGACCTCATGTTTGAATTGGGTGCAGAAGAGTGGCAGTTGGATTTCCCGACCGTTTATGGTTCGGCCAAGCAAAACTGGATGAGTGATGATTGGCAAAACCGAACAGATTCTATCGAGCCGCTTTTAGAAATGGTTATGGAGCACATTCCATCTCCAAAAGTAGAGGAGGGCAGCCTGCAAATGCTCGTAACCTCTTTGGATTATTCTTCCTTTACAGGTCGAATTGCGATTGGACGTGTTCAACGCGGCGAGATCAAAGAAGGCATGCAAGTAAGCTTGATCAAAAGAGATGGCAAACAGATCAAATCCAAGATCAAAGAAGTACACACTTTTGAAGGCCTAGGACGTAAAAAAGTGAGCGAAGTTCACGCGGGTGATATTTGTGCACTTGTTGGCTTGGAAGGTTTTGAGATCGGTGATACTGTAGCTGATCAAGAAGCACCAGAAGCCTTGGCAACCATTGCCATTGACGAACCAACCATGAGCATGCTTTTCACCATTAACGATTCTCCTTTCTTTGGAAAAGACGGAAAGTTTGTGACCTCCCGTCACATCAAAGAGCGCTTGGAGCGCGAATTGGAAAAGAACTTGGCACTTCGTGTAGAGCCTACCGATAGCGCGGATAAATTCATGGTCTTTGGCCGTGGGGTATTGCACCTTTCTGTACTGATTGAGACCATGCGTCGTGAAGGTTATGAATTGCAGATCGGTCAGCCGCAGGTGATCATCAAAACCATAGATGGGGTGCAGTGTGAGCCGTTTGAGGAATTGACCATTGATTTACCAGAGACCGTTAGCGGAAAGGCCGTGGAATTGGTAACCATGCGCAAAGGAGATATCACTTCTATGGAAGCCAAGGGTGATCGTATGCTGTGTACCTTCTTGATTCCTTCTCGAGGGATCATCGGACTGAGAAATCAACTCCTTACCGCAACCGCTGGTGAGGCCATTATGACTCATCGTTTCTTGGAGTACCAACCGCTTAAGGGAGGAATTCCGGAGCGTATCAACGGAAGTATGGTTTCTATGGAGAACGGAACGGCGATTCCTTATTCTATTGACAAGCTTCAGGAGCGTGGTAAGTTCTTTATCGATCCGGGAGAGCAGATCTATGAAGGGCAGGTGATTGGAGAGAATTCACGCGGTGATGATATGACCGTAAACGTGACCAAGACCAAAAAACTGACCAACGTACGTTCTGCAGGAGCTGATGATAAGGCGCGTATTGTCCCGGCCATCAAATTCTCTTTGGAGGAGGCTTTGGAATACATCCAAAAGGATGAATACGTTGAGGTGACTCCAAATCATTTGAGACTTCGCAAGGTTTTGCTCAAGGAAGTGGATCGTAAACGCGCCAAAAACAATTCTTAGTTTCTGTCGTTTAAGTTGGCGTAGGTATTAGGTCAAGGCCGCCAATTTTTTTACCTTCACGCTAAATTCTGCAGCAATTTGAGTACGTACCGCGTAGCCGCTTACCGACCAGAATGGGCCGATGCCTGGAACCAGCTTGTGAGCCAGGCCAAGAATGCGACCTTCTTATTTCATAGAAGTTTTATGGAATATCACGCTGACCGTTTTAAGGATGCATCCCAATGCATTTTTAAAGGGGATAAGCTCGTTGCGCTATTCCCAGCTAATCTTAAAGAAGATCGATGGGTCTCCCATGGAGGCTTGTCTTACGGAGGTCTGGTAATCCAACCAACGGTGAAGTTCAACAATTATGTGGAAATGCTCTTGGCCCTTTTTGAGGCTGCCGAATCTCAAGGTATTACTCAAGTGGTCATTAAAGCCATGCCCGACATTTACTGCAGTCAGCCCAGTCAAGAGTTGGATTACCTAAGCTTTATTGCCGGGGCTCAAACCTTAAAGGTGGAGTCTGCTAGTACGATTGATTTGCGCAACCCATTGCCGATTCAATCCAACAGATATGAAGGGGTTAAGAAGGCCAAGAAATTAGGCCTGACCATCAAACAATCGACAGATTTTAAAGGCTTTTGGGATGAAATTCTAATTCCAAATCTGGAGGCGCGTCATGAGGCCAAACCCGTTCACACGGCCGAAGAGATCGCTGCCTTGCAATTGGACTTTCCAGAGAATATTCACCTTTTTTTGGTTTATGATAAAACCCGAATGGTGGGTGGCTGTGTAGTTTTTGAAACTTCAACAACAGCACATGTGCAGTATATTGCCGCAGGTGCGGAACGTCAACAATTAGGCACTTTAGACTTACTTTTTGATCATTTGATTCTGATGGAATTTGACCATCTGAATTATTTTGACTTTGGAATCTCCACAGTAGACGGCGGCCTGGAACTCAACAGCGGCCTCTTGTATTG
>NZ_JABSPU010000095.1 GCF_013214815.1 Gilvibacter sp.
TAGGGGATGTTAATGGGAAATCGGTTTTGCATTTACAATGTCATTTTGGACAAGACAGTCTTTCTCTAGCCAGAATGGGGGCTAAAGTTACCGGAATGGATCTCTCAGACGCGGCTATTGAAAAAGCTAGAGAGCTGAATACTCGTTTAAGTTTAGATGCTAGTTTTATTTGTTGTGACCTTTACGATCTTCCCAATCACTTGGACCAACAGTTTGATGTGGTCTTTACCAGCTATGGTACCATAGGTTGGTTGCCTGATCTGAATAAATGGGCACAGGTGGTCAATCAATTCTTAAAACCTGGCGGTGAATTCATCATGGCAGAGTTTCATCCTGTGGTTTGGATGTATGACGATGCGCTGACAGGCGTGACCCACAATTATTTCAACGACGGCCCCATTGAAGAAACCTCAACAGGATCCTATACCGATGGCGCCAATGACTTTACCGCAGATTACGTGACTTGGAACCATCCCTTGAGCGAGGTACTCACTGCCCTTTTGGATCAAAAACTGACGCTAAAGGCATTTCAAGAATTTGATTATTCGCCATACAACTGCTTTGAGCAAACTGTTGAAGTAGCTCTGGGCAAATTCCAACTAAAACCCTTTGAAAATAAAATCCCCTTAGTGTATGCCTTAAAATGCACTAAGCCCTAAGAATTGCGCTATGAAAGAGAATGAAAAAATTGCTGTATTCTGGTTTCGCAGGGACCTAAGGCTCCACGACAATGCAGGCTTATACGCAGCGGCTGCGGGAGATCATGAAATACTTCCGCTCTTTATTTTTGATGAGAATATTTTAGAAGAATTGCCAGCAGATGATGCTCGGGTGAATTTCATTTATGACAGCTTAGAAAAGTTACAGAGCAAATTGAGTGAAACGCAAGCCGGTTTTTGCATTCGTAAAGGGAATCCGCTGGACGTTCTTAAAAAGCTAGCTACAACCGTTAATATTGCGGCAATTCATACCAATCGCGATTACGAGCCTTATGCTCGTAAACGGGATAAAAGTGTATCAGATTGGGCTAAATCCGAAGGGATCATATTTAATCGCTACAAAGATCAAGTGATCTTTGAACCGCAAGAGGTTCTTAAAGATGACGGCGACCCTTATGTGGTCTACACGCCTTTTAAAAACAAATGGTTGGAACGTTTCCAACCGAGTGAACATCAGCCTTATCCTGAGGTTACCTCAGATGCCTTTGTCAAAACCACGGAAGAATTTCCTAGCAAAGAGGAACTGGGATTTGAGGAATCCGAGATCAAAGTACCCGATTACCATTTGGATGTTGTTGCGACTTACAAAGACACCCGAAACTTCCCGGCAAAAGACGGCACAAGCCGTTTGGGGCCACATTTGCGTTTTGGCACCGTGGGTATCCGAACGCTTGTACAAAAAGTAAAGGATGAGGAAGGCACCTTTTTGAGCGAACTTATTTGGCGCGAATTCTTTATGCAGATCCTTTATCATTTCCCGAAGGTGGTCAACAACAACTTCCGTGAAAAGTACGATGCTGTTCCTTGGCGTAACAACAAGGAAGAGTTTAAGAAATGGTGTGAAGGCAACACAGGCTACCCGATGGTGGATGCAGGGATGAGAGAACTCAACAATACCGGCTATATGCATAACCGTGTGCGAATGATCACTGCAGGTTTTTTGTGCAAACACCTACTGATCGATTGGCGTTGGGGTGAAGCTTATTTTGCCGAAAAACTCTTAGACTATGAGTTGGCGGCAAATAACGGGAACTGGCAATGGGCTGCCGGTACTGGTTGTGATGCAGCGCCTTACTTTAGAGTTTTTAACCCAACCACGCAGATCGATAAGTTCGACAAACAGCGTGAATATTTAGATACCTGGGTACCGGAATATCAATCCGCTAATTATCCTGAGCCTATGGTGGAACACAAAATGGCTCGAGAGCGCGCAATAAACACCTATAAAGAAGCATTAAATTCCTAAACAATGAATTTAGACGCACTGCGATATCCCATCGGTAAAGATCAATTACCCCAACAGATCGATTCAACCCATCACAGCGATTGGGCCGAAACCATTAGAGATTTTCCCGCCCGAGTCAATGAGCTGGTTAAAGACCTATCGCCTGCAGAATTGGCTTATATCTATCGTCCTGAGGGATGGAGCATTAAGCAAGTAGTGCACCATTGCGCAGATTCACATATGAATGCGCTAACCCGTTTTAAATTAGCGCTCACAGAAGAGAAGCCCGTAATAAAACCTTATAAAGAAGCACTTTGGGCAGAGTTCGATGACGCTACCAATGACGATCTTTCTGCAAGCATTAAGATGTTAGAAGGCATTCACAGCCGCTGGTCCAATTGCGTCAGTCAAATGAATTCACAGGATTTTGAACGGCCTTACTATCATCCGGATCAAGAAGCCTTAGTTCCTTTAGGTGAAGCGCTGGGGCATTATGACTGGCATTGTCGCCATCATTTGGCACACATTCAGCAGGCGATTAAATTTAAAAACGATTTTACAAATCTGTAATCCTCACAGAATTAGTAACTTTTATCCGCTGAACACAAACCAACCTTAATATCATGCCAACAACCAAACAACTCCTTGTCTTTATCGCCGCAGCTCTATTTTCAATTGCAGGGTTTGCTCAGCAAGTAGAACTCCCGATTGACACTACTGTGGTTACCAACCACAAGACCACCATCATGGGGAAACCCGTAAGCTATTCGGCAACCACTGGGACGCAACCGGTTTGGGATGAAAACGGCAATCCTATTGCGAGTTTGTTTTACACCTACTACCAACGCACAGACGTGGGCAGTAATGAGGGGCGACCTTTGATCATGTCCTTTAACGGTGGACCCGGTTCTGCTTCTGTTTGGATGCACGTGGCCTATACCGGTCCAAAAACCTTAAAAATTGATGATGAAGGCTATCCGGTACAACCTTATGGAGTTCAAGAGAATCCCTACTCTATTTTAGACGTGGCTGATATTGTCTTTATCAATCCAGCCAATACGGGATATTCCAGAACCATTCCTGCTATGGGCAAGGAGGTGGATAAATCCAAGTTCTTTGGGATCAACGCAGACATAGAATACTTAGCAGACTGGCTAAATACTTTTGTAACCCGCAACAACCGTTGGCGTTCACCCAAATACATTATCGGCGAGAGTTATGGAGGAACCCGTGTAATGGGGCTGGCTAAGGAACTGCAAGGAGCGCAATGGATGTATCTCAACGGAGTGATCATGGTATCTCCTGCAGATTATTTAGTGTTTAATAGCGATGTACCGGTAGAATCAGCGCTAAACCTTCCTTACTACACGGCTACAGCTTGGCACCATAAGGTGTTGCCTCCTGAACTGCAGAGCAAGGATCTTTTGGAGGTCCTACCAGAAGCTGAGGCTTTTGCCATAGATGAATTGATGCCTGCTCTGGCCAAAGGCGGATTCATCACTGATGCGGAGAAAGAAGCTATTGCTACCAAAATGAGTTATTATTCCGGACTGAGTAAAAAGACCATTTTGGATTTAAATCTGGATGTCCCGACTAATTACTTCTGGAAAGATCTATTACGTGAGCGTAGCGGATATACAGTGGGTCGTTTGGATTCTCGTTATTTAGGTTTGGACAAGACCATTGCCGGAGACAGCCCGGATTACAACTCAGAGATTACTTCTTGGTTGCACTCCTTTACCCCTGCAATAAACTATTATATCAGAGAGCACCTCAACTTTAAGACCGATGTAAAGTACAATATGTTTGGTCCTGTGCGACCTTGGGATAACAGAAACAACAATGTCCGCGATGAACTACGTGCTGCCATGGCAGAGAATCCGTACTTGAACGTTTTGGTACAATCGGGTTATTACGATGGCGCTACTACTTATTTCAACGCCAAGTATACCATGTGGCAAATTGACCCAAGCGGCCGCATGAAAGACCGTTTTGAATTCAAAGGTTATCGCTCTGGACATATGATGTATCTGCGCCGACAGGACTTAGAAGCAGCTAACAATGATCTTCGTTCATTTATTCTAAAAACGACCAACAAAGGCAAGTCCGCTAAATATTGATATGGAAGATTCCGCGCCCCAACATCACGATCTGGTTACTTACTCCGCAATGGAGGAAAAACTCAATATCTGGTCACACGGGATTGGTTTTCTCTTGGCTGTGGCGGCACTACCCCTATTGGTAGTAAAGGCCAGCACCCAAGGTTCTGCTTGGCATATAGTGAGTTGGAGTATTTTTGGCGCAAGTATGATTGTGCTCTATGCTGCGTCTACTTTATATCATTGGAGCAAAAAACCCAAACTGCGCAGGCGCTTTAGAATTTTTGATCACGCTGCGATTTATCTTCTAATTGCTGGTACCTATACCCCTTTCACCTTAACCACCCTCAATGGAACCGTGGGCTGGGTACTTTTTGGAATCACTTGGGGATTGGCCCTGGGAGGAGTTGTACTCAAAATGTTCTTTACTGGGCGCTACGATAAGCTATCTACTATACTTTATGTGGCCATGGGTTGGATGGTGATCTTTGCGGTTAAACCCATGATCAACAATTTGGACACCGTATCCTTATGGTACTTATTGGCCGGAGGGATTTCCTACACCGTTGGTGCAGTTTTGTACAGTTTGCCCAATTTAAGGTTCAATCACGCGATTTTTCACGTCTTTGTTTTAGGAGGCACAATCTGTCATTTCTTCGCTGTTTATCTGTCATTGCAAAGCTAAGGCAGTGTTATGGCTAGATTAATTTTAACATTTTGAGCGGAATTATTGGGTTTTATTGAATTCCGCCTTGTATTAAGCCGTACCTTTGTAAATAAGTATTATTAATTATTTTTTATGTTACACGGAACCGTAAAGTTCTTCATCGATGATAAAGGCTATGGCTTTATCACTGAAGATGATTCAAACACGGATTACTTTGTTCACATTTCCGGACTAGCTGATGAAGTTAAAGAAGGCGATAAAGTATCATTTGAATTAAAAGAAGGAAAAAAAGGTATGAACGCAGTTAATGTTCGCTTGGCTTAATTCAAATTGATCTAAGACATACACTTTTACGACAAACCGTGCCTCTGGCGCGGTTTTTTTATTGATTGGAATGAAGCGCCACGCGATTGCCTTCAGTATCTTCAAAAACTCCCATATAGCCATGCTCTGGCGCTATCAAGGTCTTTTCTCGCAATACCGTACCTCCGGCCTCGGCCACTCGACTCAGCGGCTCAGCAACATCTTGAGTCATTAGGTAGACCAAAGTCCCAGCACGACTAGGCGTGTACTCCTCATGATTGATCAAGGCTCCCGTAGCCCCTTGAGTACCATCGCCTGGAAAAAAACACATATCAAATCCACCGATGTTCACTAATTGCATCTGACATTGCAAAATGGACTCATAAAAGGTTTTGGCCCGATTGATATCCGCAGTAGGAATCTCAAACCAATTGGCCACAACATTACTCATGATTCTAAAATGCTTTTGAGTTTACTCAAACCTTCTTCAAAGTCTTTACCCACGGCCTTATCAAAATTGAAAAAGAGCATCATGATATTCATGGGCACGGGATTGTTCCCCGTAAACCCCCAGCTCACTTTTGTTCCGCCTTCATGCTCATCCGTTTGAATGTAGGCATCACTTTGGGACTTCCAGGGTTTGAAGAAACGCAGCTCCGTATCCAATCGGTTGCCTTCATCGATCTTATTGATCTCCTGCTCGCCAACACCAACATCTTTGTTTCCTTCCCATTTAGAAACAAAACCGACAGTACCGTCTTCCCCAACAAATTCTTGTTTCATATTCGGGTCTTTGGCCTTCCAAGGCGACCAATGGTCTTGATTCTTCACGAACTTCAAATAGCCAAAAACCTCGTCCTTGGACTTTTTGATAACTATGGAACGTTCTACGTGGTAACTCTTTGGGGCGATAAGGGCCAATAGTGCTATAAGCGCTACCAGTCCCCCTAAAGTATAGAGGACAATCATATCGATAAAAGTTTAGTTAGTTAACCAATATTTCGATCTTCTAAAAACCGGTCTATGATCTGATCAGCATTTTTGATGCTTTTAAGTGTCCAATCAATGCGCTTCTGATTGATCTCAGCCTCAGTAAGTTGCCAATTAATGTTTTCACTGCGGAGTCTACCCACCAATTCATAAAGACTAATGGCGGCAGCCACAGAAATGTTTAAACTCTCTGTAAAACCATACATCGGAATTGTCAAATGTGCGTCGGCCTGCTGCATGACATAATCACTCAATCCATCTCCTTCTTTCCCAAAGAATAAGGCAATCTTGTCAGTAATGTCTAGCTTTTTGGGCCCTACGGCCTCTCCATGCGGAGTGGTTGCAATGATCTTATAGCCCTGATCACGCAGGGTGGCAATACAAGACTGCACAGAATCATACCGAATCACATCCACCCATTTCTGAGCGCCCATGGCGATCTCTTTATCTATACGACGGCCTTCTATCTCTTCAATAACATGCAGTTCCTGAATTCCAAAAATATCGCAACTGCGCACCACGGCCGAGGTGTTGTGCAACTGATAAACTCCTTCGGTAACCACGGTGATGTGTTTGGTTCTCAAGGCGAGGATGTCCTTAAACAACTCCCGTCTTCTCGGGGTTAAAAAATCCTCCAGATATGCGAATAGATCGGCGTCCATAATTTGTAAATTAGTAAATATTATCAAGCTCACCAATCAAATGAAGATCACCGTGCTCAGTGGTGCTGGTATCAGCGCAGAAAGTGGATTAAAAACCTTTAGAGATTCTAACGGCCTTTGGGAAGGTCACGATGTTATGGAAGTAGCCTCGCCACAAGGTTGGCGGGCCAATCCAGCACTGGTCTTGGACTTTTACAACCAGCGCAGAAGACAACTTTTGGAAGTGAATCCCAATGCTGCACATGAAGCTTTGGCTACCTTAGAAGCAAGACATGAGGTAGATATCATCACACAAAATGTAGACGATTTGCACGAACGCGGTGGAAGTACTAAGGTGATGCACTTGCACGGCGAACTTTTAAAAGTGCGATGCAGCAAATTCCATGATGATATCAGGCTTTGGAAAAAAGACGTGAACCTGGGAGACTTAAGCAAGAATGGACATCAG
>NZ_JABSPU010000096.1 GCF_013214815.1 Gilvibacter sp.
GTTTTGACTACGGATACGCTATGGCAGCGCCTAGAACCCTTACCATTTGGGAAGCGCAGTTTGGGGATTTCTCCAACGGAGCGCAGATCATGTTAGACCAATACATTTCTGCAGCTGAGGCCAAATGGAAAACTCAAAACGGTTTGGTGATGTTGCTTCCACACGGTTATGAGGGGCAAGGTTCTGAACACAGTAGTGCGCGTATGGAGCGTTATCTGCAATTGTGTTCCAGACAGAATATGATCGTTGCTGATGTAACTACTCCGGCAAACTTATTCCACTTGCTGAGACGCCAAATGAAGTGGAATTTTAGAAAGCCATTGATTGTTTTCACTCCGAAGAGTTTGTTGCGTAACCCTAAGGTAGTTTCCACAAAAGAGGAATTGGCTACGGGAGCATTCCAAACGGTTATTGACGATCCGCAGGCTGATAAAAAGAAAATTAAGTCCTTGGTATTCTGTACCGGAAAGTTCTATTACGATCTGGAAGATTATCGCGAGACTCAAGGAAGAGACGACGTAGCTCTGGTACGATTAGAGCAGTTGTTCCCGCTTCCGATAGAAGAACTTAAAGAGATCATTGACAGTTATCCAAACGTGACCGATTATGTTTGGGCTCAAGAAGAACCCAAAAATATGGGAGCTTGGGGATACATGTTGATGAATTTTGATCTGGTAAAACTCCGTGTTGCGTCGAGACGTGTATACAGTGCGCCTGCCGCAGGAAGCAGTACCAGATCTAAAGCGAGACACAAACGCGTTATCGAATCGGTTTTCGAAACGCCAGAATCATAAATTACTAACACGAAAGAAAACGACCCATGTTAGAAATGAAAGTACCCTCACCGGGGGAATCCATCACAGAAGTAGAAATAGCTCAATGGTTGGTTGAAACCGGAGATTGGGTAGAAAAAGATCAGGCCATTGCAGAAGTAGACAGTGACAAAGCTACTTTAGAATTGCCAGCAGAAGCCAGTGGTATTATTACCCTGCAAGCAGAAGAGGGAGACGCCGTTGAGGTGGGGCAAGTAGTTTGCCTTATCGATACTGATGCTGCCAAACCAGAAGGTGCAGGAGACTCATCTGCTAAAGAAGAGGAGCAAGAAGCAGCTCCGAAGAAAGAGGAGAAAGCAGCTCCAGCCAGTGAAAGTAAAACTTATGCAACGGGAACCCCTTCGCCAGCAGCCAAAAAGATCTTGGATGAGAAAGGCATTGATGCTGGTTCTGTAAAAGGCACAGGCCGTGATGGCAGAATTACCAAGGACGATGCGGTTAAAGCCACACCTTCTATGGGAACGCCAGGACAAGGGTCTCGTGGTAGTGAGCGTAAAAAACTATCGATGCTCCGCAGAAAAGTTGCCGAGCGTTTGGTGTCTGCCAAGAATGAAACGGCCATGCTGACCACCTTTAACGAGGTAGATATGTCGCCGATCTTTGCGCTTCGAAAAGAATACAAAGAGACTTTCAAAGCCAAGCACGGAGTGGGTCTAGGGTTTATGTCGTTTTTCACCCTGGCTGTTGTGCGTGCTCTGGAATTGTATCCAGATGTGAATTCCATGATTGACGGAGACTACAAAATCACCTATGACTTTAAAGATATTTCCATTGCTGTTTCTGGACCAAAAGGACTTATGGTACCTGTTATCAGAAATGCGGAGAATTTAACCTTTAGAGGGGTAGAAGCTGAGGTAAAACGTTTAGCGATCCGCGCTAGAGATGGAGAGATCACCGTTGATGAAATGACTGGAGGTACTTTCACTATTTCTAACGGAGGGGTCTTTGGAAGCATGCTTTCCACGCCTATCATCAACCCGCCGCAAAGTGGAATCCTCGGGATGCACAATATTGTGGAGCGTCCAGTGGCTATTGACGGGAAGGTAGAGATTAGACCAATCATGTATGTGGCGCTGTCTTATGATCACCGCATCATTGATGGAAGAGAATCTGTTGGATTCCTAGTAGCTGTAAAAGAGGCTCTTGAAAATCCTACAGAACTACTAATGAATGGTGATGTTAAGAAAGCATTGGAGCTTTAATCACCGAATCCATAATATTTAAAAGGCCCTGTATGGGCCTTTTTTTATGCTCAACAGTTTAATGAACTATACAAGGCCACAACACAGGTTGTATGTATGAGTATTTGATTGAACTCAACAGTAGTGTTCTATCTTCCCTAAAGAACTAAATACCATGAGATTATAAACCTTTTTTTCCTTGATGCTAATGAGCTCGATAGGCTTAGCGCAGATCAACCCGATAGATTTTGAGCCAACCTCTGGAGTTGGTGGTGATTGGACATGGACTGTTTTTGAGAACGATGATAATCCGCCTTTAGAAATAGTTATTAATCCCTTTCCTGAGGGTATAAATACGTCTCAGACCGTTGCAAAGTTTACGGTTAGAACCACAGGTGCTCCTTTTGCAGGTTGCGAGACCATGCACGGGGCAGATATTGGCACCTTTGATCTGAGCCCAGACAATGCCTTTGTCTCTATAATGGTTTATAAAACGGTAAGCAGCAATGTGGGAATTAAATTTGCAACACCAGCAGGAGCCTCTACGGGTGAAATCCTAATACCGAACACCTTGGTGAATCAATGGCAGCGTTTGGTATTTGATTTTACAGGAATCATAGACGAGCCTTCATCTTCTGGAATCGATCAATTGATCGTTTTTCCAGACTTTCAAGCCCGTAGTACAGAAAATGTGATCTATTTTGACAATATCGTTTTTGGCGATAGCAGCCTCTCTGTGGCAGAGAACGCAATTAGCATTCCGGTAACCGCCAGTCCAAATCCAGCTTCAGATCTTACCCTGATTGATGCAGGAGTTTTTATCGAGGAGCTTGAGCTCTTTGATCTTTTGGGCCAATCGCTTTTAAAAGTAGCGCCAAATACGACGCAATATCAACTCGATATGCAGCAGTTCAGTACAGGAATATATATTGCCCGATTAATGGGAGAAAGTGGAACAACATCTGTCAGAATTGTAAAGCAATAAAAAAGCCCTCCGACTGGAGGGTTTTTGATTAGTCTAAGCTACCGTTAGTTGATTAGTGTTAGAACGTTAAGGAAAAGGACTATGGAACTGATAGCTAAAACTACTACCATTAGTATTTTATGTTTTCTATATGAGAGACTTTGTGCCATTTTTCTTTTTTGAGGTTTCAATTCTTTTTCATTTACCACAAAGTTGCAGAATTTAGTACCTCCTGCCATACGTATAAATACGTATTTTGCCTTAGAAAGGCCAATTCAAGGGTTTCTCCCCTTTTTTAATCTAGGAAGGATTGATGCTTTTTAGCCCAGAGTAAAAGGCTATTGGTTTTAGGCTCTAAACTGAGTTTTGCAATGATATTGGAGCGGTGCTTTTCAACAGTTCTAGGAGAGATGTATAAATGGTGAGCGATCTCTTTATTGGTCATGTCCCGAGCAATCAATCTTAAGATTTTTACTTCGGAGGGGGTAAGGTTCTCTAAAAGCCTACAATCCTGATCTTGATCCAACAGACGAGTAATAGCAGGGCTAAAGTAGGATTGCCCCTCTGCGATATAGCTCAGACAGATCTCGATCTCCTCTAAAGCCAATTCTTTCAATATATAACCAAAGATATTTAGGTTCTTCGCATCGCGAAACAGCTCAGGCTCCTTGTGAAGCGTAATGATGACCACCTTTGTAGCTAAGCCAGCTTTTTCACAGGCCTTTGCAATTGCTAAACCGGTCATTCCAGGCATTTCAATATCTAAGATAGCCACGTCTGGTTCGCAGTTCATGATCATTTTATGAGCGATATGCCCATCACCTGAACTCCCAACAATATTGTACCCGCGTTCCTTTAAAAAGTCATTAAGCCCTTTTAAGATTAACGGGTGATCATCAGCAATAAAGATTCGCAAGCATTTTGCCATAGCTTAAACTGGAAATGTAAATTGCAATTCGGTTCCTGTTTCTGTCTTACTAGTGATGCGCAACACTCCTTTAAGGGAGCGTACACGCTCTTTTAGGGTTTTAAGGCCCATGCATTTTAGGTCACGGAATTTTTCGGACACATTAAAGCCCTTGCCGTTGTCTTGAATGCTAATTTTAACTTGAGCCTCATCCTTCTTGATTTTGATCTTGGTGGCCTCGGCTCCGGAATGCTTTAAAACATTATTAAAACTCTCCTGTATGATTCTGTAAATATTTAGGGAGTCTTCTTTATCAAAGAATTTATCAATATTATCAATTTCTGCGGAAATAAACAGTGTACTGTTGCGATCAATTTGTACAACCATGTTTTCTATAGCTTTAGTCAGGCCCAATTCCTGTAATTGAAAAGGGTGTAAAGCCTGAGAAATAGCCCGGACTTCATCAATGGCCTCTCCAACCATATTTTTGTTGTGATCATCGCCTGCCATGGTCAAGCTGTTTTTGATAAGTAGCAGATTTTGGCCCAAACCGTCGTGAAGCTCTTTAGAGATCCTTTTGCGTTCTTCTTCTTGAGAGAGTAACAGTTTTTGAGAGAATTTATGCTGCAAGTCTTGTTTGTCTTTGAGGCCGCGTTGCATAAAGACCAAATAAACGATCCCGCAGATCAACACTCCAGCAATACCTGTAAAGAGCAACCAACGCTTAAAGGCCAAGTTGTCTTTTTCAAGGAGTTCAATATTCGCCGTTTGCGCCTGAATTTCGCGTTCCTTTTTTTCAGACTCATACAGACTTTGATAATAGAGCATCAAATTGGTCTTTTGGCTGTCAAAAAGAGAATCTTTTTTTCGGTGGTATCGTTTGTGGTAATCTAAGCTGATCGCTGTATCCCCAATAGCTTCGTGGATCTCAAATAGATCCTGTAAGGCGTTAATGACCTGTTCTTGATTCCCGAGAGCATTTGCATCTTTGAGGCACATTTCTGCGAATGCTAAGGCCTCCTTTAGTTGTCCTTTAAATTTGAGAATGGTTGTTTTAGTGGCATGATAATGCGATTCAGTGATCAGATCTGTGGAATTTTTTGTTCGAAGATCTTCCAAAAGATTGAGATGGTACTCCGCCTTTTCCATATTGCCGCGTTCGGCATATTGGGTAGCGAGTAAACCGTGAATGGCAAAATAACTGCTGATCTTATTCTGTGTACTGTCCAAATACTTAACCGCTTGCAATAGTTCTGTTTGCGCGGATGCAAAATCTCCGATCTTACGATCATCTACAGCCTGATTGTAGTATTCATTGCTGAGGTTGGAATAGAGCCCTAGTTCTTTGATCTGCTCAATGAGCTCGGAGCGTTCCATTTGCGCCGTTTCCAGAAAACCATTCATGCTGAACATGGTAATATTACCTTGTTTGGCAAAGAGCATGTATTGATAGTCGCCTAAATTTTCAAAGTAGCGAGAGGCCATATCATAGTCTGCAGAAGCGTTGACAAAATCTCCTAGATTGGTATTTGCCTGACCTCGGAATAAATAAGCATCGGCAATATATATGGAGTCTTTTGGGCCAAAGTTCTCAATGGCTTGGGTGAAGTCTTCAACAGCTTTCTTTTGATCAATTCTAAAATAACCACCTCCGCGTTTTAAATACAGACCGCCTCTTAAAAACGTATTGTCAATCTGATCGCTGTACTGTAAGACTCGATCTATCAAAGTCACACACTCTTCTGGCCTATTTGAAGCATTGAGTGGATAGGCAAGGTTCATGGCCTTTTTTGCCATGCCTACATAATCACCAACTTGTTCTGCTAGATCAATAAACACAAAACTGTGCTTAATAAATACGTCTGTGTCTTTTCTAAAACTAAGGGAGAGCTCAGAGTCTAAGGCTTGCATCTTCGCCTCTGGAGTTTGGGCTGCGGCATATTGCTGCAAGTAAGGTTCCCACGCTTTTTGAGCGGAAGCCAAACTCACAGTAAACAACGCGATCAAAGCGAAGAAAAGTCTCATTAAAGTGGGGGAATTATGTGGTTATCAAGCAGTTCAATGTAAACAAATTTTTACAATTTGAAGTACATGCAATTTCTTCCGTAGTCAATGACGGCACGCGCTTGTTTAAGGATATCTGCGCCTAAAATTCCAGTGATTGGATCTTCCTTCGCTTGGGCTAAGCCAGCATTAACATGAGATAGGTCCATTATGATAAAGGCTAGCTTGGTTTTTTCCCAGGCTCCTAAGCTTAAACAGTTTTGCTCGCTTATCTGAGTTTCTAGACCTGAGGCTCCTGCGCCCGTAGCTAAAATCTCACTAGCTTGAATGGTCATTTTCAAGGTTTCGGCTTCACTGAGATTGATGCAGGAGGTAGAAGCCCCTGTATCTACAATGAGCCAGCATTTGCAACCGTTAATACGCGCCTCGACCTTATAGTGAAGGGTGCGGGTTTTCTTTAGTGAAATCCGGGTGAATTTGTCTGCTTCTAAGAAGCTTCTAAGGCTGCTCAAATCTGAAATTTTGCGCTAAGATAGCTCAATAAAAAGGACTAGCTTTGCAAGCAATGCAATTTATAGACACCCATACCCATCTTTATGTAGAGCACTTTGATGAGGATCGTGCGACTGCCGTTGAGCGTGCAACCGATGCTGGAATCACTGACTTTTACATCCCTGCGATCGACAGTGAATACACCCAGCGTATGTATGATTTGGAAGCTGAGTTTCCCGGGAAAATGCATTTGATGATGGGATTGCATCCCACTTCGGTCAAAGAGAATTACAAAGAAGAACTCCAACACGTTTACGAGCAATTTGAAAAACGTCAATTTGCTGCAGTAGGGGAGATTGGAATAGACCTTTATTGGGATACCTCTACTTTGGATATTCAAATAGAAGCCTTCAAGGCGCAGATTCAATTGGCTAAGAAATTGGATCTACCCATTGTGATTCACTGCAGAGAATCCTTTGATGAGATCTTTGCTGTTTTGGAAGAAGAAAAGCATGATCGTTTACGCGGGATCTTCCACTGTTTTACAGGGACCTTGGAACAGGCGCATCGCGCTATAGGGTTTGGAATGTTACTCGGCTTT
>NZ_JABSPU010000097.1 GCF_013214815.1 Gilvibacter sp.
GTTGCCCTAGAATGGCGGACTGACAACGCCTATCAACACGGTTATGTCAATGAAGCCTACTCTCCCTATCAATCTGCTACTTCTTATTCTTCCAAGCAGTTGAGTTTTGACGTCGGACTCAATGCAGAATGGGCCAGCGGATCTATTGCAGCGCAATTTGATTATGAATCCAATACAGAAGTACGCGTGGCTTCTATAGCATTTAAACAGGTCTTCTACACCGTTACTATGGATACACCCGTTTCTCCGGCAGCCGTATTTGGAACCGATGTTTCTCTGGAACAAGTTCAGGCAATCATGAACTCAGATACGCCACCGGCTTACGTTGCCTCCGTAGCCTACGGTCGTATTATCATGGTGCGTATGGAAACTACTAATATGGATACTTCCATCAATTTGGACGCTGTATTGGAATACGGCAGTGGCTTTAATAATGCTACAGGAACCTTAGCGGCTTCTTATGATGAAGTCCTTCAAAACTCCAGCATGAGTATCATTACCATTGGTGGAAATGCCGAAGTAGCTACCAGCGCCGTCGACGCTGCCAACATTGAAGACGGACCCGGTAGTTTAAACTACATCATTACAGGAGAGAACGCCGTATACAGCAGAACCAATCCTGGAGCTCCTATAGCCTACACCATTCGATATTTGAAAGATAACTCCCTAGCCAAAATGGGGTATACCACAGATTACGTAATTGAAGAATGTGGTAGTCGAGGATTTAATCACGAGGAAGTGACCGTGACCAACGATTCCTTCCATGACATTCAATTTAGATTGCGTTGGAGAGGACAGAACACAACTACTATTTACAACGGGCCGTGGGTATTTGTAAACCAGGACGATACAGCCAATCGTACTCCACCGACCGGCGCACACGATGTAGAGGTGCAAACCCAATGGCAATGCGGTACGGGTGATTGGAATACTTTAGGCGACTTTGAACTTGATTATGTATACGATGAAGAATGTTTTAGGGCCAGCGGAGGTTCATTCCCTTGTGGTGACCCCTCTGTCTCTGGAGTGACTTGCAACTAAACTTTAGCGCTTTTTTTAGAGCAGTCCTTGTTTTAGGTTGTCGATTCAACAACTTAAGCAAGGGCTGTTTCTCTTTGCGTTTTGGTACAGAATTTGCCAATTTGATAAAAAATGGCATCTTTGCCACTCACAAAACGAAATAAATTTATAACCATGCAGATGCAATTGTCTAAATACAAAACGGATGCTTTAGAGGCTTTCCACCGGCAATAGCTATGGATATAGATCAGAAATAAACACACTTTAAGGCGTCCAATGAAAATTGGACGTTTTTTTTTGAAAAATTTTTGACCCGCTTGAAAAAATGTAGTTGGACGCTAAAATATCAGAGCCTCAATTAATTAAGGTCAAATGCTGTACTTCGTGAGTAACGAAGCGGAATTCTACATCTCAAAAATTAATATTAACTGTCTCATTATCAATAATTTATTTGGTTTTTATTAAAATCCATTTCATCTTTGCAGCGCAATAATGCAACTCATTAAAAATCGAAGCAATATGCAATACGCAAATCAATTTAAACAGATGCAAATCCAAACTGCGGATATGCTCATGCTTCGCGACGTCTTCTAATAGACACTATCCATCAGATGGTGAAAACGTCCGAAGCCCCTTAAAGTTTCGGACGTTTTTTTTATGCTTACTGATGGAGCTTCTCAACGTCCCGGGACCAATTGAAACTGATATAATGACAATTGAAACCCGTTCATATCAAACAACAACGAGAAAAAGAAGTTCGGAGGTTGTTTAAAAGACGACGCAACCTATGGATGGAAAAACGCAAGTTGGGTTATGTCGCTTTGGAAAAACCCATTAGACACGGTTGGTTTAGAGAGGTCGTTATTACTCGTAGAGTGGAACGATACCGCTATAAAGCCGCCATCATGGAGGTCTTTGCAAAAATGCAGACCTATCATTGGGGAAAAACCAAGGCAGATGCTCAAGAGCAATGGGATGAGGCGACTCGAGGATTTTACATCCACAGAAACCTACCCACGCTGAGCAAAAGACAGTTCAATAAATTGAGCCAAAAAGCCCAAGGCTTGTGTACGCCCTTCCAATTCCGACACGAAAAAAGTCATAAATTAATAACACGATTCTACGTTCGCATTCCCAAGGGCGTGTACAAGATCAAGTTCAGTCGTGCCTATGTCACGCATTCTAGAATTGTAGACCCTGAAATTGAAAGTGAACTGGATTGGATTGATTCGCAGCTGCTCAAACCCGGATTTTATGAAGCCGAGCAAGTGCTTAATCGTTATCACTGGGACCATAAGTTTGACAATTACCTCCGCTTTAAAAAAGAGAACAAGCAGGTAAAGCAAACCCTGAGGAACCTTAAGCACTACCCTGCAGATCAATTGATAAAAGAAGATGTATCATGGGAAATAAACTAAAAGGCCGAGACCTGATCGGGATCGGTTTTCCTAAGAACAATACCGTAAATATCGCTTTAGGGATCATTAACCGATACCACAAACGCGAAAAGAAAGTTCGCGTGCTAGAAGCGGCCAAGGAGGTCTTGCGCGACCCACAAAAGTTCATGGGTGACCCCATATGGGGGAAAGTAGCGGAAGGCCTTATAAAGCCTGTGGAAGTGCGTATGCACGAGCTGCGCAATACGCGAGCTCCTTTTAGTATTTACGGAGAGAATGAGATTGACGATCAGGCCAAGTATCAATTGTACGACGCTTTGAAATTGCCAATCGCGGTCTCAGGAGCTCTGATGCCCGATGCGCACGCCGGTTACGGTTTGCCTATTGGTGGCGTATTGGCGACAGAAAACGCGGTGATTCCTTACGGAGTTGGTGTGGACATTGGTTGCCGCATGTGTTTGACGGTATATCCGATGAGTGCTTCTTACTTGCGTGGAAAACAGGCCATGTTGGAAAACATCTTGAGAGATCACACCAAATTTGGCCCTTATGAGACGCATGCTAAAAAGCACGATCACGAGCTCTTTGAGCGCGCGGCATTTAAGGAGATTCCGCTTTTAAAGCGACTTAAAGACAAGGCGTTTAGACAACTCGGAACCTCGGGCGGAGGAAACCACTTTGTGGAATTTGGTTTGGTAACCATTACTGAAGAGGATCCTCAAGTTCAATTGCCTCCAGGTGAATACCTAGGCGTATTGTCTCATAGCGGATCACGAGCCTTGGGTGCAAACATTGCCAAACACTATACGTATCTGGCATCAAAACAGTGCCCGCTGCCCAAAAATGTGCAGCATTTGGCTTGGCTGGATATGGATACCCATGACGGGCAAGAGTACTGGTTGGCCATGAATTTGGCTGGCGATTACGCTAAAGCTTGTCACGATGATATTCATTATCGTATCGGGAAGCTACTCGGAAGCAAAGCCGTGGTGAAAATTGAGAATCATCACAATTTCGCCTGGAAGGAAATGGTAAACGGAGTGGAGCGCATTGTGCACCGCAAAGGAGCCACTCCTGCTGGTCAAGATGTTTTGGGAATCATTCCAGGATCTATGACCGCTCCAGGATATATTGTCCGCGGATTGGGAAATGAAGATAGCTTGAATTCCGCTTCACACGGCGCAGGTAGATTGCATTCACGCAGAGCGTGTAAAGAGCAATTTACCCAAAGCCAAGTGAAACAGCAGCTCAAAACGCATGAGGTGAGTCTGATTGGTGGCGGTGTTGATGAAGCACCGATGGCCTATAAGGACATTAAACGCGTGATGCAAAATCAACAAGAGTTGGTAGCTGTAGTGGGAACCTTTACTCCTAAAATTGTACGAATGGACAAGTAGATTTTTTAACTGACAGGTCGCAAGTAAAACTGCGGCCTGTTTTTTTTGCTGAAGTGTAAGTTTTGATCTCTTTTTGAGACCATTGCTTTATGAAAACTACCACCTTTACCGAATTCTCTACAGATGCATTGCTCAAAATTGGCGATCAGCAAGTTTTAAAAGAATTCGACTCCCCCAAGCAAATTGGTCTTTACAGTTTTATCTGGGCGCTAGAATCTGGCGTTGAGATCATTGTAGACAGCGAACCCATCTTATTGCAGGCCAATCAAATTTTGGCCCTTACCCCAATTCAATACGTGCAATTCAATTCAGATGGCGCTTTGCGCGTCTATCAATTCAACCGTGAATTTTATTGTATCAAAGATCACGACAAAACTGTGGGCTGCGATGGAGATCTTTTCTTTGGTAATGACTATATCCCTTTAGTCAATCTCTCTCAAGAAGAGCAAGAGAAATTTGAACTCTTGCATCAGATTTTTTTGGAAGAGATGGACAATCAAGATCGTGTTCAAGCAGAAATGCTTCGGATGTTGATGGCGCGTTTTATCATTAAGACCACTCGCCTACTCAATGCTGGAGACCATCCGCAGCAACACAAAAAGAAATCAGACCTTTTGCGCAAGTTCAATATGTTGGTAGAAACCCACTTTAAAAATGAACACAGCGTAAAATTCTATGCTGAACAAATGTTCAAGTCACCCAAAACCTTGGCAAATTCCTTTGCAAAGTTTAACAGTACTCCTTTGCAAATTATCCACGGACGCATTGTTTTGGAAGCGAAACGCCTCTTGACCTATACCGATCTGAGCAGTAAAGAGATCGCCTATGAATTGGGATTTGACGATCCTGCACATCTGAGCAAACTCTTCAAGAAGAATACTGGCATGCCTCCATCAGCTTTTAAAGCTTCCAAAGAGACCTTGAGCGCTTAGGGAATTATTTACATGCGCTAGGGAAACTTCTCCATCGTCAGGACCTTTTTATGATCGCATCTTTGTATTGAACATTAAAATGAACGATATGAAAGCGATTCCTTCCATTTTTGAGCTTATTTCAACGAAATTTAATAGAAACAAAGCCAAAACTATAAAATTAAACACAAAATCGCACTGTGCCTCTAAGAGCCATCACGACTTCTATTGTGAGGCCGAAAGGCCATTCAGCAGCATGAGGACTTCTTTATGATCTAAGGAATTATTGACATGATTGAAGGAGTTTTTTACATGGTCTGCCGCTTAGTTTTTAAGCAATTTTGTCCTATCAAATTAATTACAAACATAAAATCGAAATACAATGAAATCATTTAACGTACCTACTCGAGAAGAAGTAAGTGAAAATAACCAAGCCATTTTTGACAAGCTGAAAGGAGCATTGGGATTTGTTCCAAATCTATATGCCACTTATGCTTACAGTGAAAACGCATTAGGCAACTATTTAACCCTATCCAACAGCAAGACTTCACTATCTGCTAAAGAAAAAGAAGTAGTCAATTTGGCGGTAAGTCAAGTAAACGATTGTAGCTATTGCTTAGCAGCACACACAGCTATTGGAAAAATGAACGGATTCAATGATGATCAGATCTTAGAATTGCGCTCTGGAGCGGCATCTTTTGACAACAAACTTAACGCCTTGGCAAACTTGGCCAAAGACGTAACAGAAAACCGTGGTGCAGCTTCTGAAGGAGCTTTGGAGCAATTCTTCAATGCGGGTTACACCAAAGAGAACCTGGTAGATACTATAGTGTTGGTCGGTGATAAAACCATCTCCAACTACCTACACAAAACCACGGATGTACCTGTAGATTTCCCTGCAGCACAACCTTTGACCCTACAAACTGTTTAATAATCAATCCAAAAAAAATATAGAAACTATGAGAACTTTATTAATTGCATTAGCCTTTGTATTTACCGCTGGACTTAACGCACAAGCGCAAGATACCATGAAGAAAAGCATGAATGACAAGGCCCAAACTGTTGCTCTTGAACAAACCAAAGGGCAATTCACGCAACAAAGCGTGGAACTTAAAGCTGGTGATTATGTTTTTGCCATTACCAATAACAACGCGGGCGTGGACGTAGGATTTGTATTAGTGCCTAAAGGTGCTGATGCATCAGATCCTGCCAACCACATCAAGTCGGCTTACGTAACTCAAGTAGTTGCGCAAGGAACCACTGAAAAATCCAACGTTGTGCATCTAGAAGCTGGCGAGTATGTTTACTTCTGTCCGCTGAATAAAACACCACAATATACCCTCACTGTAAAGTAGGTATGTTTAGTTAGTTGATGAAGAAAACCCCGGCCAAATGGCCGGGGTTTTTTGTTATTTATTGAGCTCGAAGATCTCTTTCAATTGCTTGACAACACCGCCGTTACCGGCAACGGTGATCTGTCCGATCTTGTCTGCGATCTTCTCTACGTATTCCATTTCCTTAAGGGCGAACAACATTTCGTTGTCTTCCATAAGTTTGGCCGTGTTGAGCAAGCTTCTGGTAGAAGCAGTTTCTTCACGTCTGGTAATTACGTTGGCTTGCGCTTGCTTTTGAGCCATCAATACTTGATTCATGATCTGCTTCATTTCTCCCGTAAGGATAATGTCACGGATACCTGTGCTCAAGATCTGAACTCCCAAAGCAGCAGCGGCTTCTTTGGCTTTTTTCAAAACCATTTCTGCCAATTCGTCTTTGCTCTCCAAAAGTTTATCCAAAGTATATCCTCCAATGAAAGCACGCAATGCCAATTGCAAGACTACATAAAGTTGTTTTTCGTAGTTCTTGTTTTCAAGCAAAGCCTTTTCAATATCAGTAACCTTGTACTGCGCGTAGAAATTAACTCTAACGGTCGCTTTATCCTGGGTCAACAATTCTTGTCCCGCGATCTCCAACTGTTGTTGTCGCATATCAACCTTGGCAATCTTGATGCTGGTATCGTTTTTCCAGAATCTGTAGGTACCACCGCTCAAGGTCTTGACGTATTGGTCATCAACCAAAAGGACGGCTTTTTCATAATTCTCTACCTCAAACTTTCTG
>NZ_JABSPU010000098.1 GCF_013214815.1 Gilvibacter sp.
AAAAAGGAAACCCTAGCGCCACACTCATAGCCCGTGAGATCCGTGCACAGATCAAAGAGCGAACCGGCCTGAATGCTTCTGCAGGAATCTCTATCAATAAGTTCATTGCCAAGGTGGCCAGTGATGTCAATAAACCCAACGGACAAAAAACAGTACCACCAGAAGAGGTAGAGGCCTTTTTAGAAGCCTTGGATATTCGCAAGTTCTACGGAGTGGGCAAGGTCACTGCAGAGAAAATGTATCAAATGGGAATTTTTACTGGTGCTGACCTCAAAGAGCGCTCCCGAGAATTCTTAGACCAGCACTTTGGTAAGAGTGGAGGGTACTATTTTGATGTAGTCCGCGGAATCCACAGGTCTGAAGTAAAGCCGGACCGAACACGAAAATCCCTTGCTGCAGAGCGCACTTTTAGTGAAAATATAACCTCGGAAGTGTTTATGTTGGAACGTCTGCAAGGCATTGCAGAAGAGATTGAGCGTCGTTTGGGCAAGAGTGAGATCGCTGGGAAAACGGTCACCTTAAAGATCAAGTACAGTGATTTCAGTCTTCAAACTAGAAGCAAAACGCTGCCCTTTTACATTGCGACCGCCGAGCTTATCTTGGAAGAAGTCAAAGGGCTTTTGTATCAAGAAAAGCTCAAAGAATCAGTGAGATTACTGGGGATATCCATCTCCAATTTGAACAATGACAAATCTGACAAACCCATAGAAAAAGACAGCATTAGCGAACAATTAAAATTTGAATTTTAGTGTAACAATTTCCCCAAATCACTATTAATATCACATAAAACCATCATTTCATGAAAGCTACTTTTAGCCTACTACTCCTTTTATTTTTTAGTGTTGGATTTGCTCAGGATTGCAACTGCGCCAGCGAGTTGGACTATGTTGCCGAGCAGGCCAAAGCTGCTCCAAGTTTCAAATCGCAATGGAAGTCCCCTATGGCGGACCGAGTCCTTATTGCAGGCCTAAAGGATATGATCGCTAAGGATGAGAATATTGAACTGAACTGTTTGTACTACTTACAAACCTATTTGGATGTGGTTAAAGACAATCATATTTATATAGTTGACCGCAATGAAGATCGAGACTATACAAGCCTTAGTCCTTTTTACGCCGGTTCTCCGGAGGCCTTGACCTCAAACGCTGTGACCACAACTGATGACCCGATCACCGGAATTTATGATCTGGCAGGAGTATATCGTGTAGCAGTGGTTAAGATTAATGATGCCACTTTTGATTACGGTGGATATATACTGGAAAGTCAACACGAAGATTGGCCGGCGGGTACCTTAAAGTTTGCCTTGCGCAAAACAGGCGAATATTATTCAGGCGTCTTTTACAATAGAAAGCACCAACCACAGCGCAATGAAGTAAATCTGGTTAATGGAAGATTGTATCCAGAGCGATGGGTGCGAGAAGAAGCGGCTGCAGACTGGGCTTCCAACAACTACTATTTGGAAGGCGACACCTTTCAATATGAAAACTACGGTAACGGAATCCACTATGTGCGTTTGGGCGATTTTGGTGGTGACAATGAAACCTATAAAAAGGCCATGGAATTACTGCAGGTCTTGGAAGAAAAACTGACCTCTGGAAAGGTCATATTGGACCTTAGAAACAATGGCGGCGGAGGCCCAAGAACTTCTGATCCCTTTCTAAAATTGTTCAAAAAGCGCAAAAAGGATCTCGAATTCCACTTGATTCAAAACATCTATGTGGGCAGTAATGCGGAACACTTCCTCTTGAAAGCCAAAAAACAACTCAAGCTGACCACTTATGGAGAGAATACTCGTGGCGCGCTAGCTTATGGTTTTGGAAATTATTCCAAACCCAGTTTAATTACACCTTGTTTTGGTTATTCTCTGGGTTTGACCACATCGAAATATGAAAAATACATGGAATTTGAAGAAATTGGGATTGCTCCCGATCATTATTTGGATTCTAAGACCTATTGGATTGATCAAATATTGTCCAAAATTGAGTAGAAATTGACCAAAATGAGCTCGTTTTCGTTAAAAAAGTCCTAAAAAAGGCCAAAAACCAAGAGTTGGCACATCCTTTGAAAAATTTATTTTGTCCGTCGACGTTATAAAAACAAACCGGGCATCCAACACCCAAAATAAAGACTGCAATTCCTTGCAAAGAAAGCTACGATAACATTTTTATTAACGCTAAAACTTGCAAAGATGAACACAGTAAAATTATCGAGCCTAGCTCTTTTAGGAGCGCTCACCCTAGTAGCTTGTAAAGAAGCCCCTCAAGAAATTCAAGAATCAGAAACGCAGAGCGTGATCAACGAACAGTTGGCCATGACCGAAGACTTCAAAGAAGTCGGTGAGGCGATGGAAGAAGTCAAAACGACCTATCTCTACGTCACAGCCCGCACGGGATTGAGCTTACGCGCATTCAACAACCTCAACAGTGAGAAGCTCGCCATTATCCCTTATGGAACGCGTCTTGAAGTGCTTGAGCATGAACCGCAGCAAACCATGAAGGTCAATAATATCAAAGGCGGAATGGACAAGGTCAACTTCAACCGTAAAAGCGGTTATGTATTTAACGGCTACCTGTCCAAGTACTTCCCTCCTGAAGACGATATGTTGCCAGCCGGCTACGCCAAAGAGCTCAAGGAAGTCTATCCGAATGTGAGCTATACAGAAGCTGATGGAGGTACAGCGAGCAAACCGGTCAATACAGAGACCCTAATGCTTCCTGGAGCTGAATGGCATGAAGCCTATTTCATCGCTCAGAAGATCTTTGATATCCCGAACGAGTTCACCTTCCCAAAACAAACCGGGAAAGAGACTCAACAGTTCAAAGGACCTAAAAAAGAAACTGACAGCTGGTTTGATGCGCTTAACGTAAGCCGAGACGCCAATGGTTTGGTGGAGCTACAATACAGCTACGACGCCAAAAAGGTAAAGCGAACCGTGAGTATCACGGCCACAGAAAAAGGCATGAAGATCCAACAGATCCGTGCTTATAAATAGACTGTTTAATGGAAAGAAAAGGCCCTTCGGGGTCTTTTTTTATACCTGAGAAACGCGCAGGGTATTTACCATTCCCTTATCCACGATCGGCATGGCTGCCAGATTGATCAGATAATCTCCTTTTACCACATAATTCTTAGCAGAGGCAATGCGGTTCACGTCTTCTACAGTTTCATCAGTACTGACATACTTATCGTAGTAGAAGGCACGAACACCCCAAAGCAAGTTCAAACGCGAAAGTATGCGTTTGTTAGAGGTAAATACCAAAATGTGCGCAGCCGGTCTCCAAGCAGAGATCTGAAAGGCTGTATATCCACTATTGGTCAAGGTACAAATAGCACGAGCATCGATCTCATTGGCCATTAAAGCGGCGTGATAACAAATGCTTTTCGTGATATAACGGTTAGTTTTAATATGCGGAGGGTTCTGTGGAACCTTGATCAACGGTGATTCTTCTACCCCTTTACAGATCTTACACATGGTTTTGATCACGTCAACCGGATACTTCCCAACAGAAGTCTCTCCAGAAAGCATCACGGCATCAGCGCCATCCATTACCGAGTTGGCAACGTCATTTACTTCAGCACGTGTTGGCGTTAAAGAAGAGATCATGGTTTCCATCATTTGCGTAGCAATGATTACCGGAATACGCGCCTTTTTAGCCTTGTGAACTAGTTGTTTTTGGATCAATGGAACTTCCTGGGCAGGAATTTCCACACCTAAATCTCCACGAGCTACCATCAATCCGTCTGAATAGGCGATGATCTCATCGATGTTCTTAACGGCTTCTGGTTTTTCAATCTTAGAGATGATCGGGATCTTGTATTCACTGTGCTCTTTGATAAGCGCATTGAGTTGTTTGCAATCGTCTGCGTGACGCACAAAAGACAGCGCAATCCAATCCACTTCTTGAGAAATAGCAAAGACAGCATCCTCGCGGTCTTTCTCCGTTAAGGCTGGCAAGGAAATATTGGTGTTTGGCAGGTTGACACCTTTGCGGGAACGCAAAGGTCCTCCTTGAAGCACTTTGGTATTTACTTCTGATTTTCCATCGGTAGCAAGTACTTCAAAGATCAGCTTCCCATCGTCCAGAAGAATGCGTTCCCCAACCTTTACATCAGCAGGGAATTGGTCGTAATTCATATAGACCTTTTCCGAAGTACCTTCAAACTCATCTCCCGTGCAAAACTTTATAGTATCACCGGGACTCACTACAACTTCTTCCTTCATGATCCCAACACGCAGTTTAGGTCCTTGGAGGTCAGCAAGAATAGCAGTGGAAATATCCAATTCTTCATTGAGAGAACGGATCATGGCAATACGTTCTTCCACGTCTGAATAATTGGCGTGAGAGAAATTAACTCTAAAAACATTGACCCCAGCTAGGATCATATCTCTTAGCACTTCACGATCTGAAGTAGCAGGGCCTAAAGTGGCCACAATTTTAGTCTTCTTTTGGGTAGGCATCACTCAAAAATTAAGTTGCTTTTCGATTTCACCGATTGTAAATCTACGACATACGCGGTAATAACTTGAGCAATTTCGTTAATTCTTGAAACGATAACGTTTTCGGAATGGTTATTCTTGGTTGAAGTTATCTTTAAGAGGTAATCTGCCTGCTTTAATTCGGGCAATAAATGCACTTTTCTCGCCTTAGGACCAGCGGTTTCTCCAAAGAGATCGGCACTCAAAGCCAAGGGTTTATCCACCAAAAGTTCCGTGGAATTGGCTACCAAATGGAACTGCCTGTCGTGGGTCCAATCCTCAAAATAAAAGAAGGGATATTCTGCCTTTCCTTCTGCATAGACAAACTCTAAATCTTGCGGTTCTCGTTGCAAATTGAGCTGCAAAATCTGGTTGATTTTATAAGCCATTCTAAAGTCAGGTTCGCTGCAGTGAATTGCAACAACAACACTGTTGTCCAGGTCGTCGTCTAAGGTCAATTCTAACTTGAGCGTACTCATTTATCCTGAGGAGTTTGGGCGGCTTCTGCAGCCTGCTTATCGCCTTCAATTCTGCGTTGCAGTTTATAGTAGGCACGCTTGGCAGCGCGCTCTTCGGCCTTCTTTTTAGAAGTAGCTCGCGCTTTGGCCATCACGCGATCATCTATCGTGAGCTTTACGGCAAAATGCTTGAGATCGTCGTTGCCGTTGTCCTCATAAACCATGAATTTGAAGCTGTTCTTATGCTTCTGACACCACTCAATAAGCAAACTCTTATAGGAAATGATCTTCCCTTCTAGCTTTTGAATGTCTACATAGGGTTTAATGACGCGCTTGTGAATAAAACGCTCACAATGCTTAAAGCCTTTGTCTAGATAAATCGCTCCGATCAATGCTTCAAAAACATTGCCGTGAATGTTTCCACTGAAATTCTCCACTGGGATATTGGTGCGCACCAAACTGACCAGATCCAGGTCTCTTCCCAACTCGTTCAAATGCTCTCTACTCACCACTTTAGAGCGCATCTTGGTCAAATAACCTTCATTGCCATGCGGAACTTTTTTAAACAGATGAGCTGCAATTACAGCACCCAGCATCGCATCGCCTAAAAACTCCAAACGCTCATAGTTCTGTTGTATGCCGTCGTCATCTTTTTGATTCATGGAACGGTGGGTAAATGCCTCTTCATAAAAGGCCAAATTCCCCGGAGCAAAGCCCAGAATCTTTTTTATAACGCGAAAAAAATTCCCGTCCTTTTCAGCACGGGAATTGAATATGTTTCGTATGGAAGTCATTCCGTCTTACGCCTCCATTTTTTTAAACAACAAGCAAGCGTTATGCCCTCCAAAACCGAAGGTGTTACTCATGGCAACTTTCACTTCACGTGACTCTGCTTTGTTGAGTATAAGATTTAGATTCGGATCGATGTTTTCATCTACCGTAGTGTGGTTGATCGTTGGAGGAACCAAGTCGTGCTGCATCGCCAAGATAGAAGCGATGGCTTCAATAGCTCCGGCAGCTCCTAGAAGGTGCCCAGTCATTGACTTTGTAGAATTGATGCTGATGTTATTCGCATGGTCTCCAAACACTTTAGAAATGGCCTTAAGTTCAGCAACATCTCCTAAAGGTGTTGAGGTTCCATGAGTATTGATGTGATCAACCTCCTCTGGATTTAATCCTGCATTCTTTAAACAGTTCAGCATTACGGCCTCCACTCCGATACCATCGGGATGCGGTGCAGTCATGTGGTGGGCATCGCTGGACATGCCACCACCAAGAACCTCAGCATAGATCTTAGCGCCACGAGCCTTTGCGTGCTCGTATTCTTCCAAGATCAATGCGCCTGCTCCTTCACCGAGAACAAATCCGTCGCGCGTAGCGTCAAAAGGACGACTCGCAGTTTCAGGACTCTCATTTCTTGTGGAAAGGGCATGCATTGCATTGAAACCACCCATACCTGCAATGGTAACTGCCGCTTCGGAACCACCCGTAACGATCACATCACAGTGACCCAATCGGATATAGTTCAAAGCATCGATCATGGCGTTAGCCGATGATGCACATGCGGATACAGTGGTGTAGTTCGGGCCCATGAACCCGTGTTTGATCGAGATATTACCCGGGGCAATATCCGCAATCATTTTGGGGATAAAGAAGG
>NZ_JABSPU010000099.1 GCF_013214815.1 Gilvibacter sp.
GGCTACGTCTCCATTCCATTCTGAGAATCCCCCTAATAGATTGTAGGTATTGTTGATTCCAACAGAAGCCATAACAGCACAGGCTTGAGCACTGCGTCCGCCTGAACGACAATAGACGTAATAATTTTTATTGGGATCTAAAGCATTCACTGCCTCCATAAAAGCTTGAGGCTGGTAGATATCCATGTGTAAGGCGTTTGGAATATAGCCTTCTTCAACCTCGTCGGAGGTGCGAACATCGATAATAACGGCTTCAGAGTCTTGCGCAATTTGGTCCTGCCAGGCTGCGCTTGTAAGATCGGTCATAACTAATAAACTTTGTTTAAGAGCATTTAGTATTTCAAAGTTAAGGATATACGGAATAATTTTCACAAGAAATTCCACAAAAAACCTTCGAATCTAACTGCTAATGGGGATTAACGATAATTTTCAAACAGCTGAACATCAAGATTAAAGCCAAAAATTCAAGATTAGACACACTCTAAAGGCCTAAACAAAAAAAAGCCGCTTACTTCTGCAAACGGCTTTTGATGTTTTATGCTGAATCTGATTATACTTTCACAGAACAACCGATGGCACGCGTTTCTTTTACTGGCACTTCTTTACCGGCGATCAAGGCATTTACAGCATCTTCCAAATAGGTTTTTGTAACTCCAGAGGCGTCGCGAACACTGTCATCAATAGCGCCAATATACTTCACTACCATGGCTCCACCTTCTTTTTGGAGTAAGTAGACATGTGGAGTCTTTTTAGCTCCAAACTGAGCATAGACCGTGCTACTTTCATCATAAAGGTACGGGAAGGTAAATCCTTTGTCTTTTGCTTTTTGCTGCATAAGCTCAAAGGTATCGTCGGGCTGAACGGCAGGATCATTTGGGTTAATCGCAATCACCGGATACCCCTGCCCTTTAAATTGCTTATCCAAGGCAATGATGCGATCTTCACTCGCAACCGCATAAGGACACGTATTACAGGTAAAGATCACGATGAATCCTTTGGCGTCTTTGTAGTCGGCCATGGAAACCATTTTACCGTCTACATTTTTGAGTTTTACATCTTTTACTTGGTCTCCAATTCCATAACCTTCGGAATTGGTGAAACTGCTCAGTCCAATGGTCGCCACCAAGGCGTAGACTGCAACTACTGCGATATTCTTTAATTTTTTCATTTTACAGAAAGGTGTTTAATTCTTTTTCAAGTTCTTCTAAGGTAAACGACTGCTCAAAAAATTTGCGCTGGTCTCCTTTATAGATCACTGTAGCTGGAATTGCTCCGGACCAGCTTTCATCCACTTTGGGAATCCACTCATTGGCGCCGGTATCGTCCAAAAGGACTACTGGAGATTTCAGTTCGTTCTTTTCAATGAAAGGGATTACTTGTTTCTCCAACAACTTCGGAAAGTCAATACTCACCAAAAGCACTTTTACATTCTGATCCGCATACTTTTCCCCTACGGTTTTAAAGTACGGCAGTTCCTTAATACACGGCTTGCACCAAGTGGCCCAAAAGTTAACCACATAAATGTTGCCGTCATCCTGGTTGAGTAGCGGCTCAAACTCGTCAAATTTATAAATAGGAACTTTAGAGTCTGAGCTATTTGTAGCTTCTACCTCCTTTTCTGTCGGAGCTGATTCTGCAATCGACTCTTCCTCTTTTTGCTCTTTACACGAGGTAAAAAGTGTTAAGAATATTAAGATTGCACTTAAAAAATATTTCTGGAACAGATTCAAGCTGATGATTTTAAATCCATTAAAAATATTCATTCTCAAAGGCAAGTAAAAATCATTTAACAGTTCGTTCAAAGATTTAACACCTCAGCCTCCATTAAAATTCTGTTAAAACCCTTTTGGATTGAATTTTTCATATTACATTTGTACATACAATAGTTGTTGAGACAATTATGGAGATAGAATCTATTATAAAAACCACAAAGCCGATGCAGTTGCACACCAAAACGGTGATCAACTTAATGTATCGCGCTCGCATGATTGAAGAATCGGTAAACCGTATCCTAAAAAGTTATGAGTTGAGCATTCAGCAGTATAATGTATTGCGCATCTTACGTGGACAAGGCAGCAATCCTGCCAACCTGTCTACGGTCACAGAGCGCATGGTAGATCGCAATTCCAACACCACACGTCTCATTGATAAACTATTGAAGAAAGACTTGGTCAAAAGACAGGTCTGCGCCACCAATCGCAGAAAGGTGGAGCTCTTTATCACGACGGAGGGCTTAGAACTTCTCAAGGTTTTAGACCCCATCGTTGAAGCGAACAATCAGCAGATGCTCAATCAATTGGATTCGGGCGAACTGGAACAATTGAATACCTATTTAAATAACATACATTCATAAATTTTAAAAACAACTCTAATGAGAAATCACGTAAAAACAGCAGCTTTGTTGTTGCTAGCCATCGCCTTTAGCGCATTCAATACCACCACGGTAGAAAAGCTAATGGTTAAAGACAGTAGCATTACCTGGGTAGGTAAAAAAGTTACTGGACAGCATGAAGGTACAATCAACCTTAAAAGCGGCTATTTCATGATGGACGGAGAAACCATGGTTGGTGGAGAGTTCATTATTGACATGACCAGTATTAACGTAACTGACCTGCAAGCAGGAAAAGGGAAGGAAAAGCTAGAAGGACACTTAAAGTCGGACGACTTCTTTGGTGTTGAGGCATTCCCAACTGCAAAACTTGCTGTAAAGCGTGCTGCCCGCAATGGTAACTCCTATACAGTAACTGCAGATCTAACGATCAAGGGAAAAACAAACCCGATCACTTTTGACATCACTAAGAATGGTGCTGATATGACTGCTAATGTAACCATTGACCGTTCTAAGTTCGATGTGCGTTACGGTTCTGGTAGCTTCTTTGACAATCTTGGGGACAAGACCATCTATGATGATTTTGACCTGACGGTAAATTTGTCCTTTTAATAGGATCCATTCCCACGAGAAAATCCCGCTTTTATAAGGCGGGATTTTTTTATCCATTGAGTTTGATTTTTTATCAAGACTATTTATCTTTGGAATCAAATGAAGCAAATCAACGTATATACCTGGTGGTGGTCAGCTCAAAGCCCTAGCTCGTGAAGCTGATCGTCTGATTGTATACGTTAAAAATACCAAAGACTTGTCGCTCACGACAGGTCTTTTTTTATGGAAAACATGCAAAGATTTACCTTAAAGACTCACAGTAGACAGCTGCTGGCGGACACCTTAACGCCCGTCTCCATCTATTTACAATTACGGGACCGATTCCCGAACAGCTTGCTGCTGGAAAGTAGTGACTACCATGCCAATGACAACAGCTTTAGCTATATCTGCTGCAATCCTATTGCCAGTATAAAAGTAGCTAACGGCAATATTTCCTGTGAATTTCCAGATGGATCAACCACCCAACAAGAAATAACTTCAGAGGTAGATGTCCCTGCTGAAATTGCAGATTTTGCTGCCCGTTTTGACGTGGACAGTGAAGACTACAAATTCATAAATCACGGCTTGTTTGGATTCATTGCTTATGATGCTGTCCAATACTTTGAAGATATAGCCATTAGCAAGAAAGAAGGGGATCTGGAGATTCCAGATATCTACTACGCCGTTTATCAAAACATCATCGCGATCAATCACTTTAACAATCAGGCGTATTTGTTTGCGCATTGTTATGATTCCGATGATAACCTGGATACCTTAGAGCAACTCATCAGAAGTACCACCAACAAAAAATATCCTTTTCAAAAAGATGGCGCAGTGACCACGAACTGCAGCGATGAAGAGTTTAAAGAATTGGTCGCTCAGTGCAAAAAACACTGCAACCGCGGAGATGTATTTCAAATTGTTCCCTCTAAGCGCTATTCGCAACAGTTTACGGGAGATGAATTCAACGTATACCGTGCCCTTAGAAGTGTGAACCCGTCTAATTACCTCTTCTATTTTGACTACGGAAACTTTAAGATCTTCGGATCTTCTCCCGAGGCGCAACTGGTTGTAAAGGACGGAATGACGGAGATTCACCCTATTGCTGGAACCTTTAGACGTACCGGGAACGATGAAAAAGATGCTGCTCTGGCCCTAGAATTGGCCGCAGACGAGAAGGAAAACAGCGAACACGTTATGCTTGTGGACCTTGCTAGAAATGACTTGAGTCGTCACGGGACAGACATTCAAGTGGCTACCTATAAAGAGGTACAGTTCTTTTCTCACGTGATTCATTTGGTCAGTAAAGTGGTTGGAGTTAAACATCCAGAAACTCCCACCATGCAGATCGTCGCAGACACTTTCCCAGCAGGAACTCTAAGTGGCGCACCAAAACACATGGCCATGCAACTACTGGAAAAGTATGAGAACATCAACCGCAGTTTTTACGGTGGTGCCATTGGTTTCATGGATTTTAAAGGGAATTTCAACCACGCGATCATCATCCGATCGTTTGTGAGTAAAAATCACCAGCTGCATTATCAAGCTGGTGCAGGAATTGTGACCGACAGTGATCCAGAGAAAGAATTACAAGAAGTGTATAACAAATTAGGAGCGCTCAACAAGGCTTTAGAGCTCGCAGAAAATTTATAAGATGAAGATATTAGTGATCGATAATTACGACAGTTTTGTGTACAATCTGGTACACTATATCCGCGAGTTCGTAGACGACGTAACCGTTTGGAGAAACGATCAGTTTGTCTTAGAAGATGTGGAAGCCTTTGACAAAATTGTACTATCACCAGGCCCAGGGATCCCAGAGGAAGCCGGGCTTCTTAAAGACGTTGTGGAACGCTACGCGCCTACCAAATCTATGCTTGGCGTTTGTTTAGGACAACAAGCAATCGGCGAGGTCTTTGGAGGATCGCTGATCAATTTGGATCAGGTATTTCACGGCGTGGGTACCCATGTGGAACGCTTGGTAGATGATGAGCCCCTCTTTGAAGGATTACCTAAGAACTTCCAAGTAGGGCGCTATCATTCTTGGGTGGTAGCACGGGAAGACTTCCCAGAAGCGCTAGAGATCACCGCAGTGGATGAGTCTGGACAGATCATGGCCTTAAGACATAAAGAGTACGATCTGCGTGGGGTACAGTTCCACCCGGAATCCGTGCTAACTCCGCACGGGAAGAGCATGATCAAAAACTGGTTAAACCAAAACAACTAAAGCTATGAAAGCTGTTTTGAATCGCCTGATCAATCAGGAAATTTTGAGTAAAGACGAAGCGCGAGAGATATTGATCAATATCTCTGCAGGACAATATAACGAAGCACAGATCGCTGCGTTCTTGACGGTCTATATGATGCGTAGCATTACGGTAGATGAACTTCAAGGCTTTCGCGATGCACTTTTGGAACTCTGTATTGCCGTTCCCGTAGAAGATTACAACACCATCGACCTCTGCGGAACCGGCGGAGACGGAAAGAACACCTTCAACATATCCACCTTGGCTTCCTTTGTTACAGCGGCCTCTGGAGTCCAGGTGACCAAACACGGAAACTACGGTGTGTCTTCCGTAAGCGGCAGTAGCAATGTCATGGAACATATGGGAGTTAAGTTCACCAATGACACAGACGTTTTGAAACGTTGTTTGGACGAAGCCAATATTTGTGTTCTGCATGCACCACTGTTTCACCCAGCAATGAAAAATGTGGGTGGAATTAGACGCGCTTTGGGAGTGAAGACCTTCTTTAATATGTTGGGCCCTATGGTGAATCCGGCGTTCCCTCAAAATCAATTGGTTGGAGTTTTCAATTTAGAACTAGCCCGTGTTTACGGCTATTTGTACCAACAATCTGGGAAGAACTATACCATTCTCCACGCCTTAGATGGATATGATGAGATCTCATTAACAGGGCCTACGCGTGTGATCAGCAATCGTTTTGAGCAGCAGCTCAACCCAACAGATTTTGGCGTTGCCAGTATAGCTGCGGAGGATATCTTCGGAGGAGACACGGTAGAAGAAGCTGCTCAGATCTTTAAAAAAGTACTTTCCGGCAAAGGAACCGACCCACAAAATCACGTAGTGGCCGCTAATGCAGGAATGGCCATCGCGACTGTAACAGCTTGTTCTCCACAGCAAGGTTTTGAGAAAGCGCTGGAAACCCTGAAAAGCGGAAAAGCAGAACAACATTTAAATAAATTGGTAGCCCTAACCAACGCATAATATGGACATTTTAGAACGTATTGTAAAACAACAACAGCAGGATCTTGTCCGCAGAAAACAAAGTTTCCCAGAAAGCTATTGGGAAGCAGCACCGCTGTTTAACAGACCTTGTATTTCGCTAAAACAAGCACTTGAAAGTAGTGAGAGCGGTATTATTGCCGAGTTTAAAAGACGATCACCCAGTAAGCCTTCTATAAACTTGAAAGCGCAAGTCAGCGATGTGGCTACGGGTAAT